>NZGD01000168.1 GCA_002690925.1 Rhodopirellula sp.
AAGCGCACGTTCTTCCTGACTATAGATGGCTGCGACAGAACTTACCCCAGCCGTTGCACTGTCTGGGGTGGTTCGCACGATCTGGCCAGTCGCAATGGTCGATGGAACCTTGGACGTATTAAGCCTGCCCATAGCAACCAAGACCACCATCGCCGTCAGTGCAGAAACCGGGACGAGCACCGCAAGTCCCTGGAGTTGTTTGTGGTACATCAGTAGGCAGCCACCCACCACAACTGCAAAGATCTGCATCAACAGTACGAGAGCGACATTGCCTCGACTCGGAATTTTGTAACCAATCTCTCCGTCGAGTACTTGGGACACTTCCGCCACATATTCAGGTGGGTCCAGTTTTGAAACAAAAAATCGGCTTGCAAGAGCTTTCAGCGGCGGCGAAATTTTTGCGTCCAGCAGCCAGCCCCTCGCACCCAACGTTGTGAACAAAACTTCTCCCTCACCAACCGGCTTCCAAAAGGCAGCAGGCCATCCGTCGACATCACAAACCACATCTTCAGTGTCAACCACCACCCTCGACATCCGGATTGAATTATCAAAGGTCATGTCAGTGAAAACATCTTGCGATGAAGAGTGCTGCGCCCGAACGCGGATCTGAAAATCATTCAGTTCAACCTCATCAACAACGCTGTAACACATAGCGTCGCCGATGAGTTTTTGCACGGATTCTGGGCTGATCCGGTCGACCATGATCCAAAGTCGCCCACCATTGTTCAGCCAGGACCTGATCCGACGTACCCCAACGGTATCAGCAAGAACGGCATCATTTGCAATGATCAACTGGTCCAAGGGATCAAGTGGCTTGGAAGTAGGCGGGATAAACCCCCGATTCAGATCCACCATACCGAGATCCTGCGCCCCACTTCGTTGACTGTCTGAAACCGCGTAAAGCGTCTTGCTTATCACACCGGCTTGATACTCTGCATCACGCGTATTGATCCGTGGAGACAGAATAGTACCTGTGCGATAAGCCTCGCTCGACAGCAAGAGCCGCCTCTTTCCCTTGGGCATCCCGACAGCATTCGCTTTGAACTCCTCACCCCGTTCGGTTTCCCTCAGCTGCATCATCGTAAGTTCAGCGTAAATCTCCGGGGTTGATGTCGGCGAGCCACCACTCCGCAATACATCATCGGGGATCTGCACCGCCAACCATGATTGCCGTTTTGATCCAGCTGGTATCCACAATCGGCGCCCATACTGTAGGCTTGATTCGTCTCCGACGGTTACAACGCTCATTTCCTCGGCGTCTTCGCTCGTCTTATTCAAACCATTCACACTCAGCGTCGACCACCGACCAGCGACATGACGGGATGAACCCGCATTCGCCACCGTGACAGTGGGCGTCGGTACCTCCGATGAGCCATTCGACAGTTGGGGACCGGTAGCAGACCTTTGGGTCTTGTCGTTCTCACCAGTAGCCTTGGATTCTGCTTGCGCAGGTAATCCCGAGTCACCGAGGACTGAATCCTGAGTCTTCCGTGTCCCACTTCCCTGGGCGTCAGTACCCTGCGAATTACTCTCCTGCGAATTACTTTCCTGCGTCTGGGCCAATGAGGGCAAAGCATTGACGCAAACGGCAAGCACGACCGTGAAAACGCACGGTAACACCGACGATACAGAGTATTTTAATGCTGCTATCACGATCGTATCTGAGGTTGGCAGAAAGAGAAAATGAGCAAGCAAGCCCAACCGGACTCGGCATTCTAGGGCAGTGGCGATGCCCTAGCAATCAGTCACTTTTTTCAACCCATTTCGCCAGCCGGAAACAGAAACTCTCCAATACGATGCGGCGACACGGCTACGTTAAAACGGTGACCGAAGTACTTCAAAGCAATACTCATTCCGGTTTTCGCAACGAACACCTCACCACGTGTTTGATAGCACCAACCGGCTTCAAGTGTCCAATATTTCAGTAGGAATCCGAAACAAGTAAGAGAGGTTCTGAACGACCGGTACACCACAAGTTTTGCAGCTACTCTAAGATCGCAAGCAATGCTAAGCACGAGCGTGCAGTGACCACCAACACGAACAACAGCACCTAGTCTTAGGCATCCCGAAACGACGCATCGCCCTACCCATAAAACACATTTTCTTTGGGCCGTATTCAAAAGGATCATTGTGCTCAGCACTACAAGCCAGCGCAAACTCCCAACCAGCGAGCCATCAAACCGAAAGCACTGTCCAGACCCACGCACTACGTGCAGCTGCCTTCGTTTGTCAAACTCCCCTGATCCGAAATCACGTCACCCGGTCCCACTGAAACACGCAGAACCAGCCAGCAAAACGAAGCCACTAAACTCTCGACGGTTGCAAACAGGAGTCGCGCAGCAATCGCCGCAAGAATCGCATGGGTTGTTCCGATCGAAACTGCTAGAACAGTGGTGACAACCAACTCTCGGATCCCAGCTCCTCCTGGCAGAAGGGATGCGAACCCGATTACCACAGCAAGGCTAATGGCAGCTGTGCATACGAGGTACAACTCCACCATGCCGGGCCCTGTTGCAGGGTTCGGCGTTGAGAAGCCCGGTATGGCGGCGACCAAAACGGTGAACGATGCTCCGATTAACAACCATGACAACGACGACCAAGCCCAGCCTGCGAGGAAGAGCCTCCACCCAATCCGAGCATCAGCAACTTCTGCGAAATCCTTGATGAGCCGTTTTGCAACAAATCTCAGCACAAGTGGGAACGTGGGCAAGCTAGCAACCAATGCGATCCCCCCTGCCATAACCGAGATCCACATTGGGACGGGAAGCCACAGCACGACAATTCCCGCCACAGCCCCTCCCACTGCCATCATCAAAAAAGTTTCGAGAAAGACGCTCATCGTAGCCTGCACTGGCTTTACACCATCACGTGCCAGCACCCCGGCTCGAATCACAATCACCATGGCCTTTCCGGGGACGTACTTTCCGATATGCCCCATAAGCTGTGCTGCGAGCACTGTCCCGATGCGTGGCTGTTGTCCCAGTGAAACAAGAGCTCGTCGCAACAAAACCCCAGATGGCAATAACCCCAATCCATATAAGAGACCGGCCGCAACCACGTAATGCCATCGGATCGATGCCCAGCTCGGAAACGCTGACACTAATTCCTCACGACGATTCAATAGTACATCACGCGGATCTCCCGTTGCCGATTCCAATTCAGAGTCGATCGATGCGATCTGTTGCAGTACCTTGGATTTCTCCTGTTTCCACTGCGATACAGCTGAGCGGCCGGCAATCCACAATCCTCCTAACACCAAGACCGCAATCACGCATTTGGCAACGCGAAGAAACAGAGGCTTGTACCTTTCAAATCGCTTACGCTTGCAGATTTCGTCTTTTTTAATTTGATCTTCGGTCGAAGCCAAAATACTCTCCTCAACGAACCATTGTGTGCTGCGAGCGGAGCAGATCGACCAATTCACCGATGCCCCAAACATTGCATCGCGCCCAGGGAAGGGATAAAAACAGCCTAGCGTCGCACCTTCCATCTGCCACACTGTACGCCCCACACGTCCATCCGTCATCTATCGAGCAGTTTTGCTGAGCCCATTACAGATGCCTAAAAGAAAAAAACACCGAAAACAGAGTCAGGCCGGTAACGGGTTGGAGAGAAACGTTCAGAACGCGGTAGCTCAAGAAAAAGAGTCCAGCGCGAAAACGACGCAGCCTGCAGCGGCGGTCATCGAATCAGATCACCCGACGGTTCCCCCCCAAACACTGCCCCCTCTACCCTCACTATCTCGGATTCTCTCCGTCGTGATGCTGATTTTGGGAATCTTGGCAGTGGGCGCTTTGTTCTACAAGGTCATGGCAGGTTTTTTCGTTCCCTTGTTCTTGGCGGCCCTACTGGTTGTTCTGTTCCGACCAGTCTATCTGCACATTCTCAAACGCTGCAAAGAGCGCCGCCAACTCGCCGCCATGGCGACCTCATTACTGATCATGACAGTCGTTTTATTTCCTATTTTTTTGCTCATCTCCGTCGCGGCAAGCCAATTCACTGCAATGGTCAGTCACGTCGACTTCAATGACCTTTCAGCAGCCTTGGATCGTGGTAGAGAACAAGTTGGGATCTCACTTCCATATGCAGAACAGTTCCGACGCCTTGATTCGCTCTCAGATAGCTTGGACGAACCTGAACGTGCCGGTATCGACAGCACTCCAGTCATCAGTAGCGAGGCCGAAATCGCGAAACAGATGGTTCTGGAAAACATCACTGAAGCACTCACCCTCGTCAAATACCTTCAAGCCCAAGTCGAAGGACCTGCAACAGCAGCAGAAGCTGCCCGAATCGCTGAAGACAGGCTGGTTGAATTTCGAGATGCGGTCCAGACTCACAACGCAACCTCCGCCCAGTCCGATACTGACGAGCTGATTGGCAAACTGAGTGCTGAAGAAAAGTTCCATCGCCAAAGTGTCATTGCATCGGCCGCCATCCGCTCGTGGATGCGTATCCTGCTTGGCGGTACATTTCGGAGTCAGGTTCGTCTACTCGCAAATCCAAGCACGGAGTCATTCAAGGATCTACTGAATCGTGGGCGAGAGGTGCTGCAACCCCGCTTTGTGTCACTGACCAGTGCCACTGGAGGATTTTTACTACAGTCCATTATAGGAATGTTAATTCTTGTCATCGCGATTTATTTCTTTCTTCTTGATGGAGCAAGTATGATTCGCACCTTGATGCGTCTCAGCCCACTTGATGACAACTACGAAACCCGTTTGCTGCTGGAATTTGACCGAACTAGCCGCGCGGTCGTATTGGCAAGTGTCTGTAGTGCGTTGGCCCAAGGAATCCTTGCCGCCTTAGCATTCTGGGCTTGCGGGTTCGACTCGGTGATATTCCTGTTTTTGGTCACAAGCCTTATGGCACTAGTTCCCTTCCTAGGAGCGGCTTCCGTATGGATTCCCTGCGTGCTTTACTTAGGTGCGGTTGAACAACGTTGGTATGCAGCGTTGGCACTGTTCCTATACGGCGCCGCAGTGGTTTCGTCGATCGACAATGTCATCAAGATGTACGTTCTACACGGACGCTCCACCATGCACCCCTTGTTTGCTCTATTAAGCGTTCTGGGCGGTGTGAAGGTTTTTGGCCCCATTGGCATTCTAGTTGGACCAATGGTCGTGGTTTTCATGCAAACCCTATTGGAAATCTTGAATCACGAACTGGCGGAACGTGACGCGAGCACAATCATGACGGACCCGGATAGCCCCGACACAACAGCTAGCAACTCCGGCAAAATCGCCGCAGCACCACGCCCATCCGAATTGGCTTGACCTTCCGCCTCGGTTACAGGAGTAACCATCATGGCCACCAACGCCATTGATCGCTCAAAGCGGCGCATTAGTGGTCAAACAGCAGATCACATCTCGGCTGATGTTCAAGGTCAAGCAGTCCCAGGGTATTTCCAGCCATTGTGATAAGGACGCCTTAACAAGACATTTGCTTCTTCGTCCCCCACGATCTGCTCCCGGGCTCCATCCCAAATCACACTTCTTCCCAACTTCATGGACAGCATACCGAGAAGACTCATATTGGTAGCATCGTGTCCAATTTGCACATCACACGTCGGGCGTCGTCCTGTCTCAATTGCGTCGACAAAATCAGCCCACAGCAGGTCAATGCTGTGTCCATCAGGCTCTTTGTGTACCGCGTCCTGATGGATCGGTGCTTTCTTTGAATCAGCTGGATAAAACGTCCAACCGTCTCGCCACCCCATATGGAATGTTCCCTTCGTTCCATAAAAGTGACAGCCAACTGATGACCTCTGCGGTCCCGTCCCACCGAATCTCCGATGCTCCCAGTACGCTGTAAACGACTCAAATTGATAAGTAGCAACCTGATGATCAGGAGCATCTGTGGTCTGATGCGTTTGATTCATCACCGCGGGACCTTTCACAGGTCGTCCACCAACCGAGTGAATCTGTTTCGGATATTTCTCCTCAGTCCACCAAAGGATCTGGTCCAACCAGTGAACACCCCAATCACCGAGAGTCCCATTAGCAAAGTCGAGAAAATGCCTGAACCCACCCGGATGTATCTTGCGATTGAACGGACGCATCGGTGCCGGCCCGCAATACATTTTCCAATCAAGCTGTTCAGGCGGTGCACTATTGGGCGTGGGTAATTCTGCCCCACCGCGATTGTGCACGAATGCTTTTACCATCCCGATATCACCTGCGCCACCATCCTTCAGGAATTTCATTCCTGACACATAATGTGGCCCGATCCGCCGATGCATCCCAACTTGCACCACGCGGTCATTCGCCCGTGCAGCCTCAAGCATCGCGCGGCTCTCCGCAATCGTATGCCCGGTTGGTTTTTCAACAAAAATATGAGCTCCCGCCTCTATTGCGGCGATCGTATTAAGTGCATGCCAATGATCCGGAGTCGCGACGATTGCAATCTCAACTTCCTCCTTCTCAAGCAGCTCGCGAAAATCTCCATAGGTATTCGGTGCATGCCCAGTGAGATCCTCGACTTCCTCAGCGGCCAACTCAACTTTATCACTATCGACATCACACAGCGCTACAACCTGAATGTTCTCCGCTGCCAGAGCTTCCTTGAGGATATTCATTCCCCACCAGCCCGAACCAATCAAGGCTGTCCGATAACGCTTCGCTTTATTTTTTCTGGCGTGAATCGCTGGCGTTGCGGCGAGCGTACCTACCGCCGCAGCGGATTGTATGAAATGGCGTCGTTTGATACTCATCTTGTTTCCTGAGGTATTTGCATGACCGCATTCTAAACCAATTTTCATTTCCTGTGAGCAGATGACAAGCTAAAAGTGGCCATGCAGATTGACCAGATTGAACCTGTAAACCAACCGCGACAAACGATCAATTCGGGTTGCGTACATCGACGCAAACCAGAGCTCCTAATGCGCCCCGACAATAAATGCGCCCATTGCACAGCACAGGCGCTGTCCAGCACTGTTCATCAAACACTTTGCACTGGCTTACCGCTCCCGGGCTCATTTCATTTGGTTCAAAAACCGCCAATCTTCCTTCATCCGACATCGTGATCAAGTATCTGCCAGCCGCCGTCAGGCCCCCGATACGCTCATCCGCAGCATTCCAAAGAACCTTGCCGTCCCGGAGCCGCAGGCATGCAAGCGTGGCACCGTCAGACACCGAACCATTCGCCCCGTAAACCAGACCATCCAACAGAACGCTGCTCGAGAGTTGATTCTGAAACTCCTTGCTCTTCCAAACGAGCACAGGTTCACCCTCCTTAAACGTCAGTAATGCAGATCCTCGATTGTAACCCGATGACAGGAACACCTGCCCGTTCGCGACGATAGGATTCGTAGCGTTGCATCCAAAAGTCGTCAGCCAACGTTGACGCCAACGCTCTACTCCCGTGCTCGCCTCTATACACACGTAAGATCGTGCCGAACCGAACAGCAGGAGACTTTCGCCCTCCTGAACAAACGGAACAAACGAGGAGTATCCCGAGTCCTTGTCCGCAGAAACCCATGATACGCTTCCGTCCTCTATTGAAAGCGCGACCCCGGCATCACCAACATTCACAATCACCAATCCATCCATCACCCAGGGGGAACCAGAAAATCCCCAACCAGGAGTCCGCAATGAGGTTACCTGTGGCACATTCACCTGCCATCTAATTTCCCCAGACCCGGCATCAAAACAAAAGAGATCACCTGACCTACTGAAAGTAAAAACGGCTCCCTCCTTGATAGTGGGGGTGGAAGTCGGCCCACCTTCAAACTCATTTGCATCTGTCGCGCACGGATAGGAATGGGTCCAAATTTCTTCCCCAGTCTCCGCATTAAGACAGTAGACCGTATCCACGTTCTCTTCATTGCCCAACGTATACAGTCGCCCATGAGCAACCACCACCGATGAATAACCCGTGCCAATATCTGACCGCCAGAGAATCGGTGGCCCGCCTACAGCCCAGTTGGCATTCCAATCCGCTTCCTCCGATACACCGTTATTATGAGGCCCCCTGAAACGCGGCCAATCCGCAGCTAAGCCTGTGCCAAACCCAACCGTGTAACTGACAACCAACACCGCCAACAAGATCCCAAAACACGCCTGACGGAAACGCTTGGCAACACCGAGTAACGACGAGTCATCCAATTGAAACCTCCAATGCAAACCCTTAGCGAAAAACTTCAGATGATGTCCTCTAAGTAGGACAACCTAATTGCTTCTTTAAACTGCGTCGACCCTTTGTCCCAGCTGAATCGTTACCACGACTGATCGGTTACCTTGACTGAACTTCAGCCAGCAGTCCTCTGCGCCGAATCCGATCCCGAACAATGCCCCGCTCGGTTCCAAAGAAGACCGCCACAATTAATTGGAACGCAGCCGTTACCACAATTGCTCCCGAAGTCCTTACGCTCTCGGTCAACGGTAAACCAAATAGATCCGTCAACGGTCCTGGCAGAAGATTCGCCGCAAGATGCCCAAAGAACGAAGCTGACACGGCTGCGATTACAGCAATCACGATCATGGCAGACAACCGTCTTGTCATAAAAAAAGCAGTCGAAGGCGGGATTACCAGCATCCCGATTACAAGAATGCTGCCAACAACTTCAAACGACGTGACAACGGTGGCACTGGTGAACGCCATCAGTGCATAATGAACCAGCCTCGGACGAAAACCAAGTGAGCGTGCCAACCCCGGGTCGAAAGTTGTAAGCATCAACTCCTTGAAAAACAAAACCACCAGCATCCCATTTAACAAAAGCATAAATCCACACGCAATTGCTTCGCTCGGCACACCTCCGCCCAACCCCACGGTCTCGAGCTGCCCGTACAGAACACAATCAAGGTCCAAGTCTGTTTTATCAGCAAACTGCCTCAGCATGATCAGGCCTATGGCGAACAGCGTCGTAAAGACGACTCCTAAAGCTGCATCCTGCCGGACCCAGCCACTGCTCGTGACCCACTCTGTCATGAAAGCTGTCAGAACACCTGCCAATACTGCTCCGCTAAACATCAATAATTGGCGGACACTCCAGCCCCCTTCATTATCAATCCAACCGGCTGCTTCGAGGTACCCCGATACCAAGAAGGCACCAACAACACCCGGCAGGGCTGCATGCGTAATTGCATCAGCAAGCATGCTCTGTTTTCTAAGAAATAGAAAACACCCCGGGATCGCGCAAGACGCCGATGCCAGACACGCCGTTAACGTGATCCATGTGTCCAACGGTGTCCACACAAAAGAAGCCAGCAAGTCAACCGCCGATCATGAGAACTGAGATAGGTACGAACAAAGCATCAAATCAATGACGTAGATACACGTTCAGTTTAATCCAACCCCAACGATGCGGGAATACACGACACATTGACAACTCCCCGACCCCATCTGAATGCGGGACATTCATACTAGCCACCACTTGGTAACAACGAGTCAGCGTCGACCTGCATTGCCAACGTTTCCCCTTTGTCCTCATTGCCTCTCTCTGCTTATCAGGAATAAAACCCCCGAAGGTTTGTAGATCGCGTGAGTTTCGGAAGCTGATTGACTTTATCCAGCAAAGACATCCTACAATGAACCTGAGTGAAACCGATCCAAGATCTCCCTCACGTTCCTTATCTCTTCCGCGTCCACAACAGGGAAATCGCCGCCACAAACGTGACCTGCAGGATCTATTCGTAGCGTTTTGAAGGTCCCATGCACCTGAGTGCAACCGGTCTTTTCCAGCAATCCATCCACCGTCGTTGAACGAATGCCGCCCCCCGGCAGTACCACAATCCGCCCATCCGCAACGCACAGCAATTCGGAGATACGCGTAGCACCCTCCAAAGCGGTCGTTTCACCGCCTGAGGTTAAAATACGGTCTACGCGTAGTTCTACAAGTTCTTCGATCGCCTGACTCGGCTCCTGAATCAAATCAAACGCCCTGTGGAAAACAAGCTCACCTTCGCTACACACATCGCGGACGGTCTCTATAAATTCTCGATCGATCAAGCCTTCGGTGGATAACCCGCCAGTTACAAGCCCATCTGCTCCATGCTCAATTAAAAGCTCCGCATCGCGAATCAAAAGTCGCTTTTCTGAGGCCGAGTAACAAAAGCCACCCGCACGAGGTCGCAACATCACCAACACTGGAACCTCTACCGCATCCTTGACCAGTTCCAAGAGGCCCACCGACGGCGTCAGACCACCGAGTTCAATCCCAACATTCAACTCAAGCCGCTGAGCACCACTCTGAGCAGCAGCCACTGAATCAGCAACCGAAGCAACACAGGCTTCCAAAACAACTGGACCATTCGGCAAAGTAGTCATTTCAAGTCATCCATCGGCATAATTTTCTCCCGAGCGGTCCCCTAAGGTCGGCCACTCGCGACAGAACCCGTCAATCATTTCAGCTTAACGCGAGATAATGCATCTCCTCCAGACCAACAGCATTTTCATATGCTTGTGGCCCGGCTGGCCGATACCGGCTGTAGAATCTTGTATGAGTTTATTTGGTATGCATTTCTCGCCCTGCACAAAATTAACCGTTTGCAATCGAGACTGAGCTTCCATCCTAGTCTTTTCAAGCCTCACATCCCAAATAGCTTAGAATTCCACACACACAACAAACCATGCAGCGAACCTCCCTCGATCTGCCGCTCAATTGTCTTCCCAGTTTCAACACACACCATCTCGGATCTCACAGCCCATGCGCCACGCCGCACTTAGAATCCTGAGCCTTTTGTTATTAGGCCTCCAGTTTCCCCTCTTTTTCCTTGCAAGCGCCGCCGCAACCGCTGAGGAGCCCTCGAAAATCAGATTTTCTTTTCCTGACCAAAACGCCGGAAAAGCTTTGTTGAGCCAAAGCGACACCTACACCAACGTGGCAAGTCCTTTTGATCGAAAAGTCAGGATGGGCGTTGCAAACGACCCTGGAATGGCAAGGCATTTAGAGTTCGTTGCAGCTCAAGTACTACCATGGACTTCAAAAGACCGGGAGAACATCCAAGCCGCGATCGATCAGTTAAAATTGCCACTGAAGGGTCTGTTCATCACACTCAACTCTCCCGTCAACCTCATCCACACCACTGGAAAAGAAGAGAGCGGTGCGGCCTATACCCGCGGTAACGAAATCGTCTTTCCAACACGCGAACTACGCGGTAACTCAAACGCGCTACCGAGATTAATGGCACATGAACTGTTTCATGTCATCTCTCGGCAACACCCCCTTCTCAGAGATCAACTCTATCAGTTGATCGGCTTTGAAAAGGCCAACCCCATTGAACTACCTGAAAACCTATCCGCTCTGAGGATTACGAACCCCGATGCTCCTGTAATAGAGCATGTGATGCAGCTCAAAATTTCAACTACAGAAACGGTACACATCGCTCCCATGCTAATGGCAAAATCCGATTACGTCGAAAATGGGCCAGCAAGCCTGTTTGCTTACCTGTCATTCAAGCTGATGCAGGTAAAAAAGACAAACGAAGGCTGGGTCGCTGATCAGACAGGGGGAGATCCAGTTTTTCACTCACCTCAAACTGCAGACTTCCAACGCCAAATCGGGAAAAACACCGGCTACATTATTCATCCCGAGGAGATACTCGCGGACAACTTCGCATTGATCATGACAAACGGCCCCGTAGTTGATTCCTGGTTGACTGACAAAATGAAGGCCGTGATCAAAGGCTACTTTGGACCAAAAGCTGAGAAGAAAACACCCTGACCCCATCCTGATGCGGCTTTCCCAGCGTGTGCCGACTCACCTTAACTGACCTCACTTTGGGCACCGCTTGTCATCACGATGCGGCTCAACACTTCCATACCGATGCGTGGACACCATGAGTTCGAATCCGTATGAAGCGTCCACCACGCTACGGCAACAACCGCTGCCGTACCGCAGCATCGAAGTCACGCCCATTGAGTACATGCAACGTTCGTATCGCATGATCAAAGAGCAATACCTGCTGTTTTTAGGGATTGTCTTTTGTGCTCTGCTCATCGGCGCCGTGGGCCCATTCGGGATTTTGTTGGGCCCAATGATTACCGGCGTCTACCTCTGCTTTCTTCAATGTGAGTCAGGTAACCCTGTCAAATTTGACACATTGTTTCGTGGCTTTGAGCGTTTCATACCCAGCATGTTAGTCACGCTAATCGTACTACTCTGCAATGTTCTCATCAGTTTGATTTTCATCACAGTGGTGGGTGCAGCGACTCTGCTGATTCTCGCATATCACTTCGATACAAGCCAGGAGCCTCCCCCGGTGGCGTTGCTTGCTGCCCTCTTTTCGCTGGCGTACGTTTTTCTTCTGCTCAGCACTGTCATCATTTTCATTCCGTTTACATTCTGTTTCCAGCTCATTGCTGAGCACGACATGCCAGCGGGACCTGCAATGCAAACAAGCTTTCGAGCCGCCTGGCACAACCTGCTACCGCTGACACTCGTTTATATCTGCCTGAGTTTCTTTGGGATCGTAGCGGCATTATTTTGTTACTTGCCGCTATTTTTTCTGGCTCCAATCCAGATTGGTGTAACTTTCATTCTCTACCGAGACACGTTTCCGAAGGCGGGCGAACGCGTTACTGACTTCTCTGGCATGCCCAACGCTTTAACTCTGCCAACCTAATCAATTCTCTTGATCTGCGATCAGATCACTGCACTGCAGAATCTCAACCACACCTCCACTCGCACTCAGCTGCAATAGAGCTCGCTTTCCATCCGTAAAATACGGATCCCCGGTGAGGTTCTGCCGGGGATGCTCTGTGTCTGCGGCGTCGCACCCCGGAACAAGAACTAGCTTGGATACTCGCCCACCATCCGTCAGCGAATCGACAACATAATCTCTTGATTCATCCACATCGGGATCAATTCGATGTGTCGTCAAGTTCCACGTCTTCATGGTGAACCTGACTCCGATGTCACGGCTCACTTGGCCAATCCAGACCGTGTTGCCCTGCAGCATCAAACCGGTTTTCCATAGTCGCAGATGAACACGCTCGTTAATGCTGGCTCTTGCTCTTTGCAACGCCAAGTCTTGCATCCGTCCTTGAACGAACAAAGGACTGACGGGCGAGTATCGATACGCCGAATCAAGCAAGAAAGCTTTGGCGGTTTTTAAACTGGTGGCCCAATTGATGACTTCAGCGTCATCCCATCGAGCACCAAACGACTGCCTCACCAAATCCCGATTTCCAACAACTACCAGATTTAACGGATCTCCTTCGCGACTACCCCGTCGACCCGTTGTGCAGCGCGGTTGCTCGGTGCTCCAACGCACCAACTCAGGCAAACTGACTTCCCGCGTGAGCGTTGGTTCCACTGCCTTATCCTCCGGCCGGAGGCTCAACCCTGGCACTTCAATCGAAAAATTAAAGCGATTTACCTGACTATCCGAAACGAATCGCAGAACAATGCTTTTCAATCCCTCATCTAAACTGGTGAAAACAACCCCAACCCTCTTCTGTCCCGCGGGAATCGTGCCTCCGGGGAGTGCGTACTCCTTAAAAAATACTGACATCCGTCGGTTGGCCTTCCTGGCGCTAATGATCTTTGACGGTAGCAACGGTAAAAGGATTAGAAAAAACCACCCCAAGATCCCAAAACTCAGCAACCTTTTACCCACCGAAAAATGATTAACCAACGCTGCTTCTAATGCGGTGTAATAGCTGGGATCCAAACTATACAAGTCAAGACGCTGCCCAACCTCCGACTGATTATCGATCTCAAGCCAAACGGGCTGAACGCCACGCCGCGCTAAATGCACGCCAAAAAACCTGACACTTTCCCGATCACTTAGCACGGCAACCGAAACTTTGAGCCCTTTGCATTGCTGCGACTCCAAACGCTCAATAAACGGGCGAAACTTCGGGTCGGGATGATAATTCGTTGTCGCCCAACGCAGGGGACGTGGTCTCATTACAGCTTCCACATGGGTAAAGCAAACCAATTCGAACCAACTTCAACTGTGCGTCCACGACGGACTTCCTCAAAACAGAATGATTGGCTGACAAGCAAACACTTTGCTCACCCCACTCACTTGTCCCGCAACGCGATGACTAATTCGACAACGCTTGATTATTTCGCAGCCCGTCCTGCCATTGCTTCGGCTTAACCGATACATCACTATCGTCACCGTAGTGCTTCCGCAACCGTTCAAGTTCAACCTTGGCCTTAGCGATCTGGTTGGAAAAGGCGGGATTCTCGTATTGATTAACGAGTTCGTCAGGGTCATTTGCCAAGTCATAAAATTCCCACTCGTCAAACTGATAAAAGTGCATCAGCTTGTAATCCGTCCCACGCACGCCGTAATGCCGCGGCACCATATGCACACTGGGATACTCGTAATAGTGGTAATACAGGCTCTCACGCCAATCGGATGGAGTCTCTCCCTTAAGTAAAGGAACAAGAGATACACCCTGCATATCGTCAGGTATTTCCGCACCGGCCATATCCAGAAACGTTTCGGCATAATCTAGATTTTGCACCAACTGATCATTGTCCGAACCGGCCTTCGTGACACCCGGCCATTTGACGATGAGAGGCATCATCATCGACTCATCGTACATCCAACGTTTGTCATACCAGCCATGGTCCCCTACATAAAACCCTTGATCCGATGAGTAAATCACAACCGTATTATCACTCAGTCCAAGCTCATCCAATGTGTTCATCAAAGTCCCCACACTTTCGTCAACTCCCTTGATGCACCGCAGGTAGTTCTTCGCATAACGTTGATACTTCCAACGCACGAGATCTTTGCCTTTGAGGTTGGCCTGATGAAACGCCTGATCGCGAGGTTCGTACGCCGCACGCCACGCCCGCAATTGCGAAGGTGTCATCCGCTGCATATTTCGCCAAGCGGATTTGTCGTACCGCCCCTTGAGAGACTCTCCATCGAAGCTAGGCACAAGATCCACAAACAAATCAAAATTGAGATGCATATGCCGATCAATCTCTAATTCTTGGAAACGAGCAGGTGGGGCATTGTCCTCCCACGTATCAAACAACGTCGCGGGCTCGGGGAGTTCCATGTCCGCATAAAGATTCAAGTGGCGTCTGGCAGGCATCCAATTACGATGTGGTGCTTTATGCTGCACCATCAGCATGAATGGCTTCCCTTCTTCACGGCCCTCACGAAGCCAATTCACTGCAAGGTCAGTAACCACGTCTGTGCAATGCCCTTCAATCCGCGTCCTTCCCTCGGGTGTGATCATATCCGGGTTGTAATACAAGCCTTGCCCGGGGAGCACTTTCCAATCCGAGTACCCTTGCGGCTTCCCTTTGAGATGTGACTTTCCATACATCGCAGTGGTATATCCGGCATCCCTCAGAAGCTTTGGGAAAGTCTGCTGATCCCAATTGAACGAATTTCCATTATTCATAAACCCGTTTTTATGGCTGTGTTTTCCGGTCTGGATGACGGCGCGACTGGGTCCACAGATGGAATTGCTACAAAAGCTATTTCGGAAAACGATACCTTCCGATGCCAGCACATCAATGTTGGGCGTCGGGTTCACGGACTTTAACCAGCCGTCATACGCCCCAATCGCATGCGGAGCATGGTCATCGCTAAAGACGAATAAAATATTTGGCCGATCCTCTGCAATTCCACTGCTTGAACAGAGAAGCTGTCCCAAAAAGAACAGCAACAGACCTGGAATCGAAAAACGAAGGGGAGTCGACATTTGTTGTTGCATAACTGCGGATCACGAAAGACAGAAAGACTGGAACCAATCAGTGTATTGTAAAAGGGATCTCCCAACTCAACAACGCTCATAACATTTATCCGGTCGAATCAGCAACCAAGCGTGCATCAAGAAATCTCAAGAGCGGCGGACACATTTGTTTCACACGGTCCACATCTCGACGCCTCACTCGCATCCGAATACAACCAGCTTGAGCGCGATCCCAAGACAAGACAGCCACCACCAATCCATCAGCTCCCAGATACACGTCTTCAAGCTCGGGTGTCAAACAATCCATGGTTAACGGTGAGCTCACAAGCTCGTGAAACTCCTCTAAAGCAGATTTCCAAGCCGCAAGACACAGTGGCGCGTTTGCCGATCTTGAAACGATAGAAAATTGCAACACATCATTTCTTTTCGGCCTCCTCTTGCGGCCGAGCTTATCTGTGCGAGCCTGCATCCCGACAAGCACGGACCCGCCCCCTATAAGAATACTCCACATTCCCAACCGATGGGCACTGACAGCCATCGTCTCCATCGCTCGGCTGGTGTTACCAAACTGGCTAAGAACAATTCCAATCAGCAAAACAATCCCGCCAACTCCGAACCCGAGTATTCCCAGGTTGATGCCGCGCGACTTGCTAAATGTTAATTTTCTTCGCGGAACTGGGATGGGTTTCGAGTAATCACGATCCAAGGGATGGATTCCATCATCGTCATCTTTGCGGTCTTCCACTTTCGACACTTTACTGCCTCATCATTCCAGCAGGTACGCTACTGGCCACCTAAAGCGGAGCCATTCGCCCAACTGACAACTTTTGCACCACATAGGTACATCCATCTCGACATTTCATCAACTTCAACTTGCAAGGGTCTCGGGGCTGGCACCAGCACTGTTTCCACCAACAGGCACTGTCTCAAAATTCGTATCGATGATCGCCGCACCACACGCATCACCGAACGTGTTAACCGCAGTGCGGAATCGATCAAGCAACCAATCCACACTTAATATCAAAGCAACGTACTCAACCGGAAGCCCCACAGCATTGAGCACAATCAACATGGTAACCAATCCAGCCTCGGGTATCCCAGCAGCACCAACAGCCGCCAACGTCGCGGTCAAAGCGATCGTAAGTTGCTGCATCAAAGACAGATCCATTCCTACCACTTGTGCTATAAAAATGGCTGCGGCTGCTTCATACAAAGCAGTTCCATCCATATTGACAGTCGCCCCCAACGGCAGAACAAAATTAGTGCTGCGTTCCGAAACGCCTCCTTCATTTTCAGCGCATTCCATCGTCACCGGCAAGGTCGCTGAGGAACTGGCGGTACTGAATGCCGTCAGAACCGCACGTGACATCTGCCAGAGAAATTGATAGGGGTTCTTGCGAGTAAAAAACCAGAAAATCACTGGCAAAGTGACCAATGCGTGAATTCCCAGCCCACTGAGCACAGTCATCATGTACCAGCCTGTCTGTTGGAAGACATCGCCTAACTCCCCCTTCTCATGTGCTGCACCGAACTTAGCCGTTACCAAACAAAAGATTCCGATTGGAGCAACTTTCATTAACAACATCACAAAGGCCATCAACGCATGATTGATTTGTTCGATTCCAGTTTTAAGGGTGTCCACATTTTCACCGAGCGTCGTAAGCATGCCAGCAAAAATGATCGAAAATACAATCAACGGCAGAAGATTTGTCTCGCTGGCTGCTGTAAAGAGATTGTCGGTAAATAAAGAAGTCACAAGATTTTCGACAATCATCCCGATGGTCGGTTCCGCGTTTTCAGGCGATCCAAAAAAGTCAGCTACCTTTTCCCTGGGCACATCAATCTGTGCAGCCAAATAATCGTAAATCTGCTCACCTGTTGCTGCCTCTTCGCCCTTGAGCTTTGCAATCGCTTCATCGGAAACCGTTCCAATCCCGGGTTTGATCACGTTTACCACAACCAACCCCACAACCACCGCAAGCACCGTCGTGCAAAAGTAGTACAGGATCGTATAAAAACCTGGCTTACCAAGCTTTCTAACGTCTCCCATCCCGAGTATGCCACACATCACGCTGGACATGACCAAAGGGACTACCATCATCTTCAGGAGGTTAAGGAATACCTCTCCACCCAATTCAAATTTCATCGACAATTCTGGCGCAAGCACAGCCAATGCAATCGCTATCACAATCGCGATACAAATATAAAGCGTCTGCCTACCACTGTGTTTATCACCGGACATTGTTTTCCCCAAAAAAATAATTACAAACCAGACGCCCCGTCAAAGCGTCGCGAAAACCTTCAGAAACGCTCAACAGATCCGAACGAAATCACAGCCGCTAGTTTCACAAACACAGATCATAGGGCACGGCGGGGAACGGCTGGGGTGGCACCCCAGCAAAGACCACAGAAAAGTTCAAATTTCTGCGCAAGATAGGAGATGAATACGGGCCCCTTAGAGACGATCCCTTATTGCAAAACAACAGTAGCAATCTGCAAGTGTCAAACGGCGAGAAGCGAATACACGGCCCTACCCAATATCGTGTGAAACCACCATTAAATTAAAAGAGAGCATCGAACAGCATCTTTAAACCGGTCCCGATCATCACAAGCAATAGCGTCGTAACGACAAGCCGATTGCCCTTCTTGATAGCGAGGCGGGCACCCACAACTCCGCCGATTACATTGCCAAATGCCATTACAAGGCCGGGTACCCAGGCAACCAAACCGTAAGCTACGAACAGAACCGTTGCCGCAAATGTCACAAGGAAGCCAACACTATTTTTCACTGCATTTGATGCCGTCAGGTCGCCACTCTGAAGCCAACTCATTGCAACCAGCAGCAAAATCCCCATCCCCGCCTGCATGAAGCCGACGTAAATACCAATGACCACAAAGACCGGTGACAACTTCCAAGGTGATATCTCGGCATCCGATTTCTGACCCGTCAGACGCTTCGGGTCAAGTAAAATGATTCCGGCCATGATCAGAAACAGGAACCCGAACACACCACGAAATGCATCAGCAGAAAGGTGAACGGCCAACAACGATCCTAAGGGAACACCTAGTAAAGTGGGGACGCCAACTCGTAGTACCATCCGCTGGTCCAGATGACCGTGTTTTTGGAAAGTGGCTACTGCAGAAGCACTTGAAAACAGCACCGCCAGCCGATTGGTACCGTTGGCTAGTTTCGGGTCCAGTCCAAACAGCATGAGTGCAGGCAGCGTCAAAAACGACCCACCGCCGGCAATGGAGTTGACGATTCCAGCAGTGAACCCGGCACCGATCAACAATAGATACCAACCGAAATCACCGGCAGTCATGCGTGCTCACCCGATTAGAACTTAGGAACGACATGCCTAGACACCCCCTACGATGGTCACCTTGTCCACTTTAGACCTCACGCCAGCGTAAGTAAGTCGCACACGAATTGACAGACACCACTTACTCCCGCAACAGGAAAAACACCCACGACTCTGCTACATGCTGTTTTTGCCATCGGGCAAGCACTGCCAACAACAACACCATGACCCACCAAAAAAGAATCCTGCATGATCAAAAGAACACAACTTGTACCTTCTCGTGAGTGTTCACTTTTATTCCGGATCCCAAAACGCTGAACCGCCTCAGCATCAAGGTAAATCACCTTTATGCGACTCACTCACCGGAAAGAAAGCCGTGGCAGTGTGGTTGGCGAGCAAAAGATTTGCAAGCCAGTCCCGGGGCCACACCCGGCAGTTAATTTGATCTCAATCCAGAGTGGCTAGACACTCCGTCTCCACAGTTTCTGCAGAGGCCTCCTCAAGGAGTATGCGAGATACAGAACATCCATGATTCGTATCTGCACAGACGACTCAGCGAAAACCACATTCATCTCAATCCAAACCCGGACAATCTGTTTCTCAAACTTCAGGGTTCCTCCATCCTCCATCCCGGGTAACCAACCTCAATGGATCCAGCGACTCCTGCCATTACCGTCGTCGCCTGCGGATGGAACGGATAAGCCCCACCCTGTTAAACACAACCGGCGACACGATTTACTGCCAAATGCAGCCACACCCCGTCGGATGCTCAACCAAACCAAACACAGACAATTCGATTTCGAACCGGATTATCCCGCGAAAGGTGGCGTCCTCGATGCCCGCTCGAACCGCGGGTTGAACACCAAGTTCGACGTTGTCCATAAACACCGTCGTGTAAATTCACTCCAGTGACGAAAACAGCGGATTCTATATTTTAGTCTTCAGAAAATGTTTTGAGTAACGGCATCCACTCGCTTTAAAAACACACGATGCTTTGAACTTCGTTGTTTCTATGAAGTACATAAAAGCCACGAGGTTGTCCGCGCACCCCTTTATAGACACAACGTGCTGTCGCGGCAGACCGAGTGATTCCCTACGAACAGCACAGCACTGCAGAGTTTCTCTCATCCGAAGTCATGCACACGAATCTATCGGCCTGCCTAACAGTGGCGACTCGGATAAAGACTCACCTTGCTCTATGCACGCGAAAGGCTGCCAAGCGACCAACACATCAGTAGCTGAACCACGGCAATAGAGATCAACAAGACTGCCCCCACTGTGGCGATATCTGCGGGGGCAGCGTGGGGCGCGGTTTATAGAAAACCCTCACAAACCTGCACGTACTATCACATGAAGTTAATTCTTTGCATCCCATTGCAGTGCATCCAACCACCTCGTCCACTCTAGAATCTCTTCCACAGAAAGTTTTGGCTCTGGCAAAGTGGGCAGCTTGTTGCTTGAAGTTGCACCCTCGGCTTGTGCACGCACCACCAACAAACCGTTGACATCGATTTCAAACCCAATCATGCGTGCACGTTGGGCTCCCTTGTCGATCGTAATCTCATAACGCCCAAGTGTTTGCCAGTCATTTCGTGACAGACCAGACGACTCAACCAATGAAAGCGTCATCGAGTCTCTCTCAGAGCCAACGGTCAACCTTCGGTTCGTTCTAGCAGGTAGCGAAGTCCCAAAAGGAATCAGCGGCAATATTCTCCGCCGACCTTTAACGTCTTCCACGACGATACCGATGGTCTGACCGGTTACCCCACGAGCTGGCATAGCAACTGCGGATCCGCGTCCTGGCAGTTCAGCTGCCAGGCATGCGGCAGCTCCTTGAGCAGTATCAGTCCGGTCAACTGGCGAATACTTCACCTCAGAGTTAATACCGCGCAGCACCGCATTCCGCACCATTGGAATTTTGAGAATTGGCCCCAGAGTCACGCAACGATCGATATCACTAAGGGACATGGAAGCATCCCGACACGCTCGCTTGACGGTCTTCCTCAGTCGCGCTGCCAGGTCTTCACAAGCTTGTAACCAATGTCGCCGAGCCACCCAAACTTTGTACTCTCCATCCTGAACCTTTAACCTGATCGAAACTTTGTCGAGCAAAGTCATAGAGTTCATTGCCCGCTCGCACGCCATCTGCAACTGAGCCACAGTCGACCGCGAGCTGCGCGGATCGAAGTTGTGTTCTTTCTGAAATGCCGTCACGCTCAACTCAACCAGACGCTGCAACCATGGCAACGTTCCGGAATTCCAGTGGCCTGATATCGCCAACTGGTGCAGGCGATTGGCTTCACCCCGGAAGACGGACACTTCACTGCCCATACCGGTCACGCCAACAAACAGGATTCTCTCCTGAGCGTCCTCTTCGACACTTGCCGAGTGATCATCAATTTCTTCAAACTCGCCACTCAGCAGTGTGGACTGAACGGCAGCAATGGATCGATGAACCAGGCGTACTGACTTAAGCCCCGCCATTTCGGCGGCTTGCAAAATGGACTGCCGATGCAGTTGATCGTAACTTGCTGGGATCGTGATGGCGGTGACCGCTGGCGGTTTGTCTTCGGTCCATGCATTCGCAATGAGGTCACGAAACATCATCGCCAGCAAAACTTCAGGCGGACATTGCCTACCTGCAATCTCACGTTCGACCACATCTTTGCCAATGTACATGGGTACGCAATAGGCCAGATTCTGCGTCTTGCCAAGGCGGCGTTCCATCGCTTTGGAGCCGAAATACAGTTGTTCATCTTCACTCGCCACGGCCATTCGGAAAGATGCACTATCTTCTCTAGCGGACGTCAATAGCCGAATGGAGCCAGTCGGCGTCGTCTCGGCAACGGCTCCGAAGAACATTCCGAGGTCGATCGCGAACACATTCGAAACAGGAGAAGCACCAGAACCACTATTGGATGAAGCCGCGGACTCAGGCACCACTTGCCGCCCGGAATACTCGGCAAGCCAGGCAGGAGTATCATCTTGCGTAACGTACTCGCTGAGTTCATCGATCACTTCATCGAATGATGCGTATCGCTGATCGGGCGACTTGGCCATCATACGCATGAAAATATTGGAAAACTGAAGATCAACGTCATCTCGCGCTTCCATCAAGTCTGGAATCTTTCCATGGCGATGGCCATACACGAGTTCGAGATAGTCGCCAGTAAAAGGTGCACGCCCCGTCAGCAGGAAAAAAAGTGTCGCACCGAGCGAATAGATATCACTTCGAGGGTCGGCGACATCGGGATTGTCCAGCTGCTCCGGCGCCATGAAGGGCAGTGTGCCAACAAGGCGCCCTTTTGACTTCTTTTTTGGATCGGCATTTGCCCCCACCACCGTAGCTTCATTGAGTAGTGACGCCGAGTTGATGCGAGCTAGCCCGAGGTCCAAGATTTTGACTGTGCCATCAGCACTTTTCATAACGTTCCCGGGCTTCACGTCGCGATGAACAATCCCGGCGCGGTGTGCATGAAGCAGCCCTAAAGCTGCTTGGCGGATAACCGCCGCTGCCTCGCCAATCGGTAATGGGCCTTTCTGGGCTAACAGCTTTGTCAGTGTCTGGCCATCAACATATTCCATTGCCAAGTAATGGACGTCATTCGATTCGCCAGCATCGAACGCGGTGACAATATTGGGGTGCATTAGGCGAGATGCCGCCCTGACCTCATCATAAAAACGCGAGACGGCTACTTCATCTTTCATCCGTTCCACAGGAAGCATTTTGACGGCAACCAGACGTTGCATCCGGGTATGCTCAGCAAGAAACACTTGCCCCATCCCGCCGGAGCCAATCAGCTCTCGTATCTCATAATCGCCGATTTTCGAGGGAATCTTTCCATCACCACCCGAATCGCTGTCGAGGTCAAAATCCTCACTATCGGCATTGACGCTCATATCGCGCGTTCGCATCCCGCGCATATCTTGAGTCGGGATCTCGGCCGTGGGAAAATTGTTGGTCGTGTCGTCCACTAAGATGACTTCTCTTGTCGCCGCGCTTGAAAGCCGGCTTCGAATTCCGGCGTTATACTGGTATTATAGGACGGTTGTAGTATCGCTCTGTGGCGAATTCTGCGATGAAACACCCTTTTTCACCGAACTGGCGTCATTATGTGCCGGTCGCACGCTTGGGTCTTGGGTGCAACCAATGAGTGCACCGGGCAAGTGCAGCCACCAAAGCAAGCACCGAGACTGCCAGCGCAAGCACTATGGCTGCCAGCACGAGCAACAAGAAGGCCGGCATCAGAGAAACCTTTGATGGGATAGGCAATTTGCGTTCCGTCCTTGGCTCGCCCACAAAACTCCCTGCCACCGCAAACCCCGCATCCCTACAAGCTGAGCCCGTTTAATGACCCCTCTCCGGATCGCGACCCGCAAAAGCCCACTTGCTCTTTGGCAAGCTGAATACGTCGCAGAACGCCTGAGGCAGGCTGAAATAGAAACCGTTCTGGTACCGATGGTCAGCAGCGGCGACACCGACATGCGGCCTATTGATGGGACCCGTCAAGTGGGGCTTTTCACGAAACGAATCCAACTGGCCCTGCTGGAAAATGAAGCGGACATTGCCGTCCACTCCCTCAAAGACCTGCCTACTGAGCCGAATGCGAACCTTTCGTTGGCTGCTGTCCCCGAGCGAGAAACAGTACTCGACAGCCTTGTCGCCAAAACCAGCTTGAAACTGCACGAGCTTCCCCCAAACGCCCGAATCGGGACCGGAAGCCAAAGACGCGCCGCACAACTACGAAACCGCCGCCCAGACCTGAACGTCATGCCCATACGAGGGAACGTGCAAACCCGACTCGGGAAACTTGATGAGGGTGAATTTGACGCCATCATGCTTGCCGAAGCAGGAATTCTGCGTTTAGAGATGCATGACTTACCCCGAACGCAATTCCCGATTGAGGAAATGCTACCCGCCCCTGGACAGGGAGCGCTCGGAATCGAAATTCGCAAAGATGACACCGCAAGCGAGGCCGTCCGTATACTCGACCACCTTCCAACCAGAGCCGCAGTGACTGCGGAACGTAAGTTACTGGCATCTTTGCACGGAGGCTGTCTCGCCCCCATCGCAGCATTGGGACGTGTCATGGGCGACACAATGCAATTGAAAGCAACGGTGCTGTCGCACGATGGTACCCAGCGACTTGACGAAACTCATGAACTGCCCACCGAATCAGACTCGATGCTCGAGACCGCTGAACAACTCGCGGAACTCGCAGCAACGGCACTACTACAACGAGGCGCCGCAGACCTGATCAATGCAGCTCGATAATTCGCCCACCCGGCTCTGCCGCCTACCGATCTCAGGAACAGCAAGCCCGCCGGAGCGTCTTGCATGCAAAACGCTGCCTGTCTCGGCATTCTCCTGACAAGGGCAAAGCGTTCGAAGTGGTAAACTTTGCGGCTTGCAACGGTCATTCTGACCTCAGCCCCGCACGCTGCCGATTTCCTCTAAAGATCGGTCGATCAACGACGACACCGCGAAAGCCCAACGCAGGCTGTCATTGCCGCTCAAGATCCGCCGTCTCGCAGTTCGGTGCTATTCGATTCCGACGAATCGCCTGTGCACCGCGTCGCATCAGACACTTTTATCACGTTGGATTCTCACATGGCAAAAGCCGCTCCGAAAGAAAATCGCCGTTACGTTGACATGTGGGCACTGCCTGGCGCGCATCCAAGCAACGTAGAATTCATGCAGAAACTGACCACAGCAGACTCCAATCAGTTCACCACTCACATGGATGCGGTGGGTACGGTGTCTGAGCAGGACATTGAGACCGACGAGTGGAAACGTACGCATTTGGTTGGACTGAGAACCGATGTTTGGCATGCTGATACGCACGAGCTTGAACAAGCTGTTGCTGCAATCAAAAGCCAGCGTCGAAAGCAGCTGAAGCAGCAGATCAAAAAAACAGGACGTTTGAACGACAAGCAGCAGAAGAGGCTTGAAAACAGCCTCAACACCGACGCTATCATGTCTATGAAATCAGGTGATGTTGAAAAACGCCGCATGGTTTTAAAGCTGTTCAAGACATCGACCGAACGTGTGCGGTGGTGTGGAACAATTGAACAGGTCACCACCACCGAAGTGCACAACAGTATCGGTTCTAAACGAAGTTTATTAACCTTCGCCGTGATTCTGCCCCGCATGAGCATGGTCACGCAAATTCAACAAAACCACCGAACATTCCGAATCCCATCCATCTACACGTTTGGCTTCTACCACAATGAACGCATGTGGAATCTGAGCCTGAAAAGGCATTGGGTTTCCATTGGTGCTGATTACGACCTCACAGTCGACGGCGAGCCCTTAGGAGAAATTGATGGAAGGCTGTGTTCATTTGGCTCTGATAGTTACGTCGACATTGACTCACATGAGCTCTCGTCATGCACACAATTTGTGGACATGCTGACCCTCTTCGCCGCCACGGTGGGTTACCACAAAGCAATGCGGCGGAGTCTTCGTCGACGCGTCAAGGCTGCCTTGAGCGGAAACTCCCACCACCATCTCATCGAAGATGAAGAACTACGATTGCGACACAACGGTCGTGCAGCCGCCTAAGAAGACCACAAAGTCTGTTTACATGTGTACGGTTTTCTAAACACCCTGACATACCATTACTTGCCGGATGTAGCGGCTACTTGCCGGATGTAGCGGCCCCGCAACGCTTCATTACTGCTTCGTTGGCACATCGCATTAATACAATACAGAATCTGCATTCGGCAAACCGCATCCCGCGAACCGACATGAGTCAAGCCAGCCGGTGCTTTTGACGAAGACATTTCTTTCCTATTTTGGTGCACGGCAACATACGCCCAAAAAAAGCCCAATAAAAAATGTCAACCGTCCGCGACGTTGGCCTTTCTCGCGATACCCTCTAAGCTTGGCTGCCCAGTCGTAAGCTGCAGCAGAAACGGAGGCAGTCCTGCAACAATCGGGGCCACGCAACAACCAGCCGCCAGCTCTCTTGCTGGCTCTGATGACGACCCCGCGTCTGAGAACGTCACCCCATTTTTGACGGCACTCGCTGCCCAATACCAGCCTTGACCAAAACAACCCCAACAAATCTGGTCGTGAGCAAGCAACTTCTCTCAGTAGCCATAAAGTTTTGTTCCATTTGCTCCCGGGAATTCGAATAGAATAGCATTAAGACGCACCCGACAAATGGTTTTCCACTGGACACCTTTCTCATGCAACTCATGGCTCAGGAACTGACCATCCATACCTTGACGCCCTATGACGGCACCAAGTCACCGGCAATCAAAGTCGTGCATCGGACATCACGGGAAGAAGCGGAAAACCGCGACACCCCCATTCAGACAGAAAATCTGCGACGAGCAATCTTTGCTCTTCTGCAAAAGATGAACCCAAACCCCGATCACATCAAAATCCCGAAACTTGTCATTTATGACACGGTTCGTGTAAGACTTCCCGACTCGTTTCAGGACGGCAGGATCGAAAGGGTCGCCTGGGACTTCAAACGCAAAGAATGGAAGTACTACGTAGAATGCAAACACGCCGTTGCATCGGCGTGGTACGAAGCTGCCGACCTCGAACTGATGCTCTAGCCCATTCCTCTGCCACCAACCCTCCGTCAATGAATGAACGGATTGATTAAGAGCGTCAACCTTGCCTTCTTCCACCACAGCAAGTAAACTTTTTTTGTTTTTTTGGCAGCTGCACGACCCCAGCAGCAAGTCGGCGTCAGAGCCTTTGCAGTATATACAGTGAAGCGAGCCGAACGGCTGATTTCCATGAAACGGCAAGTCATGAGCCTGCACGTCAAGCAAACTCGCCTTCACCTTGCCTGCATGCATCATCCCAACGACGCACGGCCTTTTGCAATGCAAAACACAAACTGTTCGGGATGGCCATTCCCAATGCACTGCTTCGCCCGCTACCCTCAACTTCGAACGCTTAGACTTGATTTCACCCTCTTTCACTTGCGACAGACCCTTGTGACATACCAGTGACGCATGCGTCGCATCCTTTTCCCTAACCATCACCTTGCAACACCAAAGCACCTTGATGAAGTCCACTCACTATTTTCTGGCGTTTCTTTTTGCATGTACAACTGCATTGTCATGCTTCCATGCAAATGCGGCCAATGATCAACCCAACATTGTGCTGATCATTTCTGACGACCAAGCATGGAATGATTATGGGTTCATGGGTCATGACGACATCCAAACACCGAATCTCGATAGACTAGCGAAGCAAAGTGCCGTATTTCCACACGGCTACGTTCCAACAGCGTTGTGTCGCCCATCGTTGGCGACTCTTCTGACCGGGCATTATGCGTCAACGCACGGAATCACAGGCAATGACCCATCACCAAAATACGCCGAAAGAAACTCGAAACTTTACAAAGACCGCTGCGCGACATTGATTTCCTACTTGGACCGCTTCAAAACGGTCCCCAAAATCTTGGGGGATGCCGGTTATCTCAGCCACCAAAGTGGGAAACTCTGGGAAGGCAGCTTCAAGAATGCCGGCTTTACGCATGGGATGACGCGTGGTTTTCCAGAACCAGGTGGAAGGCATGGCGATGACGGTTTAAAAATCGGCCGAGAAGGCATCGGCCCCATCAAAAACTTTGTGGACATGGCGACCGCGCAGCAAAAACCGTTTTTTCTCTGGTATGCGCCATTCTTGCCCCACACGCCTCACAATCCACCTCAGCGACTCTTTGAAAAATACAACCAAGCAGGCAGGTCAGCCAACGTTGCGCGTTATTACGCAATGTGTGAGTGGTTTGACGAAACATGTGGCCAGCTTCTCAATGTTATTGACGACAAAGGGATAGCGAATGACACCCTGGTCGTTTATGTCACCGACAATGGTTGGATCCAAAATCCGAAGTCACGGGGCTATGCCCCACGATCAAAACAGACCCCCTACGAGGGAGGCATCCGAACTCCAATCATGTACCGATGGCCGGGTAAAATTAAGACAGGAGAACGAACCGAGGTCGTGTCAAGTTTGGACATCGTACCCACCATGCTGGCAGCTGCAAACGCGCCGATTCCTGCTGGCTTGCCGGGGTTAAACATCCTACCCGACCTTGAAGAAGGATCAGCAATCCAACGCGAACGGATCTTTGGCGAAAGCTTTGCTCACGATATCGCCGACATCGAGACACCGGAAAAGAGCCTCCTATTCCGATGGTGCATTGAAGGTAAATGGAAGCTACTGCTCACTTATGATGGGGAAGTCAATCGATACAAGTCCACCCACCCGCGCGAAGAAAAACGCCCCCAACTATTTAATCTGGCAGATGATCCGTGGGAAACTAAAAATCTTGCCAAGGACCATCCGGATATCGTGCGAAAACTAGCTGACGCGATTGCGGATTGGTATCCGACGAACGAGCGTCAGGTTCGCACCACGTTTGAATGACCGACGTCCACCTGAACAGCGACCCAATCGCCAGAACGCCAGAACGTCCGATGAAGCTCTGCACGATGCTCGATGGCATTTCTTCATCAGTGGGCAGCTCAACGCGGACAGAGTGTGCCGATAGAGAGTATTGTCGCCTCCGGCACAGCTTTTATCTGAAAACCCAATTTGACCTGAACCACCTCAATGTCTCCCTCATGTTGACGGAACACCCGTTCTGGCAATTCCGGAGGTGAGCCCGGTTCTTTCCAGAGTGCTTGTTTGCCGGGGGCGTTGGAATTGAGACTTCATTACGCAGGCATGCTGATTTTCTTCGCACTCATGTGGCAGCACGGCTTGATTAGGCAAAGCGTGGGTTAACACCTTACCATGACCTTCGAAAACACGCCCTGACAACCTACAATTCCTCGGCCGGTGACGCAGAGCATGCACTCACAAAGGCAACGCGCAGTCACAGGCACCCTCTTTATTTGCAGCTTGGATTAATCGTTTCATGTCAAATGCAATCTCTGCAAAAACTAGTGTTCCAAAGCCAACAAGCCCCGCGAAACACAGCGGTGGGCTCATCACTGGCAGCGGAACAGCGGTCCCCAGATACCAAGCCACTAGCAAAGCGAGTGCAACCTTTGCTTCGAAGATTTCATGCGGGACAGCTGCGGAAGCGAGAAAAGTACAAGCGTTGTATCGCCGCACTGGAATTGACCAACGCGGCAGTGTGCTCCTGGAAGAAAATGCTGTGTCAGATATCGTGAATGATTTCTACACACCTGCTGAACACATGGAGGACCGTGGTCCTGGAACAAAAGCACGAAACGACCGCTATCGAAGTGAAGCTTCCGCCTTGGCAAAACGAGCAGCAACCGTGGCATTGAAGACAAGTGGTTTGATGAGTGAGGAAATCACTCATCTAATCACGGTGTCGTGCACCGGATTCAACGCCCCGGGAATTGACATCGCATTGATCGATGACTTGGAGCTTCCCTACACCACTCAGCGGATTCAAGTTGGCTTCATGGGTTGCCATGCAGCGATCAATGGACTCCGAGCTGGCAACGGCATTGTCGCCTCTGATAAACGTGCGAAAGTGCTGATGTGCTGTGTTGAACTGTGCAGCCTCCATTATCAATACGGCATGGTCGCTGATCATATCGTGAGCAACGCGTTGTTCGCTGATGGAGCCGCAGCAATCGTAATCGAATCAGAGCAAGGTAAAACGGAACACTCGCCGGGTATCCATTCTACGCACAGCAGGCCTTTGCCACTCGGCTTCGTGGATGCCACCGGGTCATTCCTTGTTCCCAAAAGCCGTGACGCAATGACTTGGTCCATCGGCGATAATGGATATCAGATGACGCTGTCAGCGCGAGTACCGAATTTGATAGAAGAACACCTTGCTGACTATCTAAGCGACTTTCTTCAGCAACAGGGGGAATCGCTCGGATCAATCAGTGGATGGGCAGTCCACCCCGGTGGCTCTCGTATCTTGTCCGCTGTTGAGAAAACGCTTAAGCTCCCCAAAGAAGCGCTCGCAACGTCGCGAAGCGTCCTCGCTGACCACGGCAACATGAGTTCTGCAACCATGCTGTTTATCTTGGAAAGATTCGCTGCCAAGAGACAGCCCAAGCCTTGGTTGATGCTAGGATTCGGACCGGGGCTCGAAATCGAAGTGTCCCTGATCCGGTAGACGTCGCTCGTTTGCCACACGCTGACAGACGAACGCCCTCTTTCACTAAGTTGCGCGTGCCCTTATTTGTGCATGTCCTCGGTTGTCCATGACGAGGAATGGGTAAGAATTGTTCCCGTGATTATTCGCCTCCGTAAAGCTAGTTGGCTCGAATCTGAACCGCTGAACCCTGCCAACTCGGTCAACACCCGGCCTCGATTACACGACAGCCCCAGACACAAACTGCGCTATTGGTTAGCTAATCGAGCCCCCCCTTAAAGAACGGAAATACTGCAAATTCTTACGCAAGCCGTGATTGGTGTTTTAAGGAGTGGAGAATCCGGCTATCTTTCTCGCTGACGCAGTGGAGATTTCTATCACTGCCCGAATCCAAAACAAGAACCTGTCCGATAGCCCCACGTTGCGAGATTACCACCATGGCCGACCAGAACCTCATCGACCACCTCAATGAAATCCTGAAGCATGAGTGGACTGGAGTTGCCCAGTACTCCCAGGCGAGTTTCATTATCGAAGGCGTATGGCGAGAGGTTTATGCCGACAAATTCCTCAGTGATGCCAAAGAATCGTTTGGCCATGCCCAGCAAGTTGGGGACAAAATCGTCGCCCTCGGTGGTGTACCTGTTGCGACACGCAACGAAATTCAACAGTCACGCGACCTGCAAGAGATATTTACTTTTAGCTTGGCGTTTGAGTCCAAAGCTGTCGAGATGTACAGCAAAGCAATTGAGTTGGCTGGTGACGACAAGCCGCTTGTGGTTTTCCTTGAGGACATCCTCAAGGAAGAGCAAGACGGAGTCGACGAGTACACCAAACTTATGCGTACGTCGAATGCCAATTCAGCCACAACTCAGGCCCTCAAGAGTGCCTGAGCCAGGATGGTTGAAAGCGCTAGTTAAAACCTCGACCGGGAAATCATGATGCGGCCTTAACGGTTCCGCAGACACTGGGTATGCGGCGTCAATCAATGCATCAGCAACGTCACCTGACCCGTTTGTACGCGAGTCGTATACCCGCCCCGGACAATCGCCATGCTCGAGGCAAGCAACCTCGAACACCACCTTCTTGCATCAGCGTTGCAAGGCGTCGGTTTGGCTGGGTTCCCTACATCTAGACGCGGCCAATCTACTTACAATTACAGCAATCTTGCCAGCCCGACACCCATCTGTCGCAGAGGTTGCTCCTGATGCCAATGCGTTCCTCTGCGATCTTATGATCGGAGGTCCAAGGAACGTGGGTAAACCTAACCAGCGGTACCTGACAAGCTTCCGTCAAAGCTCAAAATCGCTGGTACGCGAGAAAGACCGGCGTCCCGCCCACCCGTCTTCACGCGGCTTGAAACCTTGTTCGAAAGCGCCATCTTCAGCCCCGCAACTTGCTCTGGCTCAATTGCGACAAAACTTTGAACGAACCAACCGACGTCATCAGCATAGGTTTCTTGGCGCAGCACCAAGCGACTCGATGAATGCCCCTCTTCTTGCTGCACAGCAATGACTAACCGATGCAGGTCATCTGAGGCCGGAAATACGTTCAGGATCGTTTCATTTTGCATGGGTATAGCCTTTAATTCCGTGCCAGAACTGATCTCATTTCGAAGCCCGATTTGGTTCACATGCCAAAATCAGCAACAAGGTCACAAACAGAGGCCTTGTTGAAACTGATTCTCATTATGTCAAGTGTAACTTAGGAATTCTTATCGTCAATAAGCGATTGCTGCCGTTATTGTCAGCCTAACCCGGTTCACCGGTATCCAGATCTCCCCAGGATTGAAGAAAGCGAGGCAGGTTGGTCCTAGCGATCTTGTGTCCGATTCGCCAAAATATGGGTGGGCGGGGTTAGGAAGCCACTTCTTGACCGACATGCCATCTCGTTTCTTCTTTTTGGCACCGCTCGATGAGTTACACCATCATTGGCGTGATTGGTCACATCGACCATGGCAAAACCTCGCTGGTCGCCGCATTGACTGGGGTGGATACCGACAGCCATCCTGAGGAAAAGCGTCGCGGCATCACAATTGATCTGGGCTTTGCGACGTTCACGCATGGTTCGGATCAGTTTGCTCTGATCGATGCCCCTGGTCACCAAAAGTACATCGGAAATCTGTTAGCTGGTGTATCTGCTGTGGATGTGGGACTTCTGGTGGTTGCCTGTGACCAGGGCATACAGGCTCAAACATTAGAGCACGCGGCAATCCTGCAATCGCTCGGCGTCTCAAAGCTGATTGTTGCCATGTCCCGCATCGATCTAGTGGACGCGAACACGCAACAGGAGCTTAGGGAGGAGCTTGAGCTGTTTTTGGCGGAGTTTGGCTTTGAAGACATCCCGCAAGTGCCTCTTTCATCAGTGACAGGAGAGGGTCTGGATGAACTCAGAAGCCTTCTGTCTGAGATGGCAAGGACAACGGAACGTTCCGCGACGGGTGATTTCCGGATGCCGATTGACCGGGTGTTTACTGTCGAGGGTCGAGGGTGTGTGGCCGCGGGCTCCCCTTGGAGCGGTCTTTTACGAATTGGCGACCAAGTCCAAATTGCCCGCACGGGACAACTGGTTCGCGTCCGTGAAATCGAGGTCCACGGCTCGGATGAGTCACACTCGCGAATTGGTGTTCGGACGGCGCTGAACTTGGCGGGTGTATCCGCAGGTGAGCTTACCCGCGGTGATGAATTAGTATCGAAGGACACGCATCATCCAGCGAGTCGTATCTTAGTCGACTTGAAAATGTTCGTGGACGCCGGGGAGATAAAATGTCCGACTACGATTCAATTCCATACAGCAACCAGCGCGACGGCGGCCCGCATTTTCGGTCCAAGAAGCATTCCGACCGGTGGTTCCGAGGTGGTCATTGTGGATCTCGAACAGCCGGTTGTTGCCACTCCTGGCCAAGCCTGCCTACTTCGCAGGCCGTATCCCGTCGGGTCTTTTGCTGGTGGACGGATCCTTGGCAGCGTGCAGCCTGCTGCCAAGCAAACAACGCGGCTGTTAAAACTAGGCAAACAACTTTGCGGATCTTCTGCTGCGGAACGACTTACTGCTTGGATTGACTTCCTTGGCGAATGCCCTGTCGACTCACTTGATCTACAAGCCGCACTCGCTCTTGACGCGAAAGAATTTCAAGCAGCCGTTCTTTCCTGCATCGAAAACGGAACTCTTCTGAATTTAGCAGAGGGGAAGGTTCTCACGTCTCCATCGCTGCTGATTCGGCTATCGAACTTCATCTTAAAAACCTTGACGAATCAGGCCGAGTCCATGGACGACGCATGGCTTGATGAGCAATCGGTCACACAACGTGCGAACCCGATCGCGGGAACAGCCACGACTCAAACTGCCTTGACGCAACTCATCAAGGAAAAGAAGGTGGTCCGCGTCAACCGGATGATTGCAGTTCCGTCAGAGCAGACGGTACTATCGAAGAAACAGCTCAATCGCATGAACCAACTGCTGTCGCTCTACCGGGACGAGCGAAAACCTCCTACCCTAAAAGAGGCCGCAGCAGCGTTGGAAAGTCCCCCTGACACGGTTGCCTCTCTGATTCGATTCGCGACGCAACAGCGAATTCTCATTGATTTGGGCCGCGGTTTCTTTATTTCTCAACAGTCATTTGACATTCTTTGCAACGAGCTCCGCGAATTATTCAGCGAGTCCCCGGAACGTTCGGTTGCTGAAATACGCGACCATTGGGGCATTACCCGCAAACATGCTATCCCGCTGCTTGAATTTTGCGATAAGTCGGAGATTACAATACGTAACGGCGATTCCCGTGTTCAAGGTAAAGAAATGCCCAACCAATCCTCAACCAAAACCACCGAACCTGAACTGTGACAAAAGCTGAAAAACTGAGAGCCTTGCCATCGGTGGACGTAGTCCTCAAGCATGAGGAAGTAATGACACTACGCGCCAGGAATACGCCCGCTCAAATAACTGCCTGGGTTAGAGCGGCTGTGCAAGGCTGTCGCGAGCAGATCCTGGAGAGCCCGGAAGCTTTTGACGCGACACCGGTCAGGTGGATCATTGATCGAGTACTCCAGCAATCAAAGGCCGACCTTGGGCAACGACTGCAACCTGTGATCAACGCGACCGGTATCATCCTGCATACCAACTTGGGTCGCTCACCCATGTCCGACAAAGCGATTACCGCAGCCAACAACGCTGCTCGTTACACGAACGTTGAACTCAATCTTGAGTCGGGTCGGCGGAGTAAACGTGGCGAGCGTTTGATGAACCTTCTAGCACAACTCACCGGCGCAGAAGATGCCTTGGTTGTGAACAATTGTGCTGCCGCTACGGTACTGGTTTTGCAAGCAATTGCCGCAGGTCAGGAAGTCATCGTGTCACGCGGACAATTGGTTGAAATTGGCGGCGGCTTCCGTCTTCCCGATGTGTTCCGTGCCGCCGGAGTTACGCTACGTGAAGTAGGCACAACCAACCGAACCTACCTGCAGGACTACGAAAACGCCGTGAACGACGCAACAGGAGCAGTGATCCGGGTTCACCGTAGTAATTTTCACCTTTCGGGATTCGTTACCGAGCCAACCATCGACGAACTCGTTCTGATGGAACGTCCGGACTCCGTGGCTGTGATCGATGACTTAGGCAGTGGTTCCATGGTGGACCTAACCCCTTACGGACTCGACGAACCGAATGTCCTGGAAAGCATTCGTGCTGGAGCTGATCTATCCCTTTTCAGTGGTGACAAACTCTTTGGCGGACCGCAGGCCGGGATTTTAGTTGGTAAGACACGTTGGATTGAAAAACTGCGTCGCAGCCCAATCATGCGTGCCATGCGCGTTGACAAGCTGACCCTAGCCGCTTTGGAAGCGACGGCAGAGATCCATTTGGCTGGTAAGGCTTTAACCGAACTGCCCACGCTACGGATGATTACTACAACGCCTGACACCGTTCGCAACAGATGTGAATCGCTGCTCACACGTCTCGAGCCTTCCAGTTTGCTTGCGGTGGTTCCCTGCGAATCACAAGTTGGAGGTGGTTCGATCCCCGGTTCGAGTTTGCCGAGTTATGCATTAAGAATCTCCGGGCTGCCGCCACATCATCTGTCACACAATCTGCGGCACGGTCAAATCCCGATTCAAGCAAGGGTATCCGAAGAAGCCGTTGTGCTTGACTTGCGTACCGTTTCCGATCAGGAGCTCCCGAGCTTAGCAGACGGGATCAATGCGGCCATACGCGAGACCCATCACTTTGCGAACACGGAAACTGCACCGGAATGAACGAACGCCTTCCGTCCCGACACGTCGTTCTCCTGGGCATCGGCCACACCAATGCGCACATTCTACGCATGTACGGAATGCAGGGCCTTGAAGACACCGCATTGACCTGCATCTCAAATTTCAACGTTGCTTCCTATTCAGGCATGATGCCTGCGGTACTTGCCGGCCAAGTACCAGAAGTACAAATGCAAATTGATCTTGTGCGGCTGTGCGCCTCAGCCGGGGCACGATTGATCACTGAAGCAGTGACGGGCCTGGACCCGAAAACTCAAAACATTGTCTTCCAGCATCGTCCGCCGATGCCTTATGACGTCTTATCGATCGGAATAGGTTCAACCGCGGCACGCGAGGACATTGACCTTGCAGCTGACAATGTCGTCGAGATCAAACCGATGCAGACCTTCCTGCATCGACTCAATGACAAACTCGAACAACTTCGACAAACGGTGGGTGATCGCCCATTGCACGTGGCCGTGGCGGGCAGCGGCGCTGCCGGCGTGGAAATTGCCTTCTGCATGCCTGCGTTCCTGAAACGAGCATGGAAGAAGAAATTCGATGTATCAATCGTAACGCGCAGTAACCAAATTCTTGCCAACGCAAAACCCGCAACCCGACGCCTTGCGCTTAACCAATTAAAACGTCGACAGATCAGCACATTTACCAAAACCCCAATCATATCCGTTCAACCCGATCATCTCAAAACAAATGATGGAACCGAAATTCCTGCTGACTTAGTTATCTGGTCTACCGGAGCTGCGGCTCCCGCATTGTTATCGTCGCTAGGACTGGAAACTGACGCCGATGGCTTTCTGTTGACTCTTCCGACCCTCCAGTCAATTACAAATCCACATGTGTTTGCCGTTGGGGATTCAGGCACCATCCAAAACTCCTCAACTCCCAAAGCTGGCGTCTATGCCGTCAGACAGGGTCCGGTACTTTGGGAAAACCTGCAACGCGCACTCGATAACACACCTTTACTAAGTTACACGCCACAACGCAGCTACCTGCAACTACTGAATACCGGCGACGGCTCTGCCATCGGCCAATGGAAAGGGTTTTCGAAGTCGAGCCGATGGTTAATGAATTTGAAACACTCGATCGACTCTAAATTCATGAAAATGTATGAACCGATCCAGATGGCAGAGGATGAGCCTATGCAATGTCGCGGATGCGGATGCAAGATCGGGGCTGGGCTTCTGAATTCTGCCCTGCCTTCGGCTGGTAACATTCAATTTGATGATGCAGCCGAAGTGGGAAAAACAGCCGATTACAAGATCGTTGCTTCCACCGACTTCTTTACCAGTCCGTTTCTCGATCCTTACTTAGCTGGACGTGTAGCTGCCCTGCACGCCGCCAGCGACATTGTGGCAAGCGGCGCAATGCCCAAATATGCGTTATCAAATGTGGTCATCCCTGAGGGCCCCGCAATCCCCCAACAGTCGACGTTAAGTGAATTGCTGGCCGGCGCAAGACGAGAATTTGACGCCATGGGCGCAGCCATTGTTGGTGGACACACGATTGAGGGTCCCCGACTTGAAATCGGGTTCACAGTGATTGGCAACGCCATCGGTGATAACCTGCTTGAAAAACAAAGCCTTGAACCAGGCGACGGTCTTTATATGACCAAACCCCTCGGCATTGGAGTTTTGTTGGCTGCCCATATGCGTGGCCGCTGTTCCGCCGACGACTATTCCTCACTGGTCGCAGCGATGCTGGAACGACAGCACAAATACTCTGCAATGGCTATCAACAGCGGCGTCACCGCTGGAACCGACATCACGGGATTTGGGTTGGCAGGACATCTATTGGAGATGCTGGAAGCAAGTGACACCGGTGCAACTTTGCAGCTCAGCAATATTCCAATGTTATCTGGGGCCAAAGACGCCATCGCCGCGGGAATTCAAAGCAGCCTCGCGCCGAGCAACCGCCTTGCGGTTGCCAAAGTAGATGCTTCAAACGCCATCCGGCAAGATCCCGGTTTTGACTTACTATTTGACCCCCAAACCTGTGGTGGTTTGCTCCTCGGGATGTCCGATGACGCAGCGAACCAGATCACTTCTGCTATCTTGAAGGCTCAAATCCGACCGCTCGTCAAAATAGGCACGGTCAAACAACCTACCGCTGGAAACCGGCCATTGACCGTGATCTGAAAGGACGCAACAGTCAACACGAACACAAGGACTAACATACTTCGCGAACATGTACCTATTTCACACAGATCGAAGCGAACGCGAAATATCAGTGCATCAGGATCACGCCGCACGAGCCACCTCACTGCACATGCCCTACGCGGCTAGTCACCGTTTCCGCGTCACTCGACGCTGAGCCCTTGAATTCTGCAGAGAGAAACGCATCAACCATCACGGCGGCAGAAGAACTCACTTCAAGTAACCATCCAACCAGCCTCGCGCTCCCTGAGGAGCCACTGCATCTGCAACATCAGTGCCATCTGCCATTTGAAATGCCACAGCCAATGGGAACTTACCTTCCGGCGCATTCTTCGTGTATCTTCCCTCGCCGAAAAAATCACCCAATGCGACAAGCTCGAAGGCAGTGATCACATCACCCACAATCTTGAGACTGCCACGAAAATCAGCCTTGTAGCCACGCGAGCCATCATCTGTCTCCAAGTGCACGGAGCCGACAAACTTTCCGTTCTCAAGCACAAGATTCAGCAACTTGATTTCCCCCAATCCCCACATCGGAGGTTCACCGCGGGTATTGTCTACCAAGTGGAATCTGGCGATTCTTCGTTGCAGGGTTGCAGGCACAAGTCCCTCGATCAACGCAGTTTTTTCTTTGGACGTGATCCACAGATTGTCCCGAGAGAGTGCTCTTTGAAAAACTGCCTCGCTTGCATTCGCAGGTGTCTTGTATCCATCAAGCACCTTTGCATGCACGCGTACGACAAGCCCATTTTCAGGGGGGCGCAAGGTGTATCGAGTATCGCGTTCGCGTTGGGTCGAAGTATCAATCTCGGCTTGGACAGCGTCACGATCAAATGCAAAGGTGCCGAGATCATACTCGCGCAAACTGTCACGCATCAAACGTAGTAGTTTTTGTGGATCCCGGTTGTTGTTGTACAGTATCAGCATGCCGGCAGGAGAAGCGATGTAAAACCCCTGAGTTGTATTTTGAAAGTCATTGCGTGGACCTTGCCCCGCAATTCTGCGATACAGCATTCCCTCAGCATCTTTTTGACGCCGCTGACAAGCCTGATCAATGGCAACAGGAATGAATTTCGACTTGAGCAGTTCGACGATCTCAGGCTGGGCAAAGGTCGACTCACGGTCGACAACTCCGTTGTTTCAGGTACAGCCGAGCGGATGCCCATCCATCGCCCAAATGAAGATGGGTTTATCCTGCTTGAATGCTGCCGCTCTAGCTTCTAGTACTGACAATTTCCAGGGAATGGAACGCCAAATGGCATCTTTGCCGGGCTGCAATTCGGCAATCAGCTCCGTGCAGCGCTCCTCAGTAAGTTCACCGGCACCCACCTTCGGAATCACTGTTACTACAAAAAACCAACCGAGCAATCCAAGCATTGATCTCATGAACTTCATACTCCACATGGGACACCAACCACAAATCTTTCTGACAATCGCAGATTTGGCTGTCTGTATCTTACCAAGCGAGATTCACGCGTTGCGACAGTCAGCTGATAATTCTGCCGAACTAACTTTTGCTTACTCCCCTCGCATTGCCAATCAAAGCCTTTCTTTACTTCGAGAGGAGTCCGCCCACCAAAATTGATCGCGGCATGCCGTAACGGACGTTCATTAACAACTTTTTCCGGGAGAAACAATTAGCGAGGTCAAGCGTTCCCCCTGATCCACCAATGACGACGAAAAAAGGGTTGGTGCAGTCACAAGACTCCACCAACCCTTCGTATGGTCCATCGAGGACTTAGCAGCGTGCTGTCTAGATTTCCCAACCTTTGCGGTAATCGCGGTTGACGAACTTGTTCACCTCGGGAACGTTCGGGCTAGTCAGAGTCTTGGCATCCCACTCGATGCGTTGCCCTTCACCGGCACGCATCGCGAGGTTACCCACCAGAATGGTTTCGGTCAAACGTCCAGCATATCCAAAGTTGGACATGGTGCCCGGCTCATACTCACCTTTAATGGTGCTGACGAACTCCCACTTCTGCCGCTGGTCACCACCACCTTTGAATGGGATACGAGGCAAAGTCTGCTCGGGCTTTTGGAAGTCTTTGTATTTATCCTCTGGCAACAGGTAGTACTTGGCGCCGTAATCATCTGGCGAGAAGAGCAAGCCTTTGCTGCCGACAACAACAGCACCGCTCGTCTTGCGATTCGGATTCTTCTTTTGTTGATCAATTCGTTTTTGGAACGAAGCGGGCAACTGGGAAATGATATCGTCGCCAGGAAGATTTCCGCCGTCGTACCAGTGGAACTTACAAGGTGCCAAACCATCACGCTCCGGAAACTCAAACATCAACGAGGAGCTACCGGGGAAGGTCTCACCCTCAAAAAGTCCTGGATTCTTGACAGCGGTCACGGCAATGGGGTCCCAAAGTTTGAGAGCCATGACGGGCATGTTGGTCGTGTGACAGGCCATATCGCCCAACGCTCCGGTGCCGAAATCGACCCAGCCGCGCCATTTGAAGGAATGATAAACACCATTTTTAAACGGACGCATGGGAGCCGGACCAATCCACGCATCCCAGTTCAGGGACTCTGGAACCGGGTCAGCACCCGCAGGGCGTCCGATACCTTGCGGCCAGACGGGGCGATTCGACCAGATGTGCACCGACTCCACATCACCAATCGCACCACTGCGAATGACCTCAACGGCTTCGCGAAGTCCATTCTCTGAGGTTCCCTGGTTACCCATTTGAGTGATGACGCCGTTCTCCTCTGCCGTCTCACGCATCATCCGTGCCTCGCCAATTGACCACGTGAGCGGCTTCTGGCAGTAAACGTGCTTCTTCATTCGCATGGCGCGAACAGCAGCCGCAGCGTGGCAGTGGTCAGGCGTACTGACAGTCACGATGTCAACTTTGTCACCAAGGTTTTCCAGCATTTCACGGAAATCCTGAAACTGCTTGGCATCCGGGAACTCACGTCCCTTCTTCGTGAGGGTGTTACCATCAACATCGCACAAGCCAACAATCGAGACACCGTTCTCGCTGATGTGACTGGTGTCGCTACCGCCTTTACCACCGACACCAACGCAAGCTGCGGCAGGGGCCTGCAAAGCTGACGTCTGGGCCATCAGATTTGGACTCGTACCTGCCCAGTATCCAACCCCGGCGGTCAGCGCAGCTGACTGGCCGATAAACTTACGTCTTGTGCTTTTTCTGCTCATGAATTTCCCTCAACGGTGTAATTGATGGATCAAATCGACCCGTAATTGCAAAAGTTCGTTTACGCATAACATAGCAAGCTGCCCCGTTTTCAACAATGATTTTCAAACGAATGGAACCCTGATGATTCGTTGCCAGCACCGCCCTGAAAGTTTAACCTGTCGGTTATCGAAGACACTGCGAAACTTGCACGCCGCCCCTTAGCATCGCATAAGCACGTTCATCGCGTTACGAAACGATACACGGAACGCAAAAATGGCTGCTTTGAGCAATCTTTGATGTTCTCGCCTGACCACGCAGACTCACCCCCGTAAGACAATTCACCATGCAAAACTCGCGTATTTTCCAATTTCCAGCACTTTTCTGCACCCTCGGCTTGTGCGTCCTTATTGGCTGCGACCGGGCGCAAAACTCCCCTCCTCCTGCCACGTCAAATGCGCCCTCCGTCTCTTTGGGTGGCCCGAGCAAATTGTCGCAGTTTCCGGAAGACCCGAGCAAAATTGCTGCCTTAGAGGAAGCAGGGTTCGACCTGACTCGCAACGCTGATGGATTGGTCACCGAGATCTCGATTGTCTCCGATGAACCGATCACGGAGGCGTTAGCAAACCTGAGCGGCGTTCCGAATACACAGATCGCACTCTTTTCGGGCCCCGGAGTGACGGATGCAGGAATGGACGCTCTCGCTGAACTGGGAATGCTCAAACGCGCTGACTTTTCGAATTCTGCAATCAGTGATCCAACCCTGGAAGCACTCACAAACCTGACCAACCTCGAAGTACTTTTTCTTCGCCGAACAGGTGTCAGCGACGAGGGCATGAAAAACATGAAGACACTGAACAAAATGAGAGCCATCGACCTTCGTAACACGAACGTCGGCGACGCGGGCCTGAAGCACCTTGCAAGTCTCCCAAGACTTGCAGATCTGCAGGTCGAAAAGGCAAACGTCAACGATGAGGGAATTGCTAACGTCGCCGGACTCCCACTCAAGTCGCTCAATGCCAACTACTGCACCACAATCAGTGATGCTGCCATGAAGTCCCTTGCAAAAACCACGACTCTCGAATCTCTGCAAATGGACTACACCAAGCTCACTGACGCAGGAATGAGCAGCGTTGCAAATTTCCCAAACCTGAAACGTCTACGTATCCGCGGTACTGATGTTACGGGTGAAGGCTTGAAGAACATCCAAAATCTAAACAAACTTACGCGACTCGAGTTGCGTGACTCATCCCTTGATGACGCTGGCATGGCTATCATTGCTAAGCTCCCCAACATGAACTATCTAGATATCAGTGAGTGCCGCCTAGTGAGTCCGGAAGGAATGAAATTAATCGGGCAAATACCGACCTTGGAAGTTCTAACCTTGTGGGAAACCAAACTGAACGACGAAGCATTCAATGAATTTGGTGGGTTGACCAAACTGAAAGCACTGAACCTGAAAGCGACGACACTCACGGATGAGTCGATCGAGACACTCATGAAACTTACGAATCTTGAGGACTTGACTGTTGCCGGCACACAACTCAGCGATGACAGTTTTCGCAAGCTTGGCACCCTGCCAAAGCTGAAGAAACTGAACGTCGCAAATACCAGCATCGGATTCGACGTTGTTGATGAACTCTCAGAGTCGAATAAGAATCTCGAGATCATCGAATTCGAGAACTAGAACACACTCCATAATTATCATCTCCGAACGTCCATCGCTCGGCCATCTCGGCTCAGTGGTGGCGTTTTTTCTGCGCGCTTCATGAATCGACAAAATTGAACGAACCGCGTTGCGTTCCAAGCGGACAGGCGAGACTAGCGCTTCCGAGCGGTATCATCTCCTTACCTGCTTGCCGACAATTTTCGGTCAGATACGTTCCTTGTCCGCAAATCAACCAACGCCGTGGCTAACGATCAAATTACAGCAACGCGAGTAAACCCACAGGCAATCAAACCCATGGTAAAACCCAACCAACCCACCACACCGGTGGCGTCTCGAACCAAAGCCAAAACTGTACAGCCCGCTATTTGACAACCAGGTTGACCAACCGCCCGGGAACTACAATCTCTTTGACAACGGTTTTACCTTCTAGAAGTGCTTGCACTTTAGCGTCCCCCATCGCGGCCTTCAGCAAGTCATCTTTGCTTATATCAGGAGCTACGCGAATCTTGGATTTCACTTTCCCGTTCAACTGAACGGGAACCTCAATACTCGACTCCACCAGTGCTTCGGAGTCCCAAGACGGCCATGGCTGCTTTGCAATCGACTCCTGGCCTCCAAGTATCTGCCACAGTTCTTCGGCAAGGTGAGGTGCGTAGGGATTGAGCAAGATAAGAAATTGCTGAATTGCTTCTTTTGGACGCGTTTTTGCACGCGTGAAGAAGTTAGTGAACTCCATCATCCTTGCAATCGCCGTATTAAAGCTGAGCGACTCCGTATCCTCAGTGACTTTCTTGATAGTGGCGTGCAACATGCGTTTCTGTTCCGCATCGCATGGCTGATCACTGATTGCTGCCGAAATCGTCAGTTCGTCTGCTTTCGGGTCGACAACCATTCGCCAGACACGATCCAAGAAGTTTCTGACGCCACCAACACCGGTCATAGCCCAAGGCTTAGTCGCCTCTAAGGGCCCCATGAACATCTCATACAACCTCAGCGAATCAGCTCCGTACTCTCGTACGACCTCATCCGGATTCACCACGTTGCCACGACTTTTTGACATTTTAAAAGCACGACTATCAATTCTGATGGCAGGGTCATCTTTCAAGACGAACCCTTCGCCTTTCTTCTCAACCTGATCCTCAGTCAACGTTTTTGAGATCACAACGTCGCCATTTGACCGCACCCTTTCGCCCTCCGCATTCCGCTTCACCTCATTGCTTGAAACAGGTTGCCCCGAGTCATCGACGTACCCACTGAATTCAACCTCTCCAAGAATCATGCCCTGATTGACAAGTTTTGCGAACGGCTCGGGGCAACTGATGTGCCCACGGTCATGCAGAACTTTATGCCAGAATCGTGAATAGAGCAGATGCAAAACTGCGTGTTCAGCGCCACCCACGTACAAGTCCACAGGCATCCACGCTTTTTCGAGATCAGGATCGATCATCGCCTGCTCATTCTTCGGATCGATGTATCTGAGGTAATACCAGCAGGACCCGGCCCACTGGGGCATGGTATTTGTTTCCCGGCGATAGCGTTTTCCATCGAGCGTCACATACAGCCACTCGTCATCTGCCTTCGCGAGCGGCGGCTCAGGCCGACCATGCGGCTTGAAATCCTCGAGTTCAGGTAGCCGTACAGGCAAATCAGTTTCAGGCACCGCACGTTTAACTCCAGTGACCTCCCCATCGGCATCGACTTCGTGCAGGATGGGGAAGGGCTCGCCCCAGAATCTCTGGCGGGAAAACAACCAGTCACGCAACTTGTAATTGACTGCTTCAGCGGCACGCCCCTCCTTGTTCAACAACGCGATAACCGCGGCTTTAACGGCGTTGGTCTTCTGGCCATCAAAATCACCGCTGTTGATTGCGTTCCCCTCAGCGACAAAACAAACGTCACCTGCCATGATTTCCGCACGCTGGGGATGATCTTGAGGTGGATCCACCACGGGAACGACTTTCAAATCGAATTGCTTTGCAAATTCAAAGTCGCGTTCATCGTGGGCAGGCACGGCCATGATCGCGCCAGTCCCGTAGCCAGCCAGAACGTAGTCAGCGACCCAAATAGGTACCTGCTCGCCATTGACGGGGTTGGTAGCGTAGCTGCCGGTGAAGACACCGGTCTTTGCACGATCACCGTCGGTGCGTTCACGATCACTCTTGAACGATGCTTTTTCGCAATAACTCCGCACCGCATCGCCCTGAATGTCCGTCGTCAACTGTTCGAGCATCTCATGCTCGGGCGACACAACCATGTACGTTGCCCCAAACAGTGTGTCTGGCCGTGTCGTGTAGACCCTCAACACTGATGAATCCGGCTCGGCCGAAAAACCATGCGTCCGACGACTCTCTGCCCATTGGTCGCTGGCTGCCTGATCGCCCACGTAGAAATCAACCTCGGCTCCCGTGCTGCGTCCAATCCAATCCCGTTGTAATTTCTTGATACCGATGGGCCAATCAACATCATCCAACCCGTCGAGCAGTCGTTCAGCATACGAGGTGATTCGTAACATCCATTGCCGTAGTGGGATTCGTTTGACTGGGTGACTTCCGCGTTCGCTTTTGCCATCTTGCACCTCTTCATTGGCTAACACTGTTCCCAGGGCCGGACACCAATTAACCAAGGCATCGTCCTGATAAGCCAAACGTTGCTGATCCTGATATTTGCCAATCGCTTCAGCACCCTCCGCTTCGACATGTGCAGGGATCGGCAATTCTGAGATTGGCCGGCCCTTTTGTGCGTCGGTATCAAACCACGTATCATAGAGCACCAAAAATATCCATTGAGTCCAACGGAAGTAATCCTCGTCCGTGGTCGAGACCATACGATCCCAGTCGTAACTGAATCCGAGCATTTTCAGTTGCCGGGTAAAGTTATCGATATTTCTTTGGGTCTGAATCCTCGGGTGCTCGCCCGTCTTGATGGCGTGCTCTTCGGCTGGTAACCCAAAGGCATCAAAACCCATCGGATGTAAAACCGTTTCACCACGAGCTCGCGCAAACCTCGCAACGATGTCAGTTGCCGTGTAACCCTCCGGATGCCCAACATGCAGCCCATCACCACTCGGATAGGGAAACATATCCAAGATATAGCGTTTCTTCTCTCCGGCCTCGTCCGGCGTCCTGAAAATGGAATGCTTATCCCAATATGCCTGCCAACGGGGTTCTATTTCGGAGGGGTTGTATCGAGGCATGATTATCAGACGCGGGTAAGAGAAACAATCGGAAGCCGAGATTCTAGATAGTCAGCCGATCACGGAAACCCGGGACAGCTCGGCAGGTGTGAGAAAAACAGTTGCTAGGCTAACCCTGATCCCATGAAAACAGAGCCGAGCGGTCCAAATCGCGCGAACTGAACGCTCTGGGCTGGTAGAAGTTACCTGCCACACCCGAGATGGATGACTTTGCCCGAAAACCAAGAAACTTGGGCTGGCGTTTCGGCTAGATGGCACCGGTGTGCCTTAACAGACAAGCACCGGCTTGACGCTGGGGCACCGATTCTACCCAGTTTGCCAATCCGGCTCATCACAACTCGGAGTGAGGAGCCATCTGCTCAGGGCGCATCGGCCGTTTATGTCAGCCGCTCGCCAGTGCACTCACAGTCGCTTGATGCGCAGTCGCCGATACTCTAGCTGCCCACGATCACCCTCAAGACCAATCGGCCCTGACTCAGGAATTTTCAGAGCCTCTTCGATTACCTCGCCGTTGCACGTGCAGTGTGCAACCGAATCTTTGACGGTCACCACAAGCTCATTCCAACCACCCGAGCGAAATCCCTTCAAGGTCTTATAAGGACCCGCAAGCGGGAAATCGCGACATTGCAACTGAGGGCCCCTAAGGAATACCCCACTATCAGCATTCGGTGTAGCACGGAACTCGAGTTTCAGTACAAAATCCCCCGCGAATTCATCAGTCGTCCACAATTGCTGGATCGCCCTGCCTTCGGCAGGAGTCGTAACCACCAGTCTTCCGTTAATTGCAACGTAGCGTCCATCGGGTGAATTCTTCTTTCCCTCAAATGCGACAGGCTCATCGACTAATGGCCAAGCAGGAGCAGTCTCGGGATTACGTCCCAACCAGCGTTCCCTGCCCTTTCTCATTTTATCGTTGGTCCGCCGGTACCCCCAACCGCTCAGGTCTTTGCCATTAAACAAGGACACATACCCCGGTTCGAGATCCAAACCCGGCAAAGTTTTATCTACAAAACCATGCGTCGCGAGCACTGGCCAAATCGCTGCCAACCATTTCTCGTACCCGGCCCGATTGGGATGTAAAAGATCTGGAAACTCCGACTTCTTTGCATCGCCCTGTTCATTGGCAAACAAGGTCCAAGTATCCACGATGGTCACCTGTTTGTTCCCTTTAAGCTCCGCTGATATCAATTGATTGATCTTTTGTATCTGTTCACTTGGGCGTTTCTTGGATGCACTGCTTGGGAATACCAGGCACAACACAATTGGCATTCTTGGGTTGTGTGCTTCTAAAGACTTCACAATCAAACCAACGTTGCTTGCAATGGTCGACGGTTCAGCTTTCTCCTCCAGATCATTGGTCCCCATGAGCATCACAACTGCCGAGGGCTCCAAGTCAATCACATCCTCCTGCAGACGAATCAGCATCCCACGTGTCGTATCACCAGAAATGCCGCGGTTCGCGACTGTCACGTCTTTGAAATCGCCACGAAAATCGTCGCCCCAACCCTGCGTGATCGAATCACCGAGAAAAACAACCGCATGCTGTTCATCCGCAGCCCGCTTGGCGAATTCCGCACGTCGATTCTTCCAAAGATTGGTGAACCAACCATATCGTCGAATTGGTCCTACTCCCGGCAAACCGTCATCGGTAGCAGGCAAGGAAAAGTCGACGGTTTGACGTTGTGCTCCAACTGGCTGAGCGAACAAGCCTTGACCGCAAACCACCAGCAACAACAAGCCCAATACCTGATACCTCATTGTCATCAACCTCAACTCTTATCGATCGTGGAAAGGAACTTGATCTGATCACGTGGTCTCACATGAAACTTTGTTGGCAAGAAGCAAAGACGGCCCGGCGGGTTGGGGCCGCGGCTAATTCTCGTATGGCAAGCCATGTTTTTGCTCCCCAGCGTCCATGACCTTAGCGGCAGGAACGTCACCAGCACAAAAAACGGGGCAGCGTCGTTCTGACGCGCCCCGCTTCCGGATTGTCGTGCGATTCTACCAAGACATCAGCCTTCGGTCACTTCGGCCTCGCGGGTCTTAGCCATTTCAGTTGCTTGCGCTTCATATTTCTTAGTCAAATCTTGGACATCATCCTTGATTTTGTCTCGATCGTCTTCACTAATGTCTTTGGCTTTCTCTTCGGCATCTGCCGCCTTATTTGCATCTCGGCGAATGTTTCGCACCGAAACTTTGGCTTCTTCTGCAAGCTCTTTGACTCGAGAGACCATCTTCTTTCGGACTTCGGTCGAGAGCGCGGGCACGTTCAAGCGAATGATTCTTCCGTCATTCTGCGGATTCAAACCAAGGTCCCCAGCCACAATCGCCTTCTCGATTTCTTTGATCGTACTGGCATCGTAAGGCCGTATCACGATTTGCTGTGGTTCGGGTGTACCTACCGAAGCGAGTTGTTTGAGAGGCTGCATTGACCCATAAACTTCAACCCTGATTGAGTCCACAAGTCCGGGGGTTGCCCTTCCGGTCCGGATCCCGGAGAGGCTGTCGCCGAGATGTGCAATGGCTTTTTCCATTCGCTCTTCGGCATCCATCAAGATTTCATCGGCAGGCATATTTGCGTCCTTGGGGTAAAGACCTAGTGTTAAGGTTATATTTTTAGTTGTTAGGCAGTGAAAGGCAAATGCCGGAAAGCCATTGGCCCAGTTCAATTCACCGGAGGACCAATCCACGTGCCGACGTTATCGCCCGAAACAGCTTTTACAATATTCCCATCTTTTTTGAAATTGAACACGAGGATTGGTTTCTCATGTTCCTGACAAAGGGCGATTGCAGTGGCGTCCATCACCTTCAAATTCTTGCTGACCACATCGGCATAACTCAGCGACTCATACAAGACCGCATGTGGGTTCTTTTCGGGGTCATCGCTGTAAACACCATCCACGCGGGTCGCTTTGAGTACAACATCCGCTTCCAGTTCCAAAGCACGTTGGGCCGCGGCGGTATCAGTGGTGACAAATGGATTACCGATTCCGCCGGACAGGATCACGATTCGCCCCTTCTCTAAATGGCGAATGGCTCGCCGTCGAATGAATGACTCCGCAATTTTATCCATTGGGATTGCCGACATGACTCGTGTCTGCAGCCCGTGGGACTCGATTGCGTCCTGCATGGCTAGTGAGTTCACCGTCGTGGCCAACATTCCCATGTAATGGGCAGTTGCCTCTTGCACCAAAGCATTGGTACCAGAAAACTGAGCTCCCCGCAAAATGTTTCCTCCCCCGATGACAATCGCAATCTGGCAGCCTGAATCATGCGCTTGACGAATTTGCCGAGCAATCTCTCCCGCTTCCTCGCCACTGATGCCCCTCCCGCTCGAATCAGCAAGACTTTCGCCGCTGAGCTTCAAGATAACACGCCGGTACCTCAGTGTGCTCGTATCAGACTCGGATTCCTCAGGCATACCAGACTCGCAGATGAAGCAGAAATAGAAGGTTCAGGGAAAGAACTATGGTTGTTCTATCATACGAAAAACCTCGCCGACCCGAGCAGGATTCGACGAGGCTAGCATGATCTTTTGGGCAAGTCAGTATTTTGCCCTGGAATGACAGTGATCAGCCCACAGCAACGCGGCGGAAAGCAAGGATTTCAGCATCGTCGCTGAGAGCCTTGATGGCTGCCTCGACAGTTTTTGTGTCATCCAATGCATAGGTTTGACTCAGCAAGCAGCGTTCCTGATCAAGGAGCGTATTATCTTGAACGAAGCGTTCGAGCTTACCTGGAACGATTTTATCCCAGATTTTCTCGGGCTTTCCTTCCTCTTTCAACTGCGCCTTGATGGCCTCCTCAGCCTCCGCCATTACTTCGTCGGTCAGCTGTCGCTGACTGGCAAACTGAGGCACATTCTTTTGAGGCTTACCAAGGTTCTCCCGAGCATTGGTCTCATTTTCAGAGATAATCTGAGCCCTCAAGGCCTCAGTTTCGTTCTTGACGAAATCTTCTTCAAACTCGGAAGGGTGCAAGATTGAAGGGCTCATTGCGGCAATATGCATCGCAACGCTTCGGAAGAAATTGGGTGCCTCAGTGTTGCCCCCATCTTTAAACGAAACCAAGACACCAATTTTCGATCCGGCATGGATGTAGGATGCGATCGTGTCTCCGGTTACCGTTTGATAATCTGAAACTTCAATCTTCTCCCCGATGATACCTGTCTTTTCGACAAGCTTTTCGGCAACAGTCATCCCGTCTATCTCGAGCGCGAGAACGTCTTCTTTCGTGGCAGCATTATTGCTCGCAGCCAAGTCGGCCAACGAATTCGCAAAGCCGATGAACTCTTCGTTCTTGGCAACGAAATCAGTTTCACTGCTCAACGCCAACAAGCTTCCCTGGGTTCCGTCGCCATTCACCAGCGCAACCACAACGCCTTCATTCGCGTCACGATCAGCCCGCTTCGCAGCAACTTTCTGACCCTTCTTCCTAAGGTAATCGAGAGCACCCTCGAAATCACCATCCGATTCTTTCAAAGCTTGTTTGCAGTCCATCATGCCTGCACCAGTTGCTTTTCTCAGTTCACTTACATCTTTGACAGAAATAGACATCGTATTCCCTCAACGGATCCTGTTTTGTTAACACACTTAAATGTTTTGTTTAGTTTGGGCCGGGATAGACATCCCAACTTGGAAAATCACAGTTTGTTATGGAGTTCTGTTTCATAAACACACCGTATTCAATGATGAACCTAATCGGCGAGTGACACAATCTTTGAACTGCAGATCTCAAATCCAGCAGCATGGGAGAGTAACTCCATCGGAGCCTGTTCGACGATGAAACTGCATTGCCAAAACGACACAGTTTCTAACGACTACTTGGCCGATGCCCACTCGCATTAACCCGGCGGACTCTCTGGGGGTCCTATCATCACCGCGTTTGGATACGAAGACACAAAACCGACGTTCCCGTCAGTGTTTACCATCTCAGGAGCAAGGTCCTGACTTATCGCTACGCGGCAATCATCTTTTGCGTCCACGACATTTCTCTACACCACGTCGTGGACGCGAATCAAGAGGATATGCGGCCACCTGCCAGATCAACCCTCCGAAGCAGGCTCGTCCTTGGCTGCTGCAGCCTTCGCGGCCGCGGCTTCTGCAGCGGCAGCGGCCTTATCGGCCTTCGCACTCGCGCGGCTCATAGCCAACTGCCCCTTGCCTGCATTGACTGCATCCGCAAGGTTTCGCATCACCAGTTCGACACTCCGAATACCATCGTCGTTACCCGGAATCGGCAGATCGATATCGGATGGGTCACTGTCGGTGTCAATCAGGGCTACTGTAGCAATCCCGAGACGCTTAGCCTCGCGAACTGCATTACGCTCTTTGCCGGGGTCCACAATGAAAAGACATTCAGGTAGGCGATTCATTGACCGCAAACCGTTCAGGTTGCGGTACATCTTGCGGTACTCGCGGTTCAAAGACGACTGCATCTTCTTGCTGTAGTCATTGATTTTCTCACTACCACGCAAATCTTCCAGCTCCTCAAGTCTGCCAAGACGACTGCGAATGGTACGAAAATTAGTCAGCGTACCACCCAACCAACGCTCACTGACAAAAGGCATTCCGCAGCGGAGAGCCTGAGCCTCGACCGCTTCACCTGCCTGACGCTTTGTTCCAACGAACAAAATCAAGCTGCCGCCTGCAGCGACCTGACTTAGATATTTCTTGGCTCGCAGCAGGCCCCGCAAAGTCTCTCGTATGTCGAGAATGTGTATTTGCTTCTTCTTTCCGAAGATGTACGGCGACATCTTTGGATTCCACAAGCTCGTCCGGTGTCCAAAATGAACACCTGCTTCAATCATTTCCTTGACAATTGCATCAGCCACTTAAGATTCCTTTTTCTTTGCGGCGGGCTACGAGAAACAGCAAAAAACACTGCCTCCAGAGCATCGATTCCCAGAAGAAATCTTCGCCCTTCGTCCCAACTTGCCGCTAGGTTTTGCGAATACAGCGTGGAAACACCATTATTTCCACGTCTATGCCCACAGAGGCTAACGAAATATTCGAAAATAGACAAGGCATCACGCTCAGGCTCTCCTGCCAGCACCTATCACCCGATTAGCCCGAAATCCGTCCTCTTCTGAAAATAACGTCTGAGGCCACGGCCTAGCCGCCATTGCCTCACGAGCCCCTGAACCAACATTTACCTGCCAGCCCTCAAGAAACTCCTGTCTTTAGACAATACAGCAGGACCGTGTTTTCGAAGCCTCAGTCGTTTCATCGTCTCATCGTCCTAAGTTCCTTTCGCTGAGTTCATAATGCTGAACTCAGAGTTCTTCAGCGTTCACCAACCACCCCAAACAGCTGCAGAAAGTACTCGAATCCGTTAGGATACTGGCATATCGCGGATTCCGATCAGGTGGTTACTGACCGATCCCCCCGACCTATTCAATCGACGGATCGGCCATGCCACGCGGTTAAAGATTCAGGAACGTGAGCTTTGAGACAACGTGAGCTCTGAGACATTCCAAAACACAAAACATTCCACGATCGTCACATTCCACGATCGCCAAAATTTCCTATTAATTTGAGAACACAGTTTTTTCCGCCCAGACTGCGACAGCAAACTGCCTGTTAACCTGACTCCAATCCTAATAAGCAACCTGCCCCAGCTAATTCGCAATGCCCAGATTGAATGATCAACAACTCGCCGACCTGCTTGACGAAGTCGGCTCAGCGATCGAACACAGCATTCCGATCCCACAGGCTCTCGTCCGCGTTGCCGAACAGCAACACGGCAGTCCTGCCATGGTGGCCCGCACGCTACTAAGAAGCTTGGAACAGGGCGTAAGTTTGAAAGCGAGCTTCCAAGCACTGAAGCTGGCTGATGACGGTCAGATCACCGCAGCAATCCAAGCGACCACCCAGACTGGCACCCCCGATCTACTTTACCGATTTGCTGAAACCCTGCGTTCGCGGCATGCGGCCAAGCACACGATCACGTTGAATTGGTTTTACCCATGCATTCTCACCGTGCTTGCCTACATCTTATTTGTGAACAGCTTAGCACCACTCGTTCGGGACAATCAAAACTTAATCGCCCAGTGGCCCGACGCCGTCGTACGCGCCTCCATTTGGATCGAGAACGGGTGGTGGTTGCCACCCGTTATTACTACCGCGATTTTCGCCGCCGCATTTCTACTGGTCCGTCAACGTCAACGATTACCCAGCACGGTGAGTCGTAGCTTATTCTACTCAACGCTCGCGTCTCAACTTGACAGCAAAGTCCCAGAAAGCCAAGCGATTCACACTGCTGCTCTGATGGCGGGAGATGTAGAACTTTCGCAGACGGAGAATGCCACATTCACAACACCGCGGCTATTGCAATTACTAGGTCCTGACAGCAAACAGTACCTCATACAAGCAACTGACGCCCGTGAAACGGCAGCGTCAGAAACGCCAGCCTCGCAAGACAAACGTTTGCGCACAATCAGTAGACGGGCTCACCTCCGGCACTTGGCCTTTGCGACCGAGCAAAAAACAAGACAACGGGAAAAGCTGATGCACCAATTCCTGCCCAACACAGTCAGCTTTGTCTTAGGTTTCATTTTCATCTTTTCCACAGCATCTCTTTTCATCGCGCCCATTTATCGGCAGGTGATTCAATGGTAGGGATCGCAAAAACCGACCTGATTACCCAGCAACTTACGGCTTCGTCCAACGCGAACCCGTCTGCATTGTACAACTGGGTTGAATACTGCACCCAACGCGATGCGATGTTGTATCGCACCAGAAGCTGTGCACTGGCAAGTTGGCTGCTGGTTTTTTCGGTAGCTACCTTCAGCACGCTTATGGCTTGGCACTTTCAAAAATCCACCCTCGAAGCGATGGAACTCCTCAATGACGGGAAACCGACAGACGAATCTTTCTCGGGCACCTCATTTACGTATCCATCGGAAGTAATGCTCGCAGACCAGACGACACATCAAATCGTACTCACTGGCAACTCACAGTATCTGATGCCCAGCCTGCTTTTAATTTGCTTGGCTTTCGCGCTCATGCCCATTGCGTGGCGCATAAATTTCATCCCCTTGTTCAGAAAATTACGCAACGACATCGACTGGACCACAATCGGCCAAGCGATGGGCCAACTGACGCCCCTCGGAATTCCCTACCCCGTTGCGTTTCGCTTGACCGCCGAAAGCCTCCGCTGCAAATCCCACCGCAAATGGCTTGAACGAGCTGCCCAAAATGTAGAATCTGGCCAACCGGTGATTGGAGAGAACCTTTCCCACCAACCAAACACAGCGGTTCTTTACGCAGTCCTGACAAATTGTGATTCCATGGCAAAAGAGGACTGGAAAGTCGTCGCCCAACATTATGACTCGTGTTCAAAACGCACGCTAAGCCTGTTGCTGGCTGCCATTCCAGTTGCAGCCACGCTCGTCGCCGGCGTGATTTTATGGGTCACGATCACCTCGACCTTCGGAGATTTCTACAGCACGCTCTACAGCACCATTCAGCAATTTGGATATTAGCGAATGAGAAGACCGTTCCAATTAACGTCAGTTTCCAGTACGGCCCTCGTAACGTTGCGTTATGCACTCCTGGTTCTCGCCGCCGCTGGGCTAATCTCTCTCTTCAGCGTTTTTGGGATTTTCCTGAGCGTGTTTCTTGTGCTGTGTTATGCGCATGTATTTGCTGCTCGACGTCGCAACTACATCAAAAACTTTAACTCGGCGTTACGGACCACTATTCGAATCAATGGTCGCATCCATCAGACCGCGGAGGCATTTTCGCACTCAGGCCCGATCAGGTCCCAATGCGGGAACTTTGCACGCCGCCTGACGGCAGGCGAGGCACCATTCGATGCTGCAATCACCTCTCGCGTGCCTTTGGAAATCGAAACTGCGATGGCCCTCTCCTTGCCGGAGGGTGCACTTCAGCTCGATTCAAACCATCACCCTGAGCATGAGACAACCCGACAAAAGCTCAACAGCCTGTCGATCTCAAGCCAGCTCTTCTACCTAATCATTATCTGCTTCACGCTTATAGTATTCTCAAGTTTTTATACGCTGTTCATTGAGCCCGTGCTGATGTCCTTAATGGCAGACCTGCCGATGACGGAAACGCCTCAGCCCACATCACGCACCACAGCCGCCTTGCAAATGACTGCGTTCTTAGTTGGCAGCGCTGCGTTTTGTTTTTATCTCGTTGCGATTGTCGGACTGGCACCGAAAATTCTCACGCTGTCATGGATGCCGCTACTACCCATTGCAGCCACACGCAAGTCAGCAATCCTGACAGGAATCGCAGCTACTATCGAGAATCGGTTCTCGCTCGACGCCTTCTGCCAAGTTGGACGGAAAACATTCTACGGCAGCAGACGCAGGCAGTTTGAAAAAGCATTACGGGAAATTGAAAATGGCTACACAGACGCCAACGTGATTTATCGAGCAGGTTGGATAAACGCATCGGACCATGCCTGGCTCGAAGGCGCGACGCCAACAAGACAAGCCGAAATACTACGCAACATCAGTCGCCAAAACATCCGTCACGCGGATGGCAACCTGAATTGGATCATGGCAATTGCCTACCCGGCAGCAATCCTTTGCCTTGCAGCCGCCGCGGCACCATTTGCAGCATCATTTTTCTCACAGCTCACACACATGATTTACGAAATTTCAGAGACCTAAACTGTCTTTTAACGATGAATCCCATTCACTGCTTCATGCGATATCAAACCGCACTCGGGCCCAGCGTCCGACAACTGCTGGTGTCTGCTGGAAGCTCGTTGCCACCATTGGCGAAACAAATGCGTTATCAACAATTCCAGAAACGAAACAGAAGCGGAAGCCTGATCATCGAATGCGTGATTGCTTCGATCATCTTGGCTAGCTGTTCAATCGCGCTGCTGAAGTGGACACAAAAGGGAAATCAGCTGAAGCGACAGGCCAACACACACACAGCAGCAGTGCTGATCGCTGAAAATGCCGCAGAAAGATTGAAGCAAGCGACCGTTGAAAACGCTAGCGAACTCGCCATCAGCGTTGCCAGCAAATTGTCTGAACAGCAAAGCCTTGGCGTGACTATCACCAGCAGTTCATTCAGTCACAAAGAGGAATCCGCCGCGGAACTGATTGGGATCCATTTCACGATCACGGTCAGCCAAGGAGACGTCCCAATCACTGTGAAGCACAGCTGGAAACTGGATACTGAAAACGAGCAGTCGGTGGGCGGCAAGGCATCCACAGGATCGATTGCTCGCTCACAAGAAGAGGGAGGCAACGGCGAATGAATCAATACGATTCAAAATCCAAGCCCACGAATCAGGCAGATAGTGCCTCGTCGGCTTGCGTCGCTCGTGAGAATCTATCTCATGCAGTGCAGTGGCGATGCCCACCCAAACGCGCTGGCTATACACTAATGGAGATAATCTTAACACTGTCTCTGCTTAGTACCCTGGCAATCGCCAGCGTAGGTATTATCAACTCGCTCACCAAAGAAGGAATCGACTCAACACGTAGTAGGCAGAGTCGCCGAGACATCCAGCGGCTAGCGAGTGCGCTGCGTACCGATGCAACCAGAACCAGCAACCTGACCGCTGGAGACCTTAATTGGCCGGTCACGCTAATGCACGAAGCATCCGCGAGCGTCTACGACTGGAATGAAACAGAAGGCAGCCTTTCGCTTACCGAAATCGTCGGGCGAAAAATAGTTCGCTCCGAACGTTTCATCCTTCCCATGGGTTCAAAGCCAAAGATGACAGCAACGGCAACTCGAATTACCTTACGAGTCGATCTCCCGAGCGAAAACAACTCGTGGATCATCGAGGGCAACCTGAACGACGGTGGCATCAACAAATGAGTACCAAACAACCGATGCAGCCATGTTCCCCGTCGCCAACACAATTGGGGTTAAAAAAGATACAACTGAGGCACCACCATCGTGAAGGCGCTGGCTTTCTGATGGTGATTTTCGTTACCGCCTTGGTCGTGATGGCATTCACTCAAACTGCCCTGCGTAGCGTAATCAGCGAACGACGTGCGGAGATTCAACGGCATTCCACAAGACAGCTTGAGACAGCGATTGCGTGCACCAGCGTTTCCGCCGGAGCCAATCGCCCCAACAAAATCACACTGCCATTGGATATGGAATCTGATGAGCGGATCGAAGTCATCCGGGACGGTAACACGATCACGGCCAGATGGATGACAGGCAACAAGGAACGTGACTCATTGACACGCACAGAGCCCTGAACATGAAATCAAAATCATCAATGCAAGTGGGCACACTTAACGGAAAAGATGAAATGAAATGCTCCTTCGCTATACCTCGTACGAAACGGACAGCTTTCACGCTCGTGGAACTACTGGTCGTCATTGCCATCATCGGCGTTTTGATCGGTCTGTTATCCCCTGCACTGCAAAGCATGCGTGAACTAGCACGACGAAGTAACTGCGAGCAAAATCTGGTCCAGATTTCTCTGGCGATATCCTCGTACAACCTGACAAACGGGCATTACCCAATCGGCACACAGGCAAAGGTAGGACCAATCGCCAGTGAACCCAAGGGATTCCACCATAACTGGGCTGCTGCGATTCTTCCGATGCTCGATTCCAAGGTCATCTACAACGCGATCGATCAGAACGTGAGCGTCTACGCAAGCCAGAACAAGAAAGTTAGGGATCTACGGATCCCAACTTTCATCTGTCCATCAGCAACGAAGATCCGCCACAACGCGACCTGCTACTCGGGTGTCACCGGATCAATCGAAACCCCCATCGACACCGACAACAATGGCATCTTCCTATTGAATCGCAGGATCACTGACGACGACATCACCGATGGCCTGGGATACACATTATTTGTGGGTGAGATGCTTTCTCCCGCGAGCGAGGACCTTGGGTGGATGAGCGGCACCCGCGCCAGCCTCAGAGATGCTGGCCACCCAATTAATTCCGGATTGAAACGCATCCGCAACCCAGGACCTGATACGGCGCCGCTTGCCCCTGGTTACGTAGGCGGATTCGAAAGCGACCATCCCAATGGTGCGTACCTGCTGTTGGGTAGCGGTGAATACATGTTCCGCAGCAACTCAATGGACATCACCGTACTGAAACAAATGGCGAACCGATCCGACGGCCAACTGCCCAAAGCGTGGCAAAGCCGGAGTTCACGAATATTGAATCAACCCGAGGCGGCACAAGACGCAGCTGGGAACGCCCCCGCGGATGATGATGCAAAGACAGATGAAGGTAAAACAGACCAGAGTCAAGTACCACCGACCAAAGTCGAGCAGTCGACATCAGCCAGCGGCGGAACGCAATGAGCGGGAAGCTTATACAACTGAGCCGCATTTTCATCGGCAAGCAGTCATGCCTCACGGTCTTACTTCCGACCTAAGCTTCGAAAGATCACTGCGAAACCACAGTAATCTGCCCAGCCAGAAAAGATCAGGCTAACCCCCATGAACCCCGTCAACCAAACGAAGACAGGCTGGTAAAACAAAGCCAACAAGGCCGATACGATCAGGATCGCCCCATTGCACACCAAAGCGATTTTCAAAGCCCGCATGAAAAGTCTCCGCCAGCCATCTGCCACTGTCAGTTACATCATTTTCTCGCCTCTCTCCAAGAGGCTCTTACCGTCTTGAAGCGTCAGCGTGCAGAAAACTTCCTCACTTTCTGTCGAATGTCAGCAACTCACTGAAATTCCGCTGACTGGCCTTGCTGAGCCACCCAGTGATGCGCTCGGCCTATGATTGTTTCTAGATCGGAAAAAAAACCTGGATAGGTCTTACCTGTACACGCGGGGTTCATGATTTGGACTCCGGGTATTCGCAAGCCTGCCAAAGACAAACTCATCGCCATGCGGTGGTCATGATAAGTCTCAAGGACGACCTTGCGATTCGCTTTCGCCAGAAGATTTTCGAGGATGGGGTAGATTGTTAAGCCGTCGTCATGCTCTTCTACGGTCGCGTTAAGTTTTCGCAATTCCCGCGCCAAATCACCAATTCGATCTGTCTCCTTGAAACGATTGTGGGCGACCCCGCGAACACGCGTTGGACTGCTCGCGAATAAAGCCACCACTGCTAAGGTTTGTACGGTGTCGCTGATTTCATTCATATCGACATCGACTCCTTTGAGCGGGCGTCCGTTTACACAAATGGAGTGCTCGTCATATTGAACCTCACAGCCCATTTTCTCGAGCACCTCGCAAAAGCCAACGTCACCCTGCATTGCAGCGCGACTCAACCCTTCGACAGTTACCTTCCCACCAGTGATTGCAGCGGCCGCCCAAAAATAGCTCGCTGCCGAGGCATCAGGCTCGATCTCATAGCATGCTGGCAAGTAACCACCAGCTTTGACATCCACCGCCAGTGCGAACCCACTCGGCAAACCGTCATCCTGCAGATCCAGCGTGGCCCCAAAGCTGCGCATCACATTTGCCGTCATGTCGACATACGGCCGAGACACCAATTCTCCGGATACAAGGATCTGCGTTGACTGCGGCTTGGCCGAAGCACTCTCGCGACCAACGTCCGCGGATTCGCCAGACTGCACAACGAGGGGTGCTGCCATCATCAAGCCGCTCAGGTACTGGCTACTGACAGCTCCGCCAACTTCTATATTCTTCCCTTTCCAACCGTGACAACGGATCTCCACTGGCGGGCAGCCGCGTGAGCTGATCGCTTCAATGCTGCCATCAACGACCAACTGCAACGCGTCAACTAAATCCCCAATGGGACGTTGGTGCATGCGCTCCACCCCAACGAGGCGATACTGCCCACCAGCAGCAGACAAAGCCGCCGCAAGAAACCGGACAGTTGTGCCACTGTTGGCAACATAAAGCTCTTGCATCTGGCTTGATTCGTCAGGCCGATTTTTGGCCTGCGGCCCCACTCCACGCCCATCGACGAGGAGGGTCTTTCCGCCATCGGAAATATCAATTTTGACACCGATTGATCCCAGCGCATCGATCATCACCTTCGTGTCTTCACTTTGCAAAGCACCGGTGAGTTCGGATCGCCCATTGGCAAACGCTGCGCAGATCAAAGCGCGATTTGTCAGGCTTTTGCTTCCCGGAGGCCGGATAGTACCTTCAACCGGACCGCCGGGGGTCACTTCCACTGCAGCAGTTAAACGAGCTGCCCCGCGTAAACGGTCTGTCGCATCAGAATCAATATCGGGCATCAGTGAAACGCAGGTTGCAAATGAAAAATTCTAAGCCGTCTTCTAGACGGCAACGGTTGGATCTTGATCGGGAGTCTCATTCTGACCGGGAATCAGCAAACTGCAAACAATCAATGCCCCTAAACTCATCGTGTGCACGATCCAAATCTCATGACAGGTGATGACAGTACGCAAAGTCACCACCGTGAGCACTACCAAAATAGCAAAGAATTGCTTCTCTGCACGTCGTGCAACTGCACCACAACTCAGCTTGGCATACATCAGAGCGATACTACCGATCAATGGAAAGATAACAGCGTCCAAAAGACTGGTAATCTGGGTAAGGTCAAGCACCAGTGAAAGCTCCGTCTTAAAACTGAAAAGATAAGTCGAGAAGATTTGCACAGGCAGCAGGTCCACTGCCTTGCATTAGTCTCTTTTGGCATGACGTCCCGGTTGGACGATAGGTCGACTTGAGAAGATTTTGAAAAAAACAACAAAAACGAAGTTTGTTTCATGCTGGACCGGCACCGGTAACATGCGTCATACTCAAAATCATGAGTGGGACTTAGGTAACTCGGAGTTACTTCCCCGCCAGTGCATCTGCGAAAATGGAGAAAGCAATGCCCACAGCAACCAAACCTGCGATTGCCGTATTGGACCTCGGTAACTTCTCAATGGCAGGCACCCCACAACTCGCTGCACGCTTTGCGTCGAGAAAGCTTGAGGGACAGACGCTGATCAACCGCATGGCAAGGCGATTGAGTGAATGCGCACTCGTGGAACGTGTTTTCATCGTGGGTGCAGGTTTACCAAGATCGATTCACGACTCAGGGTTCGCCGATGTTATCTTCATTGATCTGCCGGCCAGCCATGTCTGCGAGCGACTCTGCGAAGCCGCCGATGCTAGCAACACCGAGTGGGTCGTTTATGTACCAGCCAATCGCCCATTCATTGACCCCACGCTGATCGATCAAATGCTTGCGAAAGCCGGAAAGACCCACAATTGCGATTATATCGGGTACCAAACAGACAAGAGCGATGCATTAGCGATAGACAAACTGGGGCTAACAGGTGAAGCATGCCACACTGACGCGCTACGTCGCCTCCGCCGAAATGTTGACCGATTGGTTGGCCAACAGTCCGGTTCTTTGGCTGCCTGGCTAATGACTGCTCCCGGTGCCTATCACTTAAAATTCATTCCAGTCCCTGAAAAGCTGAACCGAGCGGACCTGCGTTTTGCGATTGAAGACGAGGCAGACTGGGACGACGCAGAAATCCTCTGTGAGACGATGCAGAGAGCCGACTCGCAGTGGCAGGAACTAGCTCAGCTTGTCCTTGCCAATGCGGGCATGCGAGACGCAATGGCCCACCGAAACACCCAATCGTCAAAGCTTTCCTAAAGCGAACATCTCCACAGACCGATAAAGACCGAAGATCTTTCTTTGGTCACCGCGTTTCAGCCAGCAATCAAGGTCAGGCGGATGCCTTTTCGGATAAAAATGACAGCCAGTCACATCGTGCTAACAAGCTTGTTCTCCGTCTGCCTAATGCCGTTGGCAGGATGTCGTCTATGCTCTGACGTCGAGGACATGGACTACCCAGCTTTTGGTGGTTCGTGGCAACGCACTGTGCGAGGTTCTGGGCGTGTGGGGAGTGTCTTCGATTCTGCAGGTGGTAAAGTCACGAAGCTTACCGACCGCGACCAGCCGCTGCCGACAGATGCACAAGAGCGTCAGCAGCAAGGAATTCGTACGGAGGGCATGTTCGATCCGGAAAGCAACGATTCCTCACCCGATCAAGATTCAGACAAGGCGGTTCCGCCCATGACACCCGAGGAGCTCAAGAACCAATCATTGGACGATATTCCGGAGGGAGAAGAGGGCAAGAAACTCCGACTCAAGAGCCTGGATGAGATCAACGTGCGTCGCCCTTCAGAAGAACCTTCCTCCTCATTTATTCGCTAGCGATAAATATTTGCTGAGGGAGACGCCTCCCTTAGTTGAGATACGTTGTTCGGAATTACGAATCGCTTCAGCACCATTACGTCCAAGCGATCTTTTCTGCAGAACAAGCTTGAGCATCCGACGCTGACAACAAAATCCGAACCATTGGGGAAAACGCACAGACTGAGCATCAATCCGTCTCAGAAGGCGGATAAGGCAACTCGTAAACTGCGTAGGTTTCATTGACTTCAGTGGCCATTGGATAGATGCAGATCAAAGGCAAGTTCTCGCCAGTGACTCTTCGATCCACGATTAAATATCGCACGCCATATTTTTCCCTCAGTGCTAGCAGCGAGGGATACCGTATCGACACTCGGTTAGCGGTTCGTCGATTACCAATCCGGCTTGGGTAGACCTCACTAAATCGCTCATACCATTCGAGCAACGCTGAAGGGTTCTGGGGAACATCTTTCCAATTGACAACTTCCGCCCGCTCCGCGAACCATTTGAACGTCTGCTGGTTTCGGGGTGTCAAGAAAACTTCCTGCTCATCAGACGACCTTCGAGCCCACCGGCAAACATTCAGCCAATCACGATAAACCTGCTGCTGAACCTCCGCAGAAGCTCCTGCTTCAAAGCCCAAAAGATCGTTACTGACAGACGGCGGTACAGCGCGGCGAGCCGAACGCCATACGGAGTTGCCGCACAACATCACAGCTAGCAGTACCCCCACATATCCGATCAGGCGTATTTTGCCTCGATGATCCAGCACCATCCGCGTCACTAATACAGCGACCATCAGTGGTACCATTGCGTCGGCGAGACGAAACCAATAATACCGCAACAATTTCGCGGCAAGATCCGGTGCATAGGGAGGCAAAAAACCCAGCAGCAAACCTGCGACGGAGATCCCAAGGGTGGCTGACACGAACCAGCCGAAAATCCTGATGGCTTCATCCCGGTTACGATACAGAGACAACCCTCCCACCATCATCAAAACCAATGCACCAAATCTGAGGTACCATCCCAGAAAAAAATCGGCAGGCAACAGATGATGTTTGATGCGAAAATAAGAGTAGATCCGAGCTGCCGTTGCTGCCTGCTCAGAATCCGCGCCAAACGACATGCTCAATGCAGGCCCGAGGCCGAATAACGAAATAGCCCCGCCGAGGAAGAGCGCCGGCGTAAAAAGCTTGACACCACATGGCCGCCGACGCTCGGTCATCCACCAACACCCCATCGCCGCAATCACGGCCCAGCCTCCAGAAAGAACGTGAAAAGCCGCAGCACCCCCTAACAAAACCCAAACCCAATTCCACCGACGCTCGACAAGGCACGACAGAGCAAGCAGAATCAACCCATAAGCAGGCACCTTTGCCTCAATGCCACCAACCACCCACTCACCAGCCAGATTTCCATACTCGACGCCGGCAATCCAAAGCAACGCTACAGCGGGGGAAAGAAATGACTGGCGAAACAGAACCGACGACAAACGCTGCAAACCAATCGCCAACAGGAGCCAGCCCACCAACCGCCCCAACCAGGCAGTTTCAGCCAAGCTCAAATACTTCGTCGGCCAACCAAAGAACACGTAGAACGTAGCATGTGCATTTTCAGAAGCCACAAACATGTCTTGGCTGCACCAACCGGGATCCCAATAATTCTTCGCCTTCACCAAGTAATGGGCTTCATTCACCATCGGGGCACTGTCACCGGCATAGATGAAAAACAGCCCTACTAGCAACAAGACTTCGAGAGCCCATCGCCAACCCAGACGCGACACCGACACCGACACGGCACAATTATCCCCAAGAGCAAGAGGCGTCAATACATCAGCCCCCTTTTGATTATTTGAGCCTGTGCCTGCCAGGAACTGATCATCAGACACGGGCAATTGCCCGTCGCCGGATTGCGAGCGAAGCTCAGACTGGTCGGGAACGTTACTCATCGATCAGATCAACCGCCATGTGAATTGCTGCGAGCATACTTTGATGATTTGCCTTGCCTGTCCAAGCGAGGTCCAGTGCTGTCCCGTGATCTACGCTGGTGCGAACAATCGGCAACCCCAAAGTAACATTCACTGCATCGTCGAATGCCAGTGCTTTAAGGGGAATCAATCCCTGATCATGATACATGCAGACATACACATCGGTCTTTTCGCGTACCGCCGGAGTGAAAGCGGTATCCGGAGGCAGGGGGCCAGTCAATTCAATTCCTAAGGCTCGTGCTTTTGTCATTGCCGGCACGATCAGGTTCTCTTCTTCCGCGTGACTAAACATTCCCTGTTCACCAGCGTGCGGATTCAAAGCACACACGGCCACGCGTGCTGACCGCCCGTGACGCTTCTCCATCGCCTCAGCTCCCAATTTGATCGAACGCAGAATCGCCTCGACCGAAAGAGACTCGGGGACATCTGCAAAGGCCACGTGAATCGAAACAAGGACGCAAGATATCTGTGCACTGGTAAGCATCATGCAGTAATCGGTTACCCCACAACGATGTGCCAACAGTTCGGTGTGCCCGGGATACTCAACGCCTCCGAGATGCCAAGCTTCTTTTTGAATTGGACCGGTCACAACTGCATCAATTTTTAGCGCCAACGCATCTTCAATGGCAGCCTCAACTGCTTGGTACGAGGCAATTCCTGATTCTCTTGAGAATTCACCAGGTTTGATGGAATCGACCGCCAAGGATCCGATGTCCACCATTTGCAGCGGCACCTCAAGCCCAACAGCGACCGCAACCTGCCTCAATATTTCACTGGGTCCATAGAGCACGGGTTGGCAACGTTCATTCACCTCGGGCAGGGAGGCACACTTCAAAGCCAATTCAGGGCCGACCCCAGAGGCCTCACCAACAGTAATCCCAATTACCGGTTTCATTCACTCACCGTTTAAACGTGCATCACCAGGCTTCGTGAGGAAGCATCCACCTTCCAAACACAGGCAGCGTCATGCTCCAATCTTCGCAGGCTTCAACACCAAGAACAGAAAACAGCGTCATCAAAACACCAAAACGCTTTCGTAATGTTTCACCCCTGCAAAACACGCTCGCCAAATCACCCCTCTTGATCTACATCGCGACCATGAACATGCGGCTTACCGCTTAGGCTTGTACGACACCTCAGCGTAATTGCCAAGATTCAATCGATCCCAACAGTTCATTGAATCGTATCACAAAGCAGGTTTAAAGGCACAGCACCCGTCTTTGGCAGCAGCAACTCCCCTGCCTGCTGCTGCCTGTAAAGGACGGCTGTCGGGGCGATAAAGGGCTTCGCTGTTCACCCCACCGGACCGGAAAGCTCTGGCCTATCGCAGGCATTATCTCGTCTGCTTTCACTCGCGATGCCACCATTGGAAGCCTGCCTGCCTTTCGCCAGTAACCTCCCGGCGTCCATCACGCTTAGTAACATCTCAGTTGCCCAAATCAGCTTTCTACGTTTTTGGGTTGATCGCTATGCCTAATAAGAACGCCGAGCATTGGACTGGCGATCGAATCCATAATACAGTTTCATAAAGGCAGAGCAGAGCGTATCACGCGTGATCCCCCGCATTCCGACCCAAGAAAATGATGTTGCACCGACGGCTCCCCTCAGCCCGCCAAATGCTGCGTTTAGTGGCACTCTTCGTTGTTTTCCCGTGCGTTGGCCTGAACACCTGTCAGGCAGACTCCGCCCACGTGATCTTGGTTTGCCCTCCAGCCTTTACCGCTGCAATGCAACCTTGGATCACTCAGCGGCAGCGTGAGGGACTGAGAATCACGACACTTCAACCACCCGCATCAGGTAAAGACTTACAAACTGCAATTAAGAACAGGGCGACCGACAAAACTCGATATGTATTGCTGGTGGGTGATGCCCCAGTGATCGGTGAAGCCACTGACCCTTCCTGCCAAACGCCGATTTTGTATTCCCGCACGACAGTCACCGCGAAGTGGGGCTCAACGCCAACGCTCTCGAGCGACATGCTCTATGGAGATTTTGATGGCGACCTGGTTCCAGAAGCAGCGGTTGGTCGCCTGCCAGTGGATCGCGTCAGTCAACTGAAAAGCTGGATCACGCGCATCTTTGCCCGCGAGACAAGTGATGACTTTGGTCCGTGGCGTTCTCGCGTTCAGGTCGTGGGAGGTGTCGGCGGATTTGGCATAATTGCCGATTCCGCGATCGAATCCGTCACGCGCAGCATCGTGACCGGCATGCTTCCTACTGAAACGCGAACGCACATCTGTTACGCCAGTCCAGGCCATCCTTTTTGCCCCAACCAGAAGTCGTTTACGAGGGCCGTTCTTGACAACTATTCAGATGGGTCACGTTTCTGGGTCTACGCTGGTCATGGACAAGTGACGGAACTGGACCGAGTAGCACCCTCGCTGGGTGGCAAGGCAGTCCTCGATCGCGAAAGCGTCAACAAACTTGCAACCACCGCAGCCAACGCCCCGATTGCGGTGATACTTGCCTGCTTTACGGGCGCTTGTGATGCCACTGAAGATTCCATTGCCGAGCAGATGGTTTTGAACGACCGTGGACCGGTTGCAGTGTTCGCTGGCAGCCGAATCACAATGCCCTATGGAAATACCACCGCGGCGGTCGGCCTTATCAATGGCGTCTTCCATCAGAAGTTGCCCCGACTCGGTGATGCTTGGCTCAGTGCTCTGCGTGACATGCAGACGGAAAAAACGGACCCCAACGCAACCGGAAGGCTGTTGATTGATGCACTCGCCACTCTAATCAGTCCTGCAGGAACAAAGTTGCCCGACGAGCGCCGCGAACACATGCTGCTCTACAACCTTCTTGGCGACCCAACATTAAGGTTTCAGCACCCAGAACCACTCGATCTCAAACGCACAACCAGCGAACTTGATCCGGACGGTTTGCAATTAACCATTACCAGCCCGATCTCCGGTAATTTGCTTATTACCGTTGACCAGCCCTTAGGCGCAGTGACAAGTGGCGATGCAAACGACACATTGGTTTTGCAAAGAGAAGCCGCGGCTGTTGCTGCCCGAGTACAAACGCTGAATCTGCAAATCCCCACGCAAATCACCGGTCCAGTTGTGATACGTGCCATGGTTTCCGGAAAAGATGCCTGGGCCTCCGCAGCGATCAAGACGATCCTGCACTGACACCACGTTTTATGAAGAAAACATCACCGAAGTTGCCGGCTTGTGTGAGCTGCTGAGCGATTGGGAGCATCGTTGGTGTGACCGACATCACACCCACCCGGCCCAACGATCTGCTGCGTTTGTTGGGATCCGGAAACGTCTTTGCCGATCTTCCACCTGCTTGCCCCAATATCAGCCAAATAACGGTCTGCACGGGTGATTCCGGGGCCCCCCTGCCCTATTGAAACCCTGGACTCTGCTATAATCGGGGAGGTCCCTAGAAATCATCTCCCTGTAAGATATAGAACAAGATGCCGCTTCGAATTTTCCTTGCCTGCACTGCACTGTTCATCTCTTTTTCCACCGCAACTACGGAAGCAGCAAACCAACCACCTCCAAACATCGTGGTCATCTTTATTGATGACATGGGTTACGCCGACATCAACCCATTTGGTGCGACCGATTACAAAACGCCCAACTTGAACCGCATGGCAAAGGAAGGTCGGATTTTCACTGACTTTGTTGTGTCCTCAGCGGTTTGTTCCGCATCACGCTCGGCCTTGTTAACGGGATGTTACCACACCCGAATTGGAATCCGCGGCGCTTTGGGCCCAAAATCCAACATTGGGTTGAACCAAAACGAAACCACTTTGGCAGAATTGTGTCGTTCGCGGGGATACTCAACCGCCGTGTTTGGCAAGTGGCATCTTGGGCACCACCCAAAGTTCCTACCGAATCAGCACGGATTCGACGAATACTACGGAATACCTTACAGCAATGACATGTGGCCACTTCATCCGGCCGCGGTCGCGAAGCGTGCCACTGACCCCAAGGCACCGATCCCTTGGGCAGCACTGCCAATGATCGAAACCACAGCCGCGACCGGATACCGCATTACCAACGAAAACATTCAGCCGTCCGATCAGGAGCAGATGACCAA
>NZGD01000169.1 GCA_002690925.1 Rhodopirellula sp.
CCGTCCAAGGGGAACCCTGTCCCTTGGCTTCCGGCACCTACTACCCCAGTGGAATCCCCCCTTTCCCTGTGTTCTGTGGTGTGAACACCAGGCGGAAGTACGCCGGTTGGATTGGGATTGGGGTTCAGTCTCGACTGGAGGTTCAGTTTGTAGTCAGAATTGGTCGGCAGGGTGAGATCAATCTCAAAACCCCCGGTGCTCGGCCGTCCTGTGTCGTGGAAAGGTTCACCTGGGGTCGAACCACGACAGGAAGGAACGGCGGCTGCCGTTGCCTCTGGCATTGGCATACCGGTGTCAGTACCGGTCCACAGAACTGAATGGCTGTCTGTTCCACTGCTCAAGACTGCATGAAGCATCTTGGTGCCCGCTTCACCGCTTACTGACACGGAGTGCCTCTGGGCGGTGGGGCCGGTCGGGAACGAAGCCGAATCCGCAAGGTTGCGGATTTTGTTGCCAAATGGAGCTGGATTGCCCCCGCCGTCGGGCGGGGGAGCCACAGCGAAGCCTGGGCCCATAACCACTTGAAACAGGTAGTCCTTGGCCGGGCGGATGCCCAATGCCAACGCACTCAGCCCGAGGCGAAGCCCGGGCATGCCGGCGAGATAGTCGATCTCGCTGGCCATGCAGGCGCACACAAGGGCGCCCAACAACAGCAAATGAAGCAGGATAGCTTCATTGAAAGCCAATGTCACAATACGTGGCATCAATTTTCTGTTACACAATAAAGGCGTAACATACGAGGCGCGCGCACGACGCGCCAAGGTCTGCATACAATGATTTCTCATGAAAGAAAAGAGGAACAGTGATGTCCACTGATGGATTGATGGGTCTGAATTCGTCCCCAATTCAAACCAAAAGTAAGACTAAAAACCCCCGGCTATAAATAGCACGCAACTGGGGTATCACTAAACTCTGTGTGGTGAAAACCACGGTGAGTTATAGGGTGTTTTGTCAGGGGATTAGTGCACTGCAAATTCAGACAACAGCACACTAACATGTGGCTATAATACCTGTTATATGATGCGCCCCACTCCCATATTACCCACTTGGGTAAATGGGGCGTAGGGCAAATGTATACACAAGTTGCATAGAGCAAACTTACCTGCGGTGATATAAATATACTGACCTCTCACCCCAAGTGCAGTCGGATTAAGACTGTCACAACTGGGGTAATCCAGGTCGATGGGCAGTGAAGAAACAGTGGCACGAGCCCACTATTTCAAGTCTCCTCCTGATTTTCCAAGGTACATCAATATGACCTGAAAATCATAAGTTGCACTGCACAGAGGCAGTAACCATGGAGATAACATCAACGAAATTTACTTGGTAATATAATTCGTGATGATACTGCAATTATGTTTGCGAAGACATAAAATGCAGTTGCACGTCGGGATTAAGGACCCATGTAGTGCTGGCGTGGGATAAACTTGGTAAATACCCAGCGCCCACATGACGGTCATATACCAGGAATACACTTAGTAATATAACCCTGATATAATGGCGATATGACACGCCAAACTATTCTGATAGAACGGCGTTATGACACACTGGACTGTTCTGATAGAGCGGCGTTATGACACGCCGCTGACCTCCATGTGAATGTGGATAGCATCTGGATTCATTATTAAGGTTGATCAGACATTAATGAATAAAATCCGCTATTGCCACTGTGGTACTCGCCCCGTATATTGATCGAAATCAAGAATATAACGGGACCACTTCCTCTACGACAATCGCGTTATCCCAACTTGCGAGTCAAGTGGGTATAACAACCATGAAGCCTATCTGACAAGGGGCATTCGAAAACGACCTCCATTGCACAGAGTCACAGGACCGAGGGAAGGTTGCACCTTCAAACCTTGGCTAGCACAGACCGCCGAGTTAGAGCCGCAATGGCGCCTAAACTCAAGTTGCCTGGCTCCTCCTGCCCACGGGCGACATTCCAATGCTTCTCGAAAGTAACACGTGGAAGTCCCTTAGTGAACAGGTCGGCAACCATATCAGTAGTTGCACACCTCTGGACTGAAATTTCTCCTTCAGCCACCATTTCACGAACATAATGAAAGCGAGCGTCTATAAATCTCGACCTTTTAGTCATGATTTCATTGCACGCAAGTGCTTCAGCCGCTTCATTATCCTCATAGATTACCGTCGGTTCTTCTACTGGGAAACCCAGAAAAGACAAAACACGACGAGTCCACATTACCTCTTGAGTACAGCCACTAAGGGCGACATATTCGCTCTCTGCTGTGCTCAAAGTAACATTTTTCTGGCCTCTGCTGTGGTATGCAATTAATGATCCACCCATCATAATCGCACACCCAGATTGACTCCTCCGCCTTCCAGTGCCCGTCTTGCCTTGGTCAGCATGACTTGCATCTGAATAGGCCATGGGTGTCATGCCAGTCTCAGTTCTCCAAAAGGTCATGTCCTCCTCCATGGAACCCTTTAGATAGGCATACACCCCATCTGCAATTTGCATGTGGTGCATGTCAGCTTGATGCATATATTGGCCCAATTTACTTGTAACCCAGGCAATAGATGCCTTAGATTGGGTTGCCAAGTAATTTAAGGTGCCAACCTTCTCCATGTACAATTTCTGCTGTCCTTTGTCGAGAGCACATGACTCATCAACTTCCTCGAATGTGTATGTCGAGGAGACAGGAATTGACTTGGGGTGCACGTCTTGCAAACCAAAACGTGCTAGGGCATCAATGATGAACTGCTTTTGACTTATCTTAAGCCAACCCTCATCTTTATCGCGGGTGATATGCCACCCGAGAAACCAAGAGATGGGATTTATGTCATTTAAATCATAAAGTTTAGATAGACGAGATCTAAACCTCTTAACCTCTGAATCCCAATTTCCAGTGAACAACACATCATCAACATACAGAGTTGCAATGATGAATTGATCTCCATCGAAATTGGTGAAGTCAGATTGATTTTGACTTTTGTCTTGGGGTTGCTTCTTATTTCTAACTTTTGATTTGCGCTTGGCAAACAAACAGTTATCATAAGGACACATCTCCCAACCATCGTCCAAGAACAATTCACGATGACACTTCATGAACCAGTTTCGCCCTCCTTGTTTTGTTCCATAAATGCTCTTTATTACTAAAAAGCACTGACGTTTACCATTGACCAATTCCAGATCACAGCCCTTTGGTGGCGCCATATAAACAACTGTGTCCATAGGTGCCCTCAAATAGGCGGTAGAAACGTCACCTTGAAAACAATCCAAGGTAAATTGGCATGCAACATTGAGCAGAATACGCACTGATGTGGGCATAGCGACTGGCGATGCGGTGTCGAAGTAATCGACTCCAAATCGCTGGGAGAAACCCTGGCATACCCACCTCACCTTGTACTTGTCAATACTGCCATCTTGCAACCGTTTTATTTTGCAAACCAGCTGGGATCCACAGACATTGGTGCCATCTGTAGGCCAGTCACATTGCTGTAACACTCCCAAGTCTAACATGGAATTTTTCTCCTTGTTCCATGCCTCCCACCAAAGTTTGCCATCTTCGCGGTCGACTGCCTTCCAAAAGGAACTGGGGGTGTCCCAGTTGTCTTTCTTTTGCTTGTGTTTTGGAGCACCGAGAACATAACTATATTTACAGTCATTTTGTTCTATTAAGGGTGACCCTTGCACATCCAAATATAGCGAAACTGCAGCGGCCATGTAGCACATAAAAGAGACTACTGGTGACCGTTTTGTTCCTTTTCCGGCATTTGCAGCTATAGGGAGTCCAGAGCGAGCAACACGTGCTGCCTGTCCCCAGCTACTCATGTCGGTGGACAAAATTGCATTTCCATGTTGGTCATGGTGCTTACTTCCATAAGTGTACTGTTTCGTTGCCTTCCTTTTCCTGCCTGATCTCCTCTTATTTATGGGGTCAGGAGGGTCAGAATTGGCGTCAGAATCTGTACTGGAAATGTCGTCATATCCACTGTCACTGTCGTCTTTGTCCTGGTCATTTTTAGCGCTCTCAGGTGTGTCAACCCGGGGTGCTTCCTCCTCCAAAATGACCTGGTCATTGGTAGTGGAGTGGAGTGGGGTGGTTTGGAGTGGAGTGGAGTGGAGTGGAGTGGAGTGGAGTGGAGCTGGCTCCTCCGACTCAGATAACTTCGATTTTGGCTCCTCCAGCGCCCTGCATCTTTTGGTACCACGACGGGTACGCTTCCCCTGCATATTGGCTGGATTTTGCCCTGCCCCGCCACGCCCCGCCTCAGTGGAAGTGGAGTCCACTGGGGACTGTTCTGATAGAACGGCGTCATACACGCCGGGGTTGGTGGGGTTGGGTTTAATCCGCTGGCATCTCTGATTTGTCTCCTCCATTAAGTCGTGCATAGAAATGCCGACATCGGAGAGACAGGCTGATTTTGGAGGTGCAAGCGCCTCCTCAAGGTCTTTCATAGTCGACACATTGAGGGGTGATTCGCCGCCAAAGTCAGACTCATCAAAAATGCAATGTGGAGATTCGATGACTTCGCCTGTGGATGGGATGCGTACTAAGTACGCGGGCGCATCCTGGCTGAAGCCGACAAAAATGCCACATTTTGCACGGGGATCAAGTTTCTTTCTGTGAGGTTTGGGCACTAGTGCCCAGGCTTTGCAGCCAAAAACCTTAAACCTGGAGATATCAGGTTTTCTACCAGTCAGAACTTGTTTGGGGGTCTTCCATCCTAGTGCCTTTTTGGGAAGACACATGAGGATTTCAGTCGCATATAAAATAGCATAGCCCCAGTACATCTTTTGCATTTTGGCTTGCAAAAGCATTGTGCGTGCCATAGACCAAATAGAGTAATTGCTGCGTTCAGCATATGGGTTTTGCTCGGGTGTGTACACCGAGCTAAATGTCATTTTGACATTTAATTTTTCAAGTAGCTCAGTCATTTGATTACTTGTGTGGCAGGTGGCTTGGTCAGTGTGCACGCGGCGCAGTTTGGCGTCATATAGGGACTTGAGGTCGCTATAAAATTCTTTCATTATACGATAAATTTCCCTAGGGCTTCTGTACAAGTATGTCCAAATGCCCTTGGTCTTTTCATCAGTGAAAGTGTAGCATCCCTCGTAGCCTCCTAATGCTTTGGTCTCAATGGGTCCAACGCCATCGAGATGCACTATTTCGCCTGGTAAAGTAATGTGGGGGTCTTTACTGTCCAAAATGTCCTCGTATTCTTTAGACTTAAAAGATCTACGCTTGATCTTGCCTTCAATGCAACAAGGACATTTGGAAGTGATGGTCTTGGCGCCTTTGATAGTGACGCCACGCAGGTGACCATGGTCAATACCACGAAGGATATTGCGGTGGTCTGCGTGCCCTAGGCGTTTGTGTAGTAATACGAGCGGAGTCGCAGCGCATACAACACTAGCCATGGCGAATTCGCAAATAGAGCGCCTTATTGAACTCCATTTACCATTCATAGGGCATTTACCAGAGTGGGAACTAGACTCAGTAGGGGGTACTTCAGGGCAGACACACGAGTTCATGACTTTATCTCGGTGTTGCAACTTAGAAGTACCCGCCACGTGGTCAATTTCATTCAGTGCGTCGTTTAGCTGCTTTGTCTCCTTATCAATAAGTGTGTTCCACAATAAATCTGACGCGACGTGGCTGTCGGTCAGGTCAGCAGAACCGCCTCCTCCGAAGCGATCACTATTGATATAAGCAGCCACAGATTGCAGTTTTCGAGGGTTGGTAGTTTTTATAGTGGAGATACCAGCCACTTCATTGAGGGGGATGCGAGTATTGGTGGCCTTATGGAACATATAGTCCTCACTAGACAAGCCAATACTGAATCCCCAGCCAAGTCCCTTGAGTACACCAACACTAAACAGAGGGAAAGCTATGGATGGGACATACCACCCTAATTTTCTCCCTGTGTCAATATACCCAAGGCTCCCATCAGGGAGCTTGACTGCGGTCTTTATTCTGCCCAACTTGACTACTGTATGTCTTTCATTACCCGCTGCCACTATCCTTTGACCACAAGGGTCAACTAGTGAGCCGGGGACAAAGTGATCGAGGTTGGGGGAGCACATTTCAGCAGCTCCGCTGTCTATGACAGCCATATTGCCATCAAAAAGTGAGTCTTCATCGTCAGTGGCATTAAGGATTCCCTTGGGGATTTTGACCTCCATTGGCATGGCGTTGCACTGCTTGCGCGACTTAGAAGTCGAACAAGAGCACTCCCTGACCATGCCAAGTCCAAGTCCCTTGAGAAAGTCCTTGTCAAAGCTTGAAAAATCATCTTCACCGTCATTACCACGCGTCGCCTTGCAGGACATAGACCTCTTACGTGGTCTGTAGTCCTCCTCGTCGTCGCTGGAGTCATGGCGCCTTTTTCCTTCTGATGGGGCTTGGACCTTTTTCACGAGAGCACCAAGGAGTTTCTTGGTATTTTTCCACTCTTGTGACTTCATAAAACTGCCCTTGCCTTTGTCTTTGCCGCCTCCTTTGCCTTTTCCGCCTCCTTTACCACCCTTACCTCCTTTGCCACCCTTGCCTCCCTTCTTTTTATTTTTGATAGCATTAACTATTCTAGCTTTCTTTTCATCTGGAAGGGCATTCAGCTGGGGGCAATGCAGGTAATCGTGGTCCTTGGAGCTACACGCATGGTACGCGCATTGACCACTGCCATTTCTTGGTTTACCGCCGCCGCCACCGGCACCACCTGACGTCGCAGACAAGGTACGTGCAGCCTTGCCCTTGTGTCGTGTGGTGCCGCGGCTTTGGTGGATATTCTCAAGTTGGCGAAGGTGTAGGCAAATTTGATTATAGGATGCTTTATCTTGGTAACTGGCGTCGAAGGCGAGCGCAGTTTCCAAACATGAACTACTAATATGGCCCAACAGGACTTCTTTCATGTTGTCTTCGGAAAGCTCAGGGCATTTCTCGCGTTCGTCTTCTGCTAGGCAGAAGTAGAGTTGCGAGTGAAGGAAATCTAGGTCTCGGATATAAGCGGAAACGCTATCACCCTCGACCATGCCCTTCTGTCCCTTCGTAGCTTCACCGTCGTTCAACCTTCTCTTTAGGGTCCTGATGTCGCCTTTCATAGTCAACTCATAGTAGTCTTTGAGTTTTGTCCATGCATCACATCCTAATCTTGATTTGACTGAGTTTATGAGCTTCATGGGCTGGCCACCTGGGCTCACTGCAAGGGCTAAGTCATCGAAGATAGACTTTTGCTCTGCAGTCCAGTCATCAAGGGTTTTGGTCTGCGTTTCTATCACTTTCTTAGTGTCTGCATTGAGCTGGCGCTTGCTTGCGTCAGCATCTAGTTGTCCGTTTACATAAACGTAGCGCCTTTCATCCTCCTTTTTGTCCGCATCAATACTCATAAGCTTTGCCTTGGCACCTGACTTATTGAGTATGGTGGGAGGAGTACAGTCTGCCAAGCGTTCCGCGAGTCCCTTCTTGCGGAAGTACCCAACAATTTGGATCTTCCAGCCCTGATAGTCGGTTTCCTTCCCCGTAAACTGAGGGAGGCGAGACCGAAAGGCATCACCCTCTGAAAGAACAGGGAAAGCGAAGGCAGGGGGGTGAAAATTGCCAAAATTTGACATTTTTCGCTCAACGGACACTTCAACGGACATTTCAACGGACACTTCATTTTCCAACGGACACTTCAACGGACACCTGCCCTCAACGGACACATCACCCACCGGGCCACCCGGAGGCGAGCGGGGGTGAAGGCAACACGAGGAGGGGCGAAAGTGAGTCGAAAACACGTCTGAAATGACCTTAACCGCGCTCGTAAGCAGTGAGTACAGTTTTAGCCAAAAAATTGAGACAAAAATGGCATAGGTCGATTCTAGACATGGTCCCAGGCGGCTATGGTACCAAAACCTGACTACTTGGGACACTATTTCTCGGCCAATTCGTCGACAATTGACCTGAGGGTCGGTACTCGGTTGACACTTGGTGTCGGCTTGAGAACGACAGTTGGACCGGTGTTGAACACCTTGATGGTCCGGTGTTGCACACCAAAAATGGGTCGAATTTTTGACACTTCTAGGCCTGCGGAAGCCTTGCATCTCGCGATGCGCAGCTCGTGTGTGGTCTAGGACCGCACTATTGGGCACGCGTGTACATATGGTGTATATGTACACTACCAAAGACATATAGGCCAGTGCCAGGTCTATAGAGCAAGTTATAGACGATAGAATTGTGATAAATTCAATTACTGCAAAAAGTAGAGCCCTTGTACACGCCGGGTCGACATCTGCGGTTGCCAGAACCGAGATGGAGGCGATGCACAAGTCGAAGATAATAAATCCAAACCCGAGGCGCAAGCCGTCGAGTGAGGACACCCGACTATGGAGTCGGGCGAGGAGGGTGCCACACAGTGCCGTCACTGCTCTGCGGATTAGCCTTGTGGAGATCGCCATGTAGC
>NZGD01000170.1 GCA_002690925.1 Rhodopirellula sp.
CGCTCACGATCAAAAGAAAGATTCTCAGGCAGGAATTTGAGAGCAACTGATTGCCCCAGCTTCAGATCATCCGCACGATAGACCTCACCCATGCCACCGCGGCCAATCGGCCCAACAATACGAAACCGGTCATCAAGCATCGTTCCGGGGGGAAAACGGCTCGGCACAGAATCACTCGTCACCTCACTCGTGGAACCTCCACCATTGGATTTACGAGATTGGCTCCCAAAACCTTTTGCCTGCCCTGGTTTGTCCGACACGGAAGGCTTCGACTTTGGCGGCGAATTCGGCAACATTTCCGTTGCCGGTGGATCCACACTAGCTCGGTTGGCAGACGCATTGGCTGTACCGCAGTGCGGGCAGAAACGCTGACTCTCTGAAATGGATTTGCGACAATTCGTGCAATTGGGCATGGATGACTAGTCTGAATACGGGTGAAATTTGGTCGGGGATCGCGCGATCATCTCCCTGACTACGTGCACGCTTCATTTGCTCTTTTGCATCCAGCATAATCACTGAAAAATCCAATTCCCAATTTCTGAGTCGGTCGCAACTGCCGAAACAAAGTGAACTCTTGTGAAACACCAGACACAGCCCGAATCGTCTCGCCACAGGCAACCCTTACGCTGCGCCGCCGCAATCATGACCATGCCATTCACATGGGACTGACGGATTCTAATGCTAGTGCCGGTATCGCTGCTCCAAGCTTCCGCTGGCTAAAAGCCTCAAGGCAATCTTGAACCGTTCGGTCCCTATAGTCAGTCGCACTCAGATCAGCACCGTTCTGGATCAATTTCTGAAGGATTTCAAAGTACTTGTCCGAAACCTGCTGATTTCTGTTGCCAGTCAGAATGGCAGCTGCGTGCGCCGGCGTGTGCCCATAACGATCACTGATATTAATCCCCGCTCCTGCCTGCAGCAGATGCTCAATGTCGCCTGTGTTGCCACTTTCAACCGCTGTAAACAAAGCGGTACGCCCGAAATCGTTCTGAAGGTTTGGGTTGGAACACTTGCTAAGCAAAACAGCCATGGTGTTGTACCTTCGCATGCCTTCTGGCATTTTCGCTGCCGCATGCAAAGGAGTATTTCCATACCTGTCGCTGATCCCATCAATTGAATCAACTGCGTCCAAAGTACTTTTCTGACGCGCCACATAAGCCTCCACAAGCACCTGTGGTCGCTGAAACTCACGATTGTACTGCAGCAAAGACCCAAAACAGAAAATTAGCAAACCCACCAAGACAGCGGGCAACATGACCTTCTCAACAAACACAGGCAATTTGAAGTGATATTCATTGGGGTCGGACCTGGACTTCCGGCTACCCATGAAATAATCCCCCAGCCATGTATAGCGTACCCCCCAGTGATAGCTCGCGAATATAATCAAGCTGCTAAAAACGAGCACGACATAACTTTTGGTCAAGGAGTTTAAACCTTCGACACTCTGTGCCATGTAGGACAGCTTGAAAGTGATCGGTAAGTGGACCCAATACACCCAGTATGCAGAGTCAGCGAGATAACGTATCGACTTGCGTGGCTGCGACAGATAGCGGTGGGTAAGCCCAATGAACGCGAAGCACATGCTCCAGCAAAGCATCGAACGACTCAATATGATCAGTACTTTGTGATAACCATTGTGAAATATCCCCTCATACCACACAGCAGGTGATGCAAACGAGGCACTTCCTAGGTCAATGAAGGTCCACGTCGTAATGTTACTGACGACAGAAGCTGAGAGATCAAGCCGTTCAGTCGGCTCGTCGATAAGAATGAAGAACGGAACTGAAAAAGCGAAGTAATACCACGCGTTCTCCCCCAATTTCGCTAACAGATATCGCTGGCGGTAAAAGGCGACTCCAAACAGGTAGAAGACAAAATACAACGCGAGATCCACAATTGGCACATTGAACCCTGTCGGAGGCAGAAATGCGCTCTTGAGCAAGTATTGAAGTGGAAAGGTCAGCACACCCAGAAGAAGAAATCCCCACCTGTGACTGACACAAAAGTCAATCAGTGGCTGGCAATTGCACAGCTTCTGGATCATTGGAAAACGAATCAGTGGCCGCACACACACGTGCACCCCATAGAAGATAATCAGGTAGAAAATAAACCACAGATGTATCAAGCCATCATGCAAAGAAACGTCCGGATCCAGCACTCCGAAAAACAGGATTGACTTGAGCTTCTCCAGAAGTGTGAGTCCATCCATCGTGGTCGCATAGTACCCACCCTTTCCGACCAACAGTATGTGCAACGGCATTAACAGAACGAGGCCAATGATGAACGGCAGTACGATGCGTTTAAGCCGATCTTTGACAAGGTGATGCAGTCCCTTTCGGTCAATTACAAGCTCCGCAAAAAAACCCGCCATGAAGAAAAACAGTTGCATACGAAACAGGTGGATGAAATTCAGAAACTGCAGATCCAGAACATCACCGAAGTACTCACCAGAGCCCCAAAAGTACTTATGTGAAGGCATAAAAAAGATGCAAACATGCAGAAGCAGACCAAGCAACATCGCTGTTGCTCGCACGAAATCCAAGTCGTGATATCGTTGACTCCGAGAATTCTTATCAATCGTCTTTTGCATTTTCTCTTACTTTCCGCGGCTCACTCCTTGTGCCCCCACATACACGTTCGGGCAGGTTCCATCGAGCAATTTATCCAAGCAAACTTTTACAAGAGCTCCACACAACACATTCAGTTTGTAGGCCGTGAGGACAGGTTCGAAAGGACTTGACGGATCACGTGAATTGCGATCAGACATGGAACAAAGCGAAATCCCCAGGTTTTCTTTAGAAGCTGCCCATCCAGGCAACTGGACGTTGCACCAAATGAGTTCAATTTCAGCACATCGCTGAAAAAACCGTACAGGCTACGCAAAGACACAGACGTTGGCATGCTGTGCATGTCCCGATCCTCTCGCTTACGATACAGTGCGAAATCGGGCAGAATCTTCCCAGATAAAAAAGGGAGAAATTCAAAAACTTGGTACTCGGGAGGCAGGCGTTCTTCCTGAAGCGGTCGAAGAACGTCAAACGGCGGGACGAACACACCCCCCAGTGTTGAAAGAATTATTGTATTTCTGCAAGAACCGTCCTAAAACAATACAGCGTCAAATCTGGAGTGCGTAGGACACCACCCATGATACGCAGGCGGATCCACCCACACCGTCGCATTTTCATCCACACGCATTACGCCGAAACCCTTAACTGAGCACGGACAGCACCCAATTTGGCGATTTTTCACCAAGGGCACCGCTCCTTTTCATCGCACTGCAGGTTGCAACCGTTAAACAAATGTTACTGGCTCGAGACATTGCGAGCAGCGGCGTGCTGCAGCCTATCCAACCCCACAAGGCCATTCTAGTGGTGTCGTCTTCCAACAATCGTTTGTACTACATGGACTCGCTGCGAGCCGTTGCCATGTTCCTCGGCTTGGTCCTGCACGCTGCGGTCATCTTTGAGATGTGGGCATATGACCCTCTGCGGGTTCATGACCAACCCTCGACGACGTTGCATTACATCATGGAAATGATCCATGTATTCAGAATGGAGCTTTTCTTTCTAGTCGCTGGATTCTTTTCGGCTCTGGTATGTCGTCGACGTGGTAAGGCAAGTTACGCAAAGAATCGGTTGCAAAGGATCTTCGTACCCTTTGTTCTTTGTGTCACGTTCGTTATGCCATGGGTTGCAGGTCTTACTTGGCTCGATATTGAGGGGTCCCAACAATCAATATTCTCGAAATATGGCGAGATGTTCGTGGATCCGACCTACCTTCTTCGGATGAGTGGTCCGGTGGGCAACTGGTTTTGGCATTTTTGGTTTCTGCATGTGCTCTGCTATTTCATTGCGATCTACCTAATCGCTGCATGGTGCATCGAAAAACTGGACCTACACATACCGCTCAAAACGAGTCTTTTGAATCTCCTGGGTTATCGCTGGGGCATGATGGTTCTGGTCCTTCCCACCTTCGCGGTTCTCACCTTCAGTCCTCCCTGGGCGGATGTACCAAGGATTGGAACTTCGCTCGACGTGCTGACATATTATGCGATCTTTTTTTTCGTCGGCGTCCTTCTCAATTCGAATCCCATCGTACTCGACGAGCTTGCCAGAAACTTCAAATACTATGCCGTTCCGTTTGCCGTCGCACTCGTATTGCTGATTCCGCTAATTGATAAAGTAACGCTAACTTCACCACCGGAGCTTATGCTGCAGGATTGGTCACTATTCCTTGGCGTTGAGGGCAAGGCAGATCTGATTGGTACCATTCCTCTCCTGCAGAACCCATTCAACTTCAGCTCATTGAGTGCTTCGCCTGAGTGGTTTGCGATGTGTTTCCTGCGTGCTTTCTGCACCTGGAGTGCGATCTCTGGATTCGTACTCATCTTTCGCACCTACTGCAATCAACCCTCGGCATTAGGTCGATATGCGGCCGACTCCTCTTATTTTGTTTACCTCGCCCATTTCCCCATTCAGCTTGCTTTGGCGAGATTTCTCCGAGACCGGATTGATTCTGCACTCCTTTGCTTTTGGATATGTCTAATCGCCTCCCTCGTCATCTGTGTTTTGCTTTACCACTTCACATGCCGCGCAACCCCGCTCGGTAAATTGCTATCCGGTCGCACTTACAGCCTTTCGTTCAAAGATGAATGGACCGAAATCCGCTCACTCTCGAAACAACGCCGTTTCAAACTCATGTTCGCAGCTCTGGTCATCGGTTCGCTCGTGATCGGTTGGCTCGAGAAGCAACGTGACATCCGTTTGCTGTGGATGAGCCATCATGCTCAGGTTGCGCGCGTACAAGACTATGTCGCTCACAAAAGTCCCGAAGAATTAACCGCAATGGTTCGACCCGATGGTCGAAACGCACTTCACATGGCAGCCCAAGCCATGTCCATACCCCGACCAGAAAAGGACATTGCTTCAACCCTCACTGTACTTATCTCCGCTGGGATTCCGCCTGATAGCTTGGATAACTTTGGGCAGGCACCTCTACATTACGCGATTCGAACCGGTAATCTCATAGCATTGAAAACCCTGCTCCAATTTGACGCAAACCCCAACATTCAGGACCGAGTGCATGGACTTACGCCGCTACATCTAGCAGCCACTTTCAATGCGGACGAAATGATTTTGGCCTTGACGAACGCTGGAGCCGACCCAACCCAAACTCGACAAAATGGCGAAAATTCGATTGATATTCTTAATCGCTTCCACAACCGAGAATGGAACTCCCTGACCGCAGTAAAGAGTGAATAGAAACCACACGCTACTGTCAGTAGTTGCGTTAAAACCGAATACTCCTGATTCCAAACCAAACCGCTGGCGCAGATCACTTCTGCACATCATCTCGGCACAAACCACAACATGTCTTAGAAGATTGCAGTGATGCAGTGGAGTCCAGAAATGAGATCAAACCGGTCGAAACGCTGGTGCACAGCACACGGCAGCTTCTAGCGTTTCCCTGCCACAATTGCATACCGCGGCGATCGAATTGCAGGTGCAAACACACATTCAATCATAAACAAAAATAGTTCAAGAGACACATCGACTCGCTTCTCAACATTTGTGCTGTAAGTCGCAATGCGTACTGCAAGCCACTGATCAGCCCCAAACGACCTGAAGCTGGAGCGATGAAACGTCCATTTTAACTGTGCAAAAAGCACTCTCCCATCGAAACAAAACGTACTGTTACCACACAGAGACCCTTTCAATTCCACCTGTGCCGGTTCTGACCGTTGCTGCTCGTGCGTAGCATCATAGTTGTTCAATTGTTTTCGAATTCTCAGTAAGTCCATCGTTCCAAACGCTTCCACGCCTCGTGCTGAGTCTAATAACAATACAGGAAACCTACGGAATTCCTGTACTTAGTTCCACGTCTGTTCGCAATGAAGCCAAAACCTCACAGACAAAAACAGACACAAATGATCCGGAGAAGTCCCAACACTCTAATTGCCCGTGGCCTCCCAACTCGAAGACACTGCGGATAACGCAGGGCACCCTGTTTGTCACCTGAGGACGCAGAGAACCAGTCGACCAGCACAACGACCATGATGCACAAAAGCGAACCGGAAGTGACCAACAACTCAGGGTGTAGGGTGGATAAGAAAGCCGGCATAAGGTGCAATCATCTTCTCCATTCCAGGGCGAGCATTTATTGATGCTCTTAACAGGCTGCCAGAAGGCGATGATGGCTTAGAGTGGAGGTCAAATTTGAGGCAGGACGGAACAGGTACCACAGTTTCCATAACACTAAGTTGGTGCATTTCCTGCTCAATAATATTATCTCCCTGACCTACCAGAGCGATAATCAGGAAATCGTTCTTCTCGCCCAGGCAACCTGCGCGGAATGGAGCAGCACCAGAAACTTATCTTGGCATGGCTTAGGTCAACGTGTGGCAGCACCGACGCGAGCTCTCAGAAGTAAATGCTCCCGCACTGCTTCCACCTCACCAACGAGCAGTTACAAAAAAGCATATCCCTGCATCCAATCCGCCGTTGGACGCTCGCCCAGTGAACGAAAGTTAAACTTCAGGTCTGAAAAGTGTTGCAATGCATTTCAGCGGCTCTTATCCAACCTGGATCAGAGGAACCAAGAGCAGCGTGCTCGCCCACTGCCGGCGTCGAACAAGGTTCTAGACGACGAAAGAGACACACTTGTCAATCGCACCTAACAGAAGAATTGATTTCAATAGCAGCCCCAACTGGCAACAGACCGACTGAGTAGAATCAAGTCCCAACACGGCACGCACCGGTATCTCTGGCCGCACAGCAAGAGATGCCCCACTTCTTGAATGACAACAAGAGAACAAACTTTCTCGCTGTCACGGAAACGCCCCTTGCGAACTCACCTATAAAAGCTTCATCTTTTAACCTGCGCTGACCCTGAGGTGAACGTCATCCATTCACTCTGTGGCGTCGGCATCATGAGTTTGCGGGTTAGAAGCCGCTCAGCTTGTGCACGCTGATCCGGACCTTAATTACCTAAACCACGATTCCGTCAATGAATGCCTCCTCAATCAAGTTCCTCCCGAACTTCGAGCACACCTTCGCCGACGAACTACCGGGGTTTTTCGCATCTTTAGAGCCAACTCAGGTACCAAAGCCCTTGCTGTTGCAGTTCAACACTGCTCTCGCCAAAGAACTCGGTCCCGATTGTGACAAGTTGCCTCCGCACATTGCTGAGCAGCTCTTTTCAGGCAATGCTTTGCCGCCCGATGCTCAACCGATCGCTCAGGCTTATGCGGGGCACCAATTTGGCAATTTTGTTCCCCAATTGGGTGACGGTCGTGCACTTTTGCTGGGTGAAGTCTTGGATCAGCACGGACAACGTCGTGACATTGCGCTGAAAGGCTCGGGAGTTACCCCCTTTTCACGAGGAGGTGACGGTAAGGCTGCCGTCGGGCCCGTACTGCGGGAATATCTGATTGGCGAAGCGATGCATGCGTTGGGAATCCCCACCACTCGGGCACTCGCCGCTGTCGCCACGGGAGAATCTGTGATAAGAGAACGTCAACTCCCCGGTGCTATCCTGACTCGCGTAGCTTCCAGCCATATTCGCGTCGGTACCTTTCAATACTTTGCTGCACGCGGGCAAGTCAATTCCGTGCGTGACTTGGCTGATTACGTCATTCAGCGTCACTACCCCGAAGCTTCAGAAGTTCCCCACTGCTACCTGGCACTACTAAAGATGGTGGTTGAAAAACAGGCCAACCTGATCGCACGCTGGATGCTGGTCGGATTCATCCACGGCGTCATGAATACGGACAACATGACGGTATCTGGTGAAACCATCGACTATGGACCATGCGCATTCATGGAAGCGTACGATCCAAATAGCGTCTTCAGTTCCATCGATCATGCTGGTCGCTATGCCTACGGCAACCAACCCTCCATCGCGTTATGGAACCTCTCAAGATTCGCAGAAACGCTTTTGCCAATCTTAGGACATGAAGATAGCGAAAAAGCTGTTTCAGAGGCATCGGAGATCCTCGACACTTTCTTGCCGACCTTCCAGACTCAGTGGTACGACGGTGCGCGAAAAAAATTGGGATTGCCGCGTCACCAAAATGCAAACAACACCAGCGAGGCTGAACGCAACTTGATTGACGACTGGTTTGAACTGCTAACGCGACATGAAGTAGACTACACTCTCGGATGGCGTTATCTGGCAGACGCGGCCGACGGAAACACGTGCAACCTTGGGTCACTCATCACCAATCGCACAGAACTTGACCTCTTCCTGGCACGCTGGAATGAACTACTCAACGGGGTTCCAACCTCAGAGGTTGCGCGAGAGATGCGTGCAACAAATCCTATCTACATTCCCCGCAACCATCTGGTTGAGGAAGCACTCACTGCCGCCTCGGATGAGGGCGACCTGTCTCCGTTTGAAAAGCTCCTGCAAGCTGTGAGTCATCCCTTTTCCGAGGACGTAAAACTTGGGCGGTTCGCGCTGCCTGCCTCCACTCAATTCACCGCTAACTACCGAACGTTCTGCGGAACATGACCCCCCCCACTGCGTCCATTCAACACCATCAGCGTAGTCATCACGTTACCCGTGGCCAATGTCCCCCAAAAATTTTTAGTCAGTGGAAATCGCTCCCTCTGTCATTGCCCAACCAGCACAAACAGCGATTCACTGTTGAACCTGAGCATTGGGGTGAGGGGCACCTTTACTCAAACGATTTCATCCCATTCCACCGCTGCGACTGGAAAAACATCGACACACTCGATCTCTTTCCAGAACAAGACACCGCGGAGGTGCATCACAAGCCGACCAATCTCGGTGCGGGCACCGGGCATCCCCGGCATTGCTTCGATTCACTGGATCATCGATATCCTAGTCTTGGTAGCTGGTGAATTATATTTGTCCCGCTTGCGAGGGTTCATACACTAGTGAACCGGATGCGCACTTAGTTATGATTAGCCACTCGAAAAACTGACCCGGTACATTCTCGTGACGACGGTCGGCCCCTTCAAACAGATCATCGAAGACACTCCTGTCTAATTCGGCGCTGATCATTACATTCGTTTCCATTGCTAACTTGCATGCCGCTGATTCTAAGTCTCCATGCTTTCTCGATCAGCGACCCTGGACGCCGTCGTTTTTTGTCCCCAACCCGCCAGCGACAGTTTTCGCCTGCACCTGACTCTGCGCGTTTAGTCGCCTCAGCCATGCCATATATGCGGGTCCCCCTGCCGGCCCCCGTTGTATGCAGAGACCGTAGCAGCGACTTTTCCCAATCATCTGAAAATGAATAA
>NZGD01000171.1 GCA_002690925.1 Rhodopirellula sp.
CCACCTGCATTACCGGAAAATGGCACTTGGGTTCGGAAACGCGATGGGGGCCAAACCATTTTGGATTTGACCACAGCTATGGCTCTCTTGCTGGTGGTGTAACCCCATGGTCTCACTTTTACAAAAAGGGGCCCCACTCAGTGACTTGGCACCGCAATGAAGAACTGCTAACTGAAACCGGTCACGTCACCGACTTGGTGACGAATGAAGCCGTACGGTGGATTGAGAAACAAAAAAAGGATCAACCATTTTTTCTGTACGTGCCCTTCACCGCTGTTCATCTACCCATTCGAGAGTCTGCGACATGGCTTGAGCGTGTCCCCCAAAGCGTTGCAGGAAACGTCCCGCGGCAATATGCAGCCTGCATCCTGCACTTGGATGACTCTGTCGGAAGAATCGTTCAAGCGTTAGAGAACACTGCCCAACGAGAAAATACGCTCATCATTTTCACCAGTGACAATGGAGGATCCACCGCAGAAAACAATGACACAAAATACCCGAACGACGATTGCCCCAATGGTAGATTACCAGGCAACAACCTGCCGCTACGCGGGAAGAAAGGTGACTTGTATGAAGGTGGTGTTCGTGTACCAACCATTGCATCATGGCAAAGTAAAATTACGGCGGGCTCAACTTCTTCCACTCCAGTGCACATCGTGGATTGGATGCCAACCTTCTGCAAAATGGCCGGCGTCAAGGATGAACCAAAAATACTCAAATGGGACGGAAAAGATATCTGGACCGTTCTATCCGGTGAGGAAAAGCTGGCCCCCAGATCGCTGTATTCTGCAGGCACCCATTTCCGTTCACGCTCCCTACGTGAGGGAGACTGGAAACTGATTCTGTTTCAAAACAAAAACTCCAAACACGAGCGAGCAGAACTCTACAATATCACTCAGGATCCCTCTGAAAAAGCAAATCTCGCATCAAAAGAACCTGAACGTTTGCAAAAGATGCGTCGCTCACTGAAAACAGTTGCCAAGAACGACCGGGACGCAGTCGCATTGCCTAAGAAGTGAAAACAGAGTGAACAAATTCGGTCCTTCACCAATGGCACCTACCAAGCTCCGCAAATATCTCCAAAAGCTTGAGGATGATCACGCGGTAACTTTGGAAGACAGCAAGAAGTGAATCAATCTGGCAAGATCCCAAGCCAGTACAAGAAGTCACCTACAATTTTTCACTATGGCTAACAAAATGAAGAGTCGTGCCATGAATAAATTCTTTTGCGTTGCAATGATTCTCGTCTACGGAAGCCAGACCACAAAAGCTGAAACAGGTGTTTGCCTGAAACAAACGAATAACTGGTTGACCTCACCGATCGGCCGGAAACACGTGGACAACGTATTGACTTACCAAGCTGCCGATGGATGCTGGCCCAAGAATGTCGACACCACATCTCATGCTTATAGCGGCAAACCCAATGACCTTAAAGGAACGTTTGACAACGGTGCCACAGTCGATGAACTGCGTTTACTAGCTCGCGCGTACGTTGCAACCAACCAAAAACGCTATGAAGTGGCTTTCCAAAGAGGCCTGCACTGCATCCTTGACACACAATATTCCAACGGCGGTTGGCCGCAATCTCCCAAACCTGGCGGTTACCAGAAACACATTACATTCAATGATGGAACGATGATTGGCCTCATGCGAATGTTGCATGAAGTGTACAGCCAGAAACAATATGCCTTTGTAGACAAGTCGTTGCGGAAACGTTGCAAAAAAGCATTTGAACTTGGCATCCAGTGCATCCTTGTCTGCCAAATCAAAGTTAATGGAAAATTGACCGCATGGTGCGCACAACACGATCACAAAACTTTTGCTCCCCGCGGCGCAAGATCGTACGAACACGCTTCCATCAGTGGTAGCGAGAGTGCAGGAATTACAATGCTACTGATGAGCATTGAACAACCATCCGAGTCAATCCAGAACTCGGTGAGATCCGCCGTTCAATGGTTCCAGGACTCACAACTCACCGGTATTCGCGTTCAAAAAACAAGCAATGGAGACAAGCAGGTCATTCCAACCAACAAGGGCGAGCCACTTTGGGCACGCTTCTATGAAATCAATACCAATCGCCCCATTTTTAGTGGACGAGACGGCGTCATCCAATACGAACTCGCAATGATTGAACGTGAACGCCAAAATGGCTATTCATGGTATGGGAACGCTGGAAAACGGGTCCTTGATCAATGGCAGGAATGCGAGTGGCGATAAAATTGACAACACAAATTTTAATAGACAGGACCGTACGACGGAGTACTGAAGCGATGTTCTACCAACGGCTCATGCTGAAAACACGCAGGCAAATCTCCAACATTGCCAGAGCACATCTCTGTATCACGCCACCCCGATGTCGGGTGCATGTTTACCTTGCAATGGCAACCATTATTGCAGTTGTTGGAACAGAACTCACTTATGCCACGGAGACTGAAGGGGAACTCATTGAAACGGAGACAGTCTCCGGAGAAGGAGTTTGGATTGACCCACGTCTCAACCCCTCTACCCCCGCGGGCAAAAACAAAGCGGGGGCAAGAAACGCTGAGCAAACAATCACAGTCAAAGTCTGGTTTGACCAACAATTGCTCGGCACAGGGGATGCCTATCAGCGTCGAGCGATGGAATTCTCGACTTCGAACCGACGTGAACTACGCGCAGACATCATCAGAACGCTGCAGCAACTCAGCGAAACTTCTTTTACAAAAGCTGAGGATCCGTTACGGAAACTACAAATCGACGGAGTCATTTCAAACCTTCAACCACACTGGATCATCAATGGCTTCACATGCACCACCACAGTTACCGGCATCACCAAACTCAAGTCCGTACCCGGAGTAAAAAAGATATTCCGCGCGCCCAACATCAGACAGAAACAAGTTAATTCACAACCGCCAATTCCGGCCCCAAGCAAATCCAGCCTTGTCCAAAGCCGCGACTGCAAGCACCCGTGGTATATCAGATCACTGCAAGCAGATCGTGTCTGGAGCGAATTTAAGGTCCAAGGCAAAGGAACACTGAACATCATTGCTGACGGCAACTTTGCAATTTCTCCGAATCTTGCCGTCAGCATATATCGCAATCCCGCCGAGATCCCCGACAACCAAGTCGATGATGATGGGAATGGTTACGTCGATGACTACCACGGTTACAATTTCACGGCTCTTTCAAACCGAATTACCGTGACTCCGTCACCACCTTCAGCCTTCTCACGAACGCTGCACGGAGCAATGTGTGCGACAATTATTTGCGGCAACGGCACACGAAAAACGCCTTTCGAATTTGGTATCGCGCCAGAAGCAAAATGGGCTGGTGTGATCGGGGGGCTGTTTCAGTTGGAGGACGCTGTCGAATGGGCTGTGCTGCAGCATGCCGACACCTATAGCATGAGTTTTTCGCATCCTAATCTCGGTGAATACCGAAGTCACGTTCGTAAAATCTTTGAACACGGCGCATTCTGCGGGATTTTCTTTGTATCAGGAGCTGGAAACTTTGCACAAACAACGCAAGTGCCGCTGCAAATGAGAAGCCCTGAGGACACGCCTGCTGTTGTTTTTGCGGCGGCCGGTGTTCAACGCGATCTTTCACGAACCGTATTTTCAAGCCAAGGTCCTGTGCAATGGGACACTGATCATTATCAAGATGGCATGGTACGGAAACCGGAAGTGTGTGCCTTCAATCAAGACCTGCCTTGCCAATTACCCGACGGAAAAGTGATCGACGTACAGATCAGTGGCAATTCATTTGCCGGTCCAATGTTCTGTGGAACCATCGCGTTGATGCTTAGCGCTGACCCTGACCTGTTGCCATGGGACTGTCGCGAAATCATTACCCAAACCGCCACTGACGTTGGCGACGCAGGCTATGACTATCAAACGGGCCACGGACTCATCAATTGCCATGCAGCGGTACGAGAAGTATTGCGACGAAAAAGCATGCGCCTTGGACAAGACGCATCACCCTTTCATTCGGCTGGCCCTAAAGACATAACGGAACATCTTCAAGCAACCCGAACACAGAGCGAACCTTTCCTGACGGTGGTGGCTGTTCGTCCGCAAAGCCCTGCGGCAACCCAAGGCGTCAAAGCTGGCGACACCGTTGTCAGCATGAACGGCGAACGAATTTCAAATCGCACGGACTACGACGCAACTCGCCAGAAGGCAAAAGAAAAAACGGTAACGCTCGTTCTACAAAGGGGCAAGAAGCAAACGAGCTACCAAGTGCCACCGATCGCATGGGGACTTTCGCTTGGCATGCGAGCAGGAAAGGTGTTCGAGTAACAACCAAGAATACGGCCAACTTGTTGGCCACACATAAACCGATTCCTGCCTGCTGATCAGCTACAAATCTCGATGCATGTCAGCCTCACCGATTGTACTTACGCAAGCGTTCATCCTTGTTCAGCAGGTCAATGAAATCATCGACATCCAGTCCCTTGGTGGCCGGTCGCTGACGATCCGGGTCAAGCTGACCGAGGGTCAGAGGCGAATCGGCCAACGGGGTTTCTTCCTGATCCAGAATATCGAGCACTCTGCGTGCTAGAAGCCTGCCGGCAGGTTCAGAGAGAATTCCCCCAATATGCAAATCACCGTAGCTGTTACTTTTGCTTTTATCGGCTCTCCCTGCAGCCTCCATCCATGTTGCATAAAACGGTTCGCTGGTCAGCAACGCATGCTGATCACAGATGCCAATCTCTGGGTACCTGGCCATCACCTCCAATGCCCACGGATTGATAAAACGCGACATGGTTTGTTGCACTCGCCCCGGTGCTCGATCATCACTTTGCAAATCTTCTGGCCCCGGATAACCGCGTGGAATCGGCGTTGTTGTTACGAACACCAACTTCGCTCTTGTCTTTCGCAACTCTGAAATGACTGTTTCGAGCCCTGCCTGATACTCTTCTTTTGTATTCCTGGAATCCCAGTGACCAAAGTTGAAGCTAATCACATCCCAGTGCATGCCTGGTTGATCGTATGCACCTAACCACTGCACGATATTCTGCACGCCTTTCCTGACGGGTCCGCAATTGGTAGGTGGATGATACACATTCAAGTGCCCTTTCAATGCAGCCCGCAACGCCTTGTCATAGTTACCCGATATTGAATCGCCAATGAACAGATAACGAGGCAAAGCTGGATCATCTTTTCCTGCTGGATCCTCAAGCAAACGCAGGGCCACTTCGCTGGCGTGAAAAACATCACCTTCCATATGTCCATGCACGAACGCCTGCTGCGTGAAGGGCTGGATGTCTGTTCGCTTCAAAAGCCCCATGATTCGATGCTGACCGTCGTGGCCCTGAGTGCCAATCTGGTAAATATCATCACCAACCTTAACATCCATGAAGCGACCATTCTCTCGAACAAACCTTCCGGATATCCATGGTTCCTGCTCAGTGGGCAGATGATCAGAAAGAGGATCTACGTACAGTTTTCCATCAAAAATCGGTTTGGCTCCACTAGCCAGGTAATCACGAACCGCTTTCGCATCCTGAAAGTTTCGTCGGACATAAAGAACCTTCGGCAACTCAAAACGATGAACCTGGTCTGCCACGTGGCAGACCACCTGACCTGACTCAAATCCACCTCTCTGAACCCGCGTTTGCAATCCAATCTTTGCATCAGCTTCAAGCAATATCTCAATCACACCATCCGCGTTCCGGATGTAGAAATTATTCATGTCCTGATCAAGTGGTGTGATAATTCCATTTGAAACCATGTCACCTGTATACGGATCACCGTAAGACCGCTCTGGTGTCACCGTCACGAAATCTGCCCGCTGCGCTGCCGCTAGACCAGCGATCCACACCCCGTATACCAAGAACAGTAGTCGCAAAATGGAAGATTGCATCGCGTACCTTGCTTGTAAGTTTGAGGTAAAATCCGCAGGAACAGATCCGCTTGGCAGCCTGAACCACCGACAAAAACGAGCCGACTGACTCAACCCGCAAGCAGAGTGATAACGCACGACATGATTCGTGGTACTCCAGCTTAAGGGCATATTCTCCAGACAAGACGTCAAGGCTTCCCACACGCGTTCAGCAGGCGATAAAATAAAGAAACATCGGTGCAACGCAGTTGCCCACCAACCTGTCCAACTCGAGTCCCACCTCACGACGAAATCGGAAAAAATCCGATGCCCCCAACTCGCTTATCCAGAACATCAGCTTCACCCATTCGAGCTTTCGCATGGTTGATTTTTGTCGTTGGAACGCAGGTACTCTGCATCGGAAGTGTACACGGCGGTGATACATCGGATGATTTTTTTGAGTCGAGGATCAGGCCCGTCTTGATCGAGCACTGTCAAAGTTGCCATGGCAGCAACAAACAGTCGGGTGGATTGCGTCTCGATCATCGCGACGCATTATTACTGGGTGGACACACCGGGCCAGCAGTCATACCGGGCAACCCCAAGGACAGCCTACTTGTTCAGGCAGTCCGACATACAGGCAATTATGAAATGCCCCCCGAGGAGAAATTGCCAGAACCTACGATTCGCGATTTTGAACAGTGGATAAAGCTGGGCGTGCCGTGGCCTGTGACACCTGCCTCCCCCAACAACGGAAACCCTGAGACTAAGTGGAAGCGAGCTGCCAAACACTGGTCCTTTCAGCCGATTCAACAACCGGCAGTACCAGAAATTGCAGCAATTGAAACACCCAGAAATGACGCATCGGGTATCCAGGACCCAATGCCGGCAAACATCGTCAGACCAGTCGATGCGTTTGTCCAACAAAAACTCTCTGAGCAAGGGCTGAGTTTTTCCTTACCTGCTGACCGAAGATCGCTGATCCGCCGAGTCACCTACTCGTTGACTGGCTTACCTCCGACGCAGGATGAAGTTCTTGACTACGTCAATGACCCGGGTCCAAACGCGTACGAGCGTTTAGTTGAAAGGCTTCTGAATTCTGTTCATTACGGTGAACACTGGGCTCGCCACTGGCTGGACGTGAGCAGATATTCTGATACCAAAGGCTACGTATATGGACGAGAAGAGAGATTCTGGCCGCATGCGTGGGCCTACCGAGACTGGGTAGTGAACTCGTTCAATGATGACCTACCGTACAATCGATTTCTGTTACTTCAACTTGCAGCTGATCAAGTCAAAGATCGTCGATCGGATGATCTTGCAGCGATGGGATTCTTGACACTGGGACGCCGTTTTCTGGGCGTACGCCGCGAGATCATTGATGATCGCATCGATGTCGTGTCTCGAGGAATGATGGGACTCACGGTCGGCTGCGCAAGATGCCATGATCACAAGTTCGACCCGATTCCGACCGCGGACTACTACTCGCTGTACGGAATTTTTGACAGTTGCATGGAAGCGATGGTCCCACTGGATGACTGGAAGCAACAGGAGAAAAACATTACAGCCGATGCTGGCGGCCCTGACAGCTTTGAAGTCGAGCTAAAAAAACGCCAAGGAATGTTGTCAGAACAGATGATAACCCGCAGATCGGAAGCCAATTCCCGCGTGCGTCAGCGCATTGCAGACTATCTCTTTGCACAGTCTGAACTCGACCAATATCCAGCCAACGGCTTCGACCAGATTTTCGAATCGAGCGACTTGCTGCCTGCAGTAGTAAGACGCTGGTCAACCTACTTACGAAAAGCATCACAACAGAAGAAATCACTGTTTCTGCACTGGCAGCTTTACTCCAGCGTGCCAGCGGAAAACATCCCTCAAGAATCAGCTCGCATCCTCCACCAAATCAAGTCACAGCACGCCGATCATCTGAATCCACGCATTGCCGCGCAGTTCGAAAATCCACCGAACTCACTTCGTGATGTTTGCGATCGATACGGTGAAGTTTTCCGGCAGGTTGATCAGGAATGGCAAGACCAAATCAAGCAGGCAAATGCTGACGGTCGGGCACCTCCAACACAACTTTCCGACCCCCACGCAGAATCACTCAGAATCTTTCTGTATCGTGAAGACTCGCCTTGCCAAATGCCGGTCGGTTCCATCATTGACTGCGAAACATTCTTCGACTCAGGTGCCTGCACCGAGCTATGGAAACTCCAGGGCGAAGTTGATCGGTGGATCATCCAGTCAAAAGACAAACCGTTTGCGTTGACTCTGCAAGACATCCCGAATCCAAAGCAACCAAGAATATTCAGACGGGGTGATCCATTGAAGTTGGGACGCGATGTCCCGCGACAATTTCTGTCCGTGCTTGCTGGTCCTGAACGCAAACCTTTCCAGCAGGGCAGTGGTCGCCTTGAGTTGGCACGCGCAATCATTGCCCCCGACAACCCCCTCACGGCCAGAGTCATGGTCAACCGGGTCTGGATGCACCATTTTGGAAAAGGGTTGGTATCGACGCCCAGCGATTTTGGAACCCGTGCTGCTCCACCGTCTCACCCTGATTTACTTGATTGGCTTGCAACGCACTTCGTAAAAAATGGCTGGAGCATCAAGGCATTGCATCGCCAAATTCTATTGTCAGAGACCTATCGGCAATCTTCACTTGGTCCGAGAGACGCCAACCGATTGCAAGTTGCCCAGCAAACAGATCCTGAAAACCGGCTGCTTTGGAAATTCAATTCCCAGCGTCTGGGATTCGAGGAATTACGCGACTCGATCCTGCAGGCAAATGGAACTCTTGACCCAACGACAGGAGGTCATCCGACACCTCTATTCAAGACACCCTACCCTACAAGACGCACCCTGTATGGTTTGGTAGATCGACAATATCTATCGGGAACCCTACGAACATTTGACTTTGCAAATCCAGACCTTCACGTTCCCAAACGCAGCGAGACCACCGTCCCACAGCAAGCCCTTTTCTTCATGAACCATCCATGGATTCTCGAGCAAGTGAGAAAACTGGCTTTGAAGATACAAGAAGCAAATGGTGATTCAGTCATGGACGATCGTCGCGCAATTACAAATCTGTTTCAACGGCTACTGCAGCGGAATCCGACTGAAGAAGAATATAACGACTCACTTAGTTTGATCGCTTCGGCGACAGAGACGTCAGACGTTGCAGAAAAACTAACCCAACCGAACTGGTCGTATGGTTATGGCCCGTTTGACGAAACAAGCAACAAGATAAGCCAATTCACACCCTTGCCCCATTTCACTGGGACTGCCTGGCAAGGTGGACACAATTTTCCTGACTCGTCTCTGGGCTGGGTACAGTTAACGTCCACCGGCGGTCACCCCGGCAATGACCGCCAACATGCAGCGGTTCGACGCTGGACAGCAGACCAAGACATGAGAATCTGCATCCGAAGCAAACTCAAGCACGAACCCGAACAGGGCGATGGCATCCGTGCCTTTGTCGTTAGTTCCGGCGGTCGACTCCACCACAGTGTCAACTTGCACCACGACATCCGACAACTTGATGTAGAAACCCTTGACGTCAAACGCGGAGATTCCGTTGACTTCATTGTCGACATCGGAAATGAACTCAACAATGATCAATACTCATGGACAACAGTGATTCAGGAAATCGGATCCGTTGGTAAAGAAACCACTTGGAATTCGCAATTGGATTTCCCGGCTCAGACCATTGACAGCCTGGACAAGTGGGAACAATTGGCCCAAGTATTGCTCTGCTCCAATGAATTCATGTTCCTCGATTAGGAGAAAGCCTTGAACGGGAACCCGAGAATATCCACCATAGAGTGCACCCACGACATCCAGCCCACAGAGTACAACGATGTCGTTTGACAACCACCAGCTTCCAAAAACGCGCCGAGACCTCTTGAAGAGATCAGCACTTGGATTGGGAGCACTGGGTTTGATTGGACTGCTACAAGATGACCAACAACTCAGTGGAGCTGATGCGGGACACGGTTCGCCAACCTCGCTCCAAGTGAAGCCACCACATTTCCCTGGTCGCGCGAAACGAGTGATTCATTTTTTCCTCAACGGTGGCCCATCCCATGTGGATACGTTTGACCCCAAGCCTGCGTTGTTGAAATACGCGGGCAAACCATTGCCCCAAACCCTGCGAACTGAACGCAAGACCGGTGCTGCCTTTCCTTCTCCGTTTGAATTCAAACGTTATGGCGAGTCTGGGATTGAAGTAAGCGAATTATTCTCACGGACCGCCGCGCACATCGATGACATTGCGGTGATTCGGTCCATGCATGCTCAAGTTCCCAATCATGAACCATCTCTGATGCTGATGAATTGTGGTGACTCCGTGCAATCTCGTCCAAGTCTTGGCTCATGGTTGATGTACGGCCTTGGCACCGAGAATCAGAACCTGCCTGGTTTCGTCGCGATGTGTCCAGGTGGCTTGCCCATCAAAGACAACGAAAATTGGCAATCAGCTTTTTTACCGGGCACATTCCAAGGCACCTACATCGACTCCAAACACACAGAGTTCAAACGTCTGATCGAAAATATAGAACATCCACAGATCAAAACCGAACATCAACGAAATCAACTTGATCTGCTGGAAAAATGGAATAAAGATCACCAACAAACACGACTGGACCAACGGCTCGAATCCCGCATTTCGTCTTACGAACTCGCTTTCCGAATGCAACAGGATGCAAAGGACGCGTTCGACATCACAGATGAGCCCACATACATCCAGGAAATGTATGGAGATGGTGTGCACGGTCGTCAAACGCTGATCGCCCGGCGACTTGTAGAACGCGGTGTTCGTTATGTTCAGTTGTGGCACGGCGCGGGTCAACCATGGGACAACCATGACAAAATCGAAGATAACCACCGGCGTCTTGCAAATGAAATTGATCAACCGATTGCTGCCCTGCTAACAGACTTGAAACAACGAGGAATGCTCGATGAAACCCTGATTCTTTGGGGTGGCGAATTCGGCCGCACTCCGAGTGTCGAATTAGAAGGTGGCGGAAAATCAAAGCTGGGGCGTGACCACAATCACTATGGCTTCACTGTCTGGATGGCCGGTGGTGGCATCAAAGGCGGAACAGTGCATGGTGCCACAGATGAATTTGGTTTTCGTGCAGTGGAAGACCGAACTAGCGTGCACGATCTCCATGCCACCATGCTGCACACACTTGGGCTTGATCATGAAAAACTGACCTATCGGTACGGAGGACGCGACTTCCGACTCACCGATGTGCATGGTCGCGTGCTGACCGAGATTCTTGCCTGAACAAAGTCTCATCCGATCGGCAAAAAGTTCCTCAGCATTTACGGCGTGCCTTGATATGTACGGCGCGTCTCGATACCTACAGCGTGCCTCGATACTTGCGGCGTGCCTCGACTGAAATACATGACAGGAAGGTCCGACGGCCAGCACGCGGCCCTCCATTGGCTCACTGCGGTTGCTCCTACTGAGATTCATCAACGGCGCGACACCCGCAAGGTGTACTGCTTTCCCCCCCGCTGCCGAGACATGATCTGACACCACTGCAGGATCCCGTCCCCATCTGATTTGAAAATGAATATCGTGTTTTCGGACATGATTTTACATCACGCCTGCCGCTTGAGCATCTTGCTGCTATGCTGGAATGCTCGTACGTGCTAATCTCGGCAATTCTGATGCCACCTGCCCCGACCACGGAATTTATCTGAGTCATGAATTTCTTCATCGACCGACCCGTTTTCGCTTCTGCGATCGCGTTGATCATGATCATGGCGGGGGCGATCAGCATGATGGTCTTGCCAATCGCCCAATTCCCGCCGCTAGTACCACCACAGGTTCAGGTTTCCACCCAATATCTGGGTGCCGGATCGGATGTGGTATCAAAAACGGTTACAACGCCGCTTGAGGAGCAACTTAACGGTTCAGCTGGCATGATTTACATGTCATCCAACAGCACCAACAACGGCGAGTCGATCATAACCGTCACCTTTGACGTTGGGTTTGATCAGGACATCGGACAGATGGAGTTGCTAACGAGCAGCAATGAGGCTTTGTCACAGTTGCCGTCGGAAGTCCAGCAGGTCGGACTGACCATTGAGAAGCACTCAACCAACATGCTGCTGGCTGTTAGCCTGTTGTCTCCCAATGGAACACATGACGCTACGTTTCTGCAGAATTATGCCGACATTCACATAACCGATGCCTTGTCACGAATTCCAGGCATCGCATCGGTGACCAACTTTGGTCTTAGCAAGTACGCGATGCGAATCTGGCTGGATCCGGCAAAGCTGAACAACCTTGGCATGACCGCCTTGGACGTGCAGCAGGCGATTAAGGAACAGAACCAGCAGGTAGCAGCAGGAAAAATTGGTCAAGCTCCTGCCCCCGAGGGACAGGCGATCGAGTTCCAACTCAGCACTTTGGGGCGACTGGAGCAAGTGTCCCAATTCGAAAACATCATTGTTCGCGCAACGCCGGGCGGGTCAGTGGTCCGCGTCAAAGACGTTGCTCGTGTCGAACTGGGCAGCGAAGAATACGACTGGGGAACCCAGTTGAATCGGAAACCGACTGCCACGATCATCGTATTCCAATTGGCAGATGCCAACGGTTTGCAGATCAAGAAAGAGCTCGAAAAAACGATGGACGGCCTCGCGGAGCATTTCCCAGAGGATATGGAATGGGTAGTCAAATACGACACCACCGAATTCATCACTGACTCAGTACATGAAGTACTGGTGACTTTGTTACAGGCGATCGGTTTGGTCATTCTAGTCGTCTTTATTTTTCTTCAAAATGTCCGCGCAACCTTGATACCGACAATCGCAGTACCGGTAGCCCTGATCGGTACATTTGCCTTCATGCTGATTTTCGGTTTTTCGATCAATACATTGAGCTTGCTTGGCATGGTGTTAGCAGTCGCTCTGGTGGTTGATGATGCGATTGTTGTGGTGGAGAATGTGATGCGTCGTCTCGACGAGGGCGGCAAAGACATGCACCAAGTCACGAAAGAGGCGCTGGCTGAGGTACGAGGGCCGATCATCGCAACCACGCTGGTACTGATGGCTGTCTTTGTACCGGTATCGTTCATCCCGGGTATGACCGGTCAGTTATACAACCAGTTTTCCCTGACGATCGCGATGGCTGTCGGGCTCTCCGGCATCAATTCGTTAACACTCAGTCCAGCGTTGTGTGCTGTATTACTGAAGCCAGGTAGTGGCAAAAAGAACATCCTGTTCCGAGCTTTCAATGCTGGGTTCAACCGACTTTCCACCGGCTATGCACAAGCTGTGCGATGGATGTCGAAACTTTGGTATCTGACAATGGCCGCGTTTGCTGGCCTGTGTGCATTGATGGTGTACCTGTTCGCCGTGACGCCGACGGGTTTCGTACCCGAAGAGGACCAGGGCTATGTGATGGCGATCGCGAACCTGCCTAACGGTGCGACGATTGCGAGAACTCGTAAGATCATGGACCAAGTCAGTGACGTGGCATTAGCCACCGATGGCGTAGCAGATGTAGTGGAGGTCTCCGGGTACAACATCATCGACTCAGTCAAACAGCCCTATGCCGGATTTGCCTTCGTCGTGTTAAAGCCGTGGGGTGAACGCACGACACCACAGACCCAACTTAAGGCGATCATCAAATCACTGAATGAAAAGATGGCAGCAATCCCTGGAGCGCAGGTAAAAATTGCCAACGCTCCAGCGATCCCGGGTCTCGGATCTACCGGCGGGTTCACATTCGAGATTCAGGACCTGAATGATCGTGGAGTCACTGCACTTAACGAGGCCAGCAACAGTTTCATCAAAGCTGCCCGAGAGCGTCCAGAACTGGCCGGTGTCTACACGACCTTTGATGATGCCGTGCCACAGCGATACCTTGATGTTGATCGCACGAAGGCAAAAATCCACAGTGTCTCAATATCCGAGTTGTTCGCAACGCTGCAGATCAACCTTGGTTCGCTCTACGTAAACGAATTTAACAAATACGGCAAGGTGTACCGCGTTTACCTACAGGCAGAAGAAGAATCCCGCTCAGATGTCGATGACATCGGGCGTTTGAAAGTGCGGAATAGCGAAGGAGACATGATTGACCTGAACGCTTTTGTTAAGGTCGAACCTCTGGTGGGTCCTTATAACATCCCACATTACGATCAATACAAGTCAGTGGCGGTCAACGGCGGAAACGCGCCGGGCTACAGTTCGGGGCAGGCGATCACCGCAATGGAAGACTTGGCAAACAATCAGTTGTCAGATGGCTTCGGATTCCAGTGGACGGGAATCACGTACCAACAATTGAAAGCTGGCAATCTTGCTTCAACGATTTTCGCCCTGTCGCTGGTGTTCGTATTCCTCGTCTTGGCCGCCCAGTACGAAAGCTGGACGATGCCAATCATGGTACTCATGGGAGTTCCGCTTGGATTGCTGGGAGCAGCAGGTGCCTTGACTGCACGAGGCCTTGACCTGGATGTTTACGGCCAAATTGGGTTAGTCATGTTGATTGGCTTGACCGCAAAGAATGGCATTTTGATTGTCGAATTTGCTGCCGACCAACGTCGCAACGGAGCAACGATCCTCGAAGCCGCCATGGAAGCTTCGCGAGTACGTTTGCGTCCGATCCTGATGACCGCACTCGCATTCATCATTGGCTTGATTCCACTGGTCGTCGCGACTGGTGCAGGAGCGAACTCCCGCCGCTCGCTGGGAACAACGGTGGTTGGCGGACTCGCCGTCGCGACCGTCCTGATCATCTTTGTTCCCATTTTCTATTACACAATTCAGCACATGCGTGAGTGGGCGACAAAATCGCGAAAACCACACAAAGCTGACCCCGAGTCCGAAACCACTCCATGATTGAGATTGGATGAGCAAGGTGTTTGAAATTACCTCTGTTGACGCAACCCTGACAACTTTGCAACGTGTTTGCGAACGACTTCGACGTGCAGCAATGTGCGCCGTGATCGTCATACTCGCGGCTACTCTGGGTTGCGAAAGCAAGCCGACCGCAAAGCCAAAACCGACTCCTCCTATCGTGTCAGTTGCTGAGGTTTCGCAGGCTACCGTACCAATCATCTACCCGTTCAGCGGCACAGTCCAAGCAGTCAAATACATTGACATCATCCCCCGTGTTACTGGCTACATCACGGAACGAAAGTTCGTCGAGGGAAGCATTGTCAAGCAAGATCAATTGTTATACGTGATTGATCCACGGCCCTTCAAAGCTGCGTTGGATAGCGCGCAAGCGGACCTGACTCGCAGTGAGGCACAATTGACGCTTTGGACCGGTGAAGTAAAAAGATACACTGACCTCGCCAAACAGGGTGCTGGATCGGAGCAGCAAAAAGAAGAGGCTGTCGCCAAAGAAGCAGAGACCAAGGCCAACATCGAACAAGACAAAGCCAATATTGAAACGGCAAAGCTGAACCTCGAATACACGAACCTCACTGCGCCATTTGAGGGACGAATTCAAAACACAAAAAGAAATATCGGCCAACTGGTAGACGCTGAATCGACAGTCCTGACTTCGCTTGTTCAGATCGATCCCATCTACGTCGAATTCAAAGTCACCCGAAATGAATTGTTTGAAATGCAGAGCCTGACCAGTGGCGAACTGACGGGCAAGAAGACGGATATTGCGAATATCAAATTCAAAGTAACGCTGCCAAACGGGAAAGAATATGGCCACGAGGGAACTCTCGACTACATGAGTTCAGAGATCGATCCTGCGACCGATACCTTGATGGTACGCGGTGTCATTGCGAACCCCGAAGATAAATCGAACTCGGAATCACTGATCTCAGGACAGTATGTGCCAGTGCAAGTCATTTTGGGCGAGACCCCTAACTCACTGCTCGTACCGAAAGCGGCTCTGGTTGAATCACAACTTGGTGAGCAGATCTACGTTGTGAACAGTTCGAACGAGGTCGAAATCCGCACAGTGACAGTTGGCACTCTGTATCGGGAACAATACGTCATCACCTCGGGCCTGAAACTTGGCGAAACGGTGATTGTCGAAGGGACTCAAAAAGTTCGTGCTGGCATGAAAGTCAATATTGCGACAGCCGATGCTGCCACGTCTGAACCGAGTGAACCTGCAGGCAAGTCAACAGCAAAGCCCCCCGCCACTCCGGCCGAAAAACCTGCTGCTCCGGCAGAACCGAAAAGCTGATTTTTTCGCGAATCCACAGCAAATCAACCAGCAAAATCACGCAAAGCAACCGATGTACACATTGGATGTGAGAGCGTGCGGTCCTGTGTGCTCTTGAGAAGCGGACAGTGGATTCAAGCGTCAGCAGGATGCGGTAGAATACGGTGAGTGATTCCTGTGAACTTTCAGTGATTTCCCTGGGCTTGATTGCGCAACTATTTCACAGCTCCCACCCCCGATCGCAAAATACCATGCATTCAACTCTTCGAATATCTTCTTTGACGCTTCTACTGTTCAGCTTAACCGTCATCGGCACCCTGCTGTGCCCAACTGACACATTCGCCGTGGAACCACGAGCGGCCGAACCACCGAACATTGTGTTTTTCTTCACCGATGACCAAACCACCAGCACGCTGGGCTGCTACGGGAATCCGGTTGTTCAGACTCCCAACATTGATGCGTTGGCACGACAAGGCACCAGATTTGACAACGCCTGTGTGAGCCATTCCATTTGCTGGGTCAGTCGCACCACCATCCTCAGTGGACTGACCGGTCGGAGTTTTGGAACATCAAGCAATCCGGACACTGCGACTCCTGCAGCTGTTGAAACCCTATATAGCGATCTATTACGAGAGAAGGGTTACCGCACCGGCTACTTCGGAAAGTGGCACGCCAAGATGCCACGTAAATTCAAACGGGAAGACCACTTCGATGAATTCGAGGCAATTGGACGCAATCCGTTCTACAAAAAGCAACCCGACGGTAGCCTGCGTCACGAGACGGAGGTGATTGTTGATCGAGGAATCAAGTTCATTCAGTCTCAACCTAAAGACAAGCCATTTGCATTGAACATGTGGTTCAATGCTTGCCACGCAGAAGACAGTGACCGCAGACCCGGGATCGGGCATTTCCCATGGCCACGGGCCGTCGACGGAATGTACGACGACGTTGTGATTGCTCCACCGCGATTGAATGACCCGGGAATCTTTTACGCTCTTCCAGACTTTCTGAAAACCACGATCAATCGCGAACGTTTCTTCTGGCGTTGGAACACTGACGACAAATACCAGACCAATGTTCGAGCCTACTACCGCATGGTTAGCGGAATCGATGGTGCGATTGGTCGCTTCATGAAGGCACTTGAAGCAGCCGGTTTAGCCGACAATACAATCATCGTTTATTCTGCCGATAACGGTTATCACATGGGGAATCGCGGCTTGGCTGGAAAGTGGTCCCATTTTGAAGAATCACTTCGCGTTCCTCTGATCATTCATGATCCGCGAGTCAAACCATCCCAGCGTGGACAAGTCACAGAGGCAACTGCCCTGAACCTTGATTTGCCGGCCACGTTTCTGGACTGGGCCGGAATTCAAGTCCCCGACCGCTATCAAGGTCACAGTTTGCAGCCGATTGTGAACGGTAAAAAACCTGATGACTGGAGGAAGGAAACATTTCATGAGCACTTTGCCGTCCGCAATCGCATCCCCGCCTTTGAAGGGCTACGAAACGAGAACTACAAGTACGTTCGCTATTTTGATCATGAGAACCATGAATTCCTGCACGACCTGAAGAATGATCCAGACGAATTGACAAACTTGGCCACCGACCCTGATTACGCAAGCGTGCTTGAATCCATGCGACAACGCACGACTGAGCAAGTCAATGAGTATGGGGGCCCACTGGATCCCATCGCAAGCCTAACTCGATCGACGGAACCCATTCCAACGGCTTCAGCAAATAACGTGGGCCGCGTCAATGAGAAAGGCTTCATGAAAGTTTTCGACGGCAAAAACCTGCGACAATGGTCGGGCGACACCAAGTACTGGTCGGTCAAGGACGGGGCCATTACTGGAACCACAGATGGTTCATTGAAGATGAATCGCTTTTTGACTTGGAAAGGATCAACCATTCGCAACTTTGACCTGCGCGTCAAAGTCAAAGTCACGCCAGGAGGAAACAGTGGCATTCAATATAGAGGAACCTCTCGGCCTGACTTGGGGCTGGACGTCGTGACTGGGTACCAATGTGATGTTGTCGCAGACAACGTGCAGTACAACGGAATGCTCTACGAAGAAAAAGGACGACGCATTCTCGCTCGAACAGGAAAAAAAGTGATCATCGACCCGCAAGGAAAAAGTTGGATTACCGACACGTGGGACGTCCCTGATGCCGCCTCCGGTCAATGGCACGACTACCGCGTTCTGGTGGAGGGCAATCATCACCGTCACTGGATCGATGATACCAAAACAGTGGACGTCGTTGATCTGGATGAGTTGGGCAGAAAACTAGAAGGCGTGCTGGCGGTTCAGGTGCACGTGGGCCCCGCAATGACGATCCAATACAAAGATTTTGAGATCAAGCATCTCCCCGATGAACTTCCACTGCAAACCGCGGCGGACCATCCGATCCCGGATGATGCGATTGGTGTTCGACCACAAGGCCGACTGCCCAAAGGATGGACCGCACCAATTTATGGTCAACAAAAAAAGTAATTGCTGGCATTTCCAACGCATTCATGCTGCCCCCCGCTGGGAGCCTGCGTTCAATTCAGCTCGTAGCCGGTAAAAGCAATGTTTGGCATGGCTTCACAAGCATTGCATGAACCTCAACGGAGCGAGCATCAAGCGGTTTCGGAATTGACAGTACACCCCTCGTTACTGTATCTCCGACCCAGAGTTTTTTTACGAACACGAGGTTCGGCAAACATGACGGATCGGGACGAAGTCAAACAACACTGGCTTCGACAAAATGAACGACGACACATTCGCAACTTACCCCGTTGGGCCAAGGTTCGGATTGAAAAGAAAGCAGCAAAGTGGCTCGGCAAGGCATGCAAAGTTTCCGTGCCGCTATTTTGGGGGCAAGAGATGTCAGTCGTCTTTCCTGAGTTTGTGTCTGGGCGACTGGGAAAGTTTGGTTACTTTGAGGACGATGTCACCTCAATGTTCATCGATTGCCTTGAACCCGGCATGACCTTTTATGATGTGGGCTCACATTATGGTTATTTCAGTCTGCTAGCTTCGTCTCTTGTGGGCCCCAAAGGCCACGTATTCGCGTTTGAACCGACGGCAGCGACCTACGAAGTTTTGACGGAAAATGCAGCAAGACGCGATAATATTACGTGTTGCAAAGTCGCTGCGTACCGCACGACCGGTCCGCTAGGCTTCATCGAACAAGACGTTGGCCGTAGCAGCCTGAACTTCGTGATCGGAGAAGGCTACGAGCCTGATCCCGTCGATCATCTGACCCGCGAAACAATGGTCCCCGCCATCAAGCTCGACGATTTTGCCCACCTACACGGCGAACCCGATTTCTTGAAAATTGATACCGAGGGCGCAGAGATACCAGTACTTGAGGGCCTGATTGATACCATCCGTCGGTGCCATCCAACAATTGTTCTTGAGATGGGTGATCACGTGTGTTCATCAACAGGCAATGGTCTGAGTCGGCGGAATGTAGACTTCCTGCTAAACCATGGCTACGAAGTCTTCGAGTACCGGAACCGTGATCGCCATCGGCATGTGCCATGCGACCGCTACTCCTATACCAACCTTCTCTTTCGGCATCCGACCCGAATGAAACGTTCACGCATCGCGAAATAGTACTCACGAAGTGACTTGATTCATATTCACTGGCGTGGACTGCTGCCTGACATCACAACACGCGTCTCACTTCGAACAGCGTCTCACCGCCCTTCGACGGACTCATTCTCGCCCAACAGCTTCAGCATGGTTTCCGCGAACGCTTTTCCTACCAGGATAAAAAAGCGTCCTTCGCCGTAGTAGTGATAGCCTTTGTCTGATGTTGCCCGAGCAAGCATTTCCTGCTCCTGATCCGTGAGAGGCATCGCCTTAAGATCACGGTTTTTATTGAGCCAACCGGCTGTCTTGATTGCAACAATCTGCGGGTGACAAAATCCAGCAGTCTCGATTGCTTGTGCATTCCCTTTGAAACCCGGCAAGTTGTTAATCGAACGCTGCCCATTTCGCACATCTCGCTGCTTTGGATTTTCTTCGTTTTCCGGACCATTCACGCCCATCACTCCAACCACGACCTTCATTTCGGGCGCACGCAGATCACGACGAAGATCGTGAATTAGATGCTTCAGATTTTGACCGTACTGCTGTCGTCCTGTCACATCAAACATGTCATTGAATCCCTGAAACCAGACAAGCCCGGCGATCTCGTAGCCGTGTGTTGGTTCGTAATCGGGGAACCGCTCATTGAGCGTTGATAGGGTGGCCTCAACGTATCGAACCAGCTTGCGATACTCCAAACCAACAACCGGTTCCACCTTGCCTCCATTCCATTTCTCTGCAACTTCCTTGGTCAATACTTTTGTGTCCAATTTTTCGTTGCCTGTATTTCCCGCACTCGGTGGACGAAAGTCAACATGCAGGCTTTTCCCGCCGGGAGCGTATTTAATCAACAACACTTGCTCATCAAACACCTCGCCCATGTAGTAACCAAATGCATACTCAGGGCCAATTTTGCTACCAAGCTTGTCATAGTTGCGTCTTCCACCAAACCCCGCCTGCAACTCTTCATACACGCCTGCATTGGCAACCCAAACATCGTCTCTTGTCATCAAAGCTCCGGCATCAGACTTAAAAATGCCCAGCAACGATGCTCGATCCGGGTTACTGTCTTCTCCCAAAAAGTCGAGAGTTCGAATATCTGCTTGCCCATCCATGTTTGACTGCCCCGCCAAGACAAACACTTTGAGAGGTTTGTCAGCTGCAGCGTCCGCGCTGATGACAATCAGCAGAAAACAGATCGCACATGCCATGAATGCAGAAAAAGACGACTCACTGGGTGCAAAGTGATTTTTCAATAACATGAGATCATTCGTCTGTGGAAATAAAAACGAGGTTATCCAAAGCGTTGGATGACACCTTGGGTCCGGTGATTCAGAAGCAAGACCGCGTAAGCAGTTTTAGAAAACAGATGAGTACAAATTCAACCTGGTGGCGACAGGCTGACGTTGCAAAACGTCAATGCGGCAATTCCGTTCCCCCCCTTCAACAACTTGTCCTGACTCCATGACTGTTCTTTAAGATAGGTAATTTTCTTGACGTTTCGAGATTCCTTCAATTGAAGGGTCAGCTTTTTTCCGACCGCCTTTCCTGAAGCTACGAGACGAGGCTCACCATCCAGATAAAATTCATCAACAAGATCGTCAGACCAAACCACAGGTTGGTCGAATTCCAGAACAACAGTGTCCTGTTCACTGTCTCCCAAACTTGCGTGCACAAGATTGGGAGCGGTAACGGCTTGCTCGACTTCTTTTCCGTAGAGGTCTCGTTCGATAACCGGTTCAATCATTTTTGCGAATTCGGCCCACCCGGATAACGGATAATGACAACCACCAGGAGGCGTTATCCCCAACGTCGAAAGAATACTCATTCTGGAATAAAGCTTGGGTAGTGTGCGCTGCACTTCTCGCAGCATGTCTCCATTTCCATTACCCATACTGCAAGCATTCGGCCAAATCTGAAACACATAGTATTGCTCGACATTGGGAAAATCCCGTTTCCATGCTGCGGACATCCTGATGAAATAGCGCTGATACGTTTCCCACCCATATCCCCCATCAGGTCCGGCGGCACCCTGGTCATTTTCTCCTTGATGCCACAGCACCGCACGAATCCCATGAGTAAGCTTTGCCTGTCGCACCCGCCACAGCAAACGTCCATAGATGGTACTCAGGTCCGTGGGATCATCGTCATTGCGTTGATGCTGGTCGATGCGAGTTCCCCCGACCGCGCCATTGATAATACAGACGGGTATGTGCTGACTTTTCACGAGGCGTTTCGCCAATTCCATTCCCCAGTATCCCAGCTCTGCTTTTTCACCATTCCTCGCTTTCCAGACAGGAAGGCACCATAGATTCACATCTGCCTCTTCTGTTTGATTGCGTCGAGGGTTTGGCTTCCCGTAGCTGCGAATCCACTGACTGGTTTCAGCAGGTGACGTTTCTCGAGTGTCGGTTGCCAGAGCATTCGACTGCCCCTCAATGATGTAGGCATCACCACAAACAATATTGTCAGCCGTGTATCGCACCATTGCCGCACCGTCTCTCACGACACCGAATTCCACTCGGTAAGTGATTAATCCAGCTTTCAGGCGAGCCATCAATCGATAGGCTTCCCCCAGCTTGACCTTCTGCTTTTCCGTCGCAATCTTTTTGTCGTTGGCGTAGACGTTTAGGAACACTTGATCGGCAGGCTCGTTCAAGATTCCGTTGCAATGGAGTTCCGCCGTATTGCTCTGGTCCCGAGCGTAGAACTGATTGTCGACAGGCTTCTCGTTGGCATCAGGCTCCCGAACAATTCGGGGATCAATCAGCGGTTCCTCAACAAGGATTCGCGTGCTGACTGACGTTGCCTTTCCTCCATTACTGACGGTTGCCGTAATGATCAACTCACCGCTATTTTGCGCACGGGCCAAGATCATTTTCCCGCCATGAATCTGATTGATGGTCGCCAAACCAGCTGCCTTCCACTCATAACTCAGCTGACCATGACCAGATGCTTTCATCTGCTGTAGATTTTCGATCACAGGCACGACTTCAATGGTATCTCGCCCGTTCCAGTGCAAAGGCGACTGCAAAGCAAAAATGGGTTCCGGAATGACCTCCTCGACCTCCACAGGAATGTCGATGGTTTTTAAGCCGTCGGGATAGACAGCCTTGACTTGCAAAGTTCGTTTTTCATCGCCTGCGATCCGCCCCGCATCATAGATGATCTTAAGTCGATCCACGGCAAAAACACTTTCTTCCTCTCCGACCATCGACACCCAGTAAATTTTCTGGGCACCGCCAGCAACGACACTTAACTCGACTTCCTGCCCCTCCAGCAACCGCACCGAATCGTGTGACGTAGCAAAGCTGCTTTCACTCTGAACGATGGGGCCAATCAATGTCTGGAGTGGTTTTTGATTTTCGTATTCCAACTGAATCCATTCCGGACTACGAATCACATTTGAAACACGCACTTCATCGATATCACCAACAAAGTCATAGTTGTTGTACCATCCCCCGATCCACATGCGTGACGGGCTCTCAACTTTCAAGGCGGTGGCTCTTGGATTCCCTTTTCCCGCAAGCACACCATTGAGATAAATCAATGACTCACCTCTGCGGTAGGTGTGCACTGCGTGCACCCACTGTGGCCCCTTACCGACGAGATCGCCATCGACATTCGCGTCTGAGAAATAGCACTCCATGTGCACACGAGGTGGACTGCGGTATTGCATCACAACCTTACCCTGAGCTTTTTCATTTCCCCATGCCATTACACGACCACGTGAAGCTTCTGAACGAAACCATGCTTGACTTGTATGAACGCTCTTCCCCGCAGGGAACGATTTGATCTGATCTCCACAGAAGACGCCACGATTTTGGAAATGCCGAGCGTTCCCAATGATCCCGACCGTCTCGCTAGTACCAGTATCTTCTGAAGAAAGTGTTCCAACCTCATCTTGAACCGTTGCCCCCATGTGCCAAACACTCAGATAACCATTGGAATTGTTAAAGACCTGCTGTCCGTTTGATTGTGATTCAGACTCAGGATTGCCCCATCGCATTTTGATTTCCTGAACCTCTTGCCCCCGAATTTCTGGAATCCGAACCCAAATGCAAGCGTTGCCCGATTCAGAACTCCAGTCTTCAATTTGAAAAGCGAGCGGGACCCCCTGACTTGTAAAAAAGCGAACATCGCTGCCGTCATCCTGAGCTTGCGAGAAATCAAACCAATCTTGGTGCAAACGCACGAGAAGTGGAAAGTTTTCGACCGATGCTTCGGCGGGAATAGATGCCCCCTCGGACGTCGTGTTGATAAATAACGAGCCCGAGAATTGCCAATCAGCCGCCTGTATTTGCACGACAGGAGTTCCAACAATTAGCAATAACGTGAAGATTGCCTGGCAGGATTTCAGTACATTGAAGCAGAAGTTCATGGCAAATAGATGCTGGGGCTTACGACGGGTGGAAACGAATTCCTCGCGTGGCGATCTGTCGAGGCAAATCAGCGTGCCCAAAGGCCAGCGATGATCATGCTGATTCTAACCACTCCAGGCCGAACAGGTCAGCATTCGAGCAGTGGCCAAGTAGTGGAAAGCTGCGATGGTATTCTTTGGAGTCCTCGAAATTTAAATTGTGGTTTCAATCGCTTTTCCACTGAATGCCTGCGCATTTGCGCACCCATTCCCGCGTAGGTTTATGAAGAGCCCTACAGGGCAAACGTTTTCGCTGGAATTACCCTCGGTCAAACATCATCACCTCTTGTGGGGGGACTACCTTGGGGAGAACACCGCACCTCGTCTATGATCTTGTCTCGCTGCCAACCGACTGCAGCGAGGGTGTGATCGGAAATCGGGAGAAAGTCCAGAGTGAAACGCCATTACGGCGGTGACCGTTTGACACAGATTTTTTGCTACACGTCTGTGAAATTGTGACCGCAGCATCCAAGCAACCTCTTTTCAAAAGGGTGAGAACCGATGAGCCGTCAAAATGATTTTTCAGTTGAAATGACCTCTGCCATTTCATCGGTTTGGGGTCGCCTTGCAAAAACGCCAATCGTCCGTGGTGAGGGATCATGGGTATACGACATCGAGGGTCGTTCCTACCTTGATTTCACCAGTGGCATTGGTGTCACAGCCACGGGTCATTGCCATCCGTTGGTTGTGCAAGCTGTCCAAGAGCAAGCCTCCAAACTTTTGTTTGGACAGATGAACTGCATGCTTCCAGAAAAGACAGTTGAGTACTCACGTGCCATTCGTGAAGTCACTCCGGATTCCATCGACACGTTCTTCTTTTCCAACAGTGGTTCAGAAGCCGTCGAAGGAGCAATCAAACTGGCAAAGGTTTCCACGGGCCGTCCCAATGTGATTGCATTTCAAGGTGGATTTCATGGTCGTACAGCTATGACGATGGCCTTAACCAGCAGCAAAGGAATTTATCGCGAGGGATACCAACCTCTACCATCAGGTGTGTTCTTTTCGTCATTCCCGAATGCATTTCGAGATCAGTGCGATGCCGATTTGGCGGTCAAGACTGCGTTGGCAGACCTCGAGCGTCTGCTGAAAACACAAACAATGCCTTCCGAAACCGCGGCCATGCTGATTGAGCCAGTCTTGGGTGAGGGCGGCTACATACCAACCCCAAAAGCTTTTCTTCAGGGTTTGCGAGAAGTCTGTGACCGCACCGGCATCCTGTTAATCGTAGATGAAATTCAATCGGGCTTTGCTCGGAGTGGCCACATGTGGGCTCACGAGTCGAGTGAAGTGCGACCCGACATCCTGATCATGGCCAAGGGTATCGCCAGTGGTTTACCCATGTCAGCCATCGGTGCCTCCGGCGAACTGATGTCCAAGTGGCAACCTGGTTCTCATGGCGGCACCTATGGTGGCGGATCGCCTTTGGCAATGGCTGCCGGATTGGCAACATTGCAAGTGATCCGTCAAGAACACCTGATTGAGAATGCGAGTCGTGAGGGAGAATACCTATCGAATCGTCTTCGCGATTGCCTATCCCGCTTGCCACACCGCACGGATGTACGGGGACCGGGACTCATGATTGGTGTCGAACTGATCAGTGAGCATGGACCTGACAAGGAACTAGTGACCCATTTGCAACATGAATGCCTCAACCGGGGCTTGATGCTGCTGACGTGCGGCATTGGCGGAAATGTGATTCGCTGGATTCCACCAGTAAATGTCAGTCGCAGTGAGATTGATGAAGCGATTGATATTTTTGATCAGAGCCTCAACTCCGTCATGGAAAAGCGGGAGACGCTTGCACTTACATCATGATTTCGAACCGTTGAATTGATGTCGCCCATAGCGTTGACTTCAACTCCCAGTACCGCAAGAGACACGCCTTGGCGGTTTAATCGCTAAGGCGTGTGCTCTTCTTCGCATTTTCAACAACATGAATCAAAGACCACAATTACAAAAAGCCATCGGCAAGTTTGGCTTCTTTTCACTTGCTTTTGGCTCCATGATTGGGGTGGGTTGGTTAACCGGAGTGAAAGGCTGGCTGGAAGACGCTGGACCAGTGGGAGCAATCTTGGCTTTTGCTCTGGGGGGTGTGTTGATGCTTGCGATAGGCTTTTGCTACGCAAAGGTCATGGAAATGCTACCCGTTTCCGGTGGAGAGGTCGCCTATGCGTACAAAGCATTCGGGACAGGCGAATCCTTTTTAATTGGCTGGTTCTTGACGTTCGGCTATCTTTCCGTTTCAGCTTTTGAAGCTGTTTCGATCGGCATCGTGTTGTCCTACCTGATTCCTTTCGATTATTGGCCTCTTTACGAGATTGATGAATCAACGATTTATCTTTCACATCTGCTGCTCGCCGCAGGCTTGACCACCCTAATCGCACTTGTGAATTTTTTCGGCGTTGGCATGGCAACCGTCCTCCAGTCAATACTGACCCTGTTACTAGTGATCTGTACTGCCTCGTTTGTCATTGCAGGAATCACAAACGGAAGCCTCGCCAACTTGGAACCAATGCTCGGTTCCGCAGAAGGCAAAGCCGGCTTGAAGGGTGTGCTGGCAGTATTTGTCACTGTCCCTTTCTGGTTCGTCGGCTTTGATACAATTCCCCAGGCCGCGGAAGAACGAACCGACAGTGTGTCAGCGAACAAACTGGGGCGAGTCCTGCTGTGGTCCATTGTCGGTGCCACATGTTTCTACGCTGCGGTCATTCTTTCAGTTGCGATGGTGACGCCGCTCGCGAGCATACAAGGTGAGGACCTTCCGACCGCTGCTGCGTTTGAAAAGGCATTTGAATCGCCAGCACTCGCGCGAATGGTTCTGCTAGTCGCGTTAGTTGGTCTGCTAACCAGCTGGAATGGTTTTTTCCTGTCAGGGACGCGTGTGCTATTTGCCATGGGGCGAGGTCATGTGATCCACCCGGCCTTCGGTCGCCCACATGCCCGTTTCGGAACCCCCGCACTCGCGATCCTATTCGCAGCTTTGATCACCGTGGCCGGCGCCTTTCTTGGTAAACCTGCAGTGCTGGTCCTGGTCAACGTAGGATCCGCCTGCATCGCTTTGGCGTTCCTGGGCGTGACACTGTCACTATCTGTCATCCTGCGCCGCAGTAGCAAATCGATGTCAGCACTCACGTGGGTACTGATCGGGACTGCCATGATTGGTTCACTGCTGATCCTGCTAGCCATGCTGATTCCCCAAAGCCCCGTAGCATTTCCTCTCAACAGTTATGAGTGGCCCATTTTAGCTGCCCTATCAGCCCTCGGTTGCGTCGTCTGGGTGTTTTCGAGTCGACAGCGTAGCGGTATCACAGAGGCGGAACGAACGCTTTTGATCCTTGATGAGCAGGGCAGTGACGAAACCACCGCTGTTCAATAGCGCAGTGATGAACAGACCGTTGGCAAAACGAGCTTTGATGCGGCACGCATGCCAGATGCCAGGCATACAGCACGCTCTGAGAGCAGTCGAACGTCACAGGCAGCACCTCTCTATTCACCGAGACCGAGTCAGCGACGTCGACTCGACAGCGAGGCAAGCATGTCAGCGAGCTTGTGCTTGCCCCTTTTCAACAAGCCCTCGACTGCACCCTGCGTGACTGCCAAGCGGCCTGCGATTGAGTTCTGGGATCGATTCTCGAGGAACCGCATTTTCAGGGCTTCACGCTGATTCTCGGGCAAGTCTTCCAATGCTTCATGGAGTGCGGCGGCCTTCTCTTTTCTTGCCACACGTACGCTTGGGGAGGTCGTTTTACCGGGAACGGCATCGATAAAGTCAACTCCTGACTGCTCGGGAGAACCCTCCACTTTTTTCCGGTCGCCACCTCGTTTCTTACGCTCAAATCGACGAATCGCATCCAACAGCCGGTTGTCTGCAATACGGTAACACCAAGAGTAGAACGAAGCTCCTGATTGGGGAGAGTAAGACAACAAGTCTCGGTGTATCGCAAACAACACCTCCTGTAACACATCTTCGGCACTGAAACTGGCCTGATGCTTCTGCGGCATTTTTTCCACGAGGTAACGTTCCAAGCGATCTGCGACATGTAGCAACAATTCACGGCAAGCCTGTTCATCGCCCGACTGTGCTAGTTCCAACAGTTCAAGTGGTTCCGAGGTTTCGCTGGACATGCCGATTGATCACAAATGCTAGAGAGGATTTTCCCACAGTATACCGCCTATTCGAATCTGCCATTTACATCAGAAAAACAAATATTTTCAATTTCCAAATACACAACAGTTGCAGCCAATCTCAGCAAGGCACCTCCCGACCATGGAGCACATGAGCTCCTGGCTGGGCGTAATTCCAGCCTGACTTCATTCATCTATTTGGGCCGGGCGAATTCAAATCCGGGTTTGAGGAGATGACGCAACTCAGTCGCTCGTTTGCCATTTCAAGCAGCAGTTCAAAGTCGATGGGGATACAAGAAATCCGGTCAGAACTTGTGCAAAAACACCAACCTGCGTCGGGATCAACAACGATTGACTCAATGGGGCTTGAATGAATGCTCCACTCAATGGACTGAGATAGCCAAAAGTCGGGTCCATCAATCTTCCACAGCCGCACAGCACCGCTTTCGTAACCAGCAACCAGCCATTTTCCATCGGATGAAAACACCAGTTGGGTCGCAGGGTCACTGGCACGTTCCTGAGAGAAATGGGGCACAAGTTTTTGCGTCGAAAGCTGCCAGACATCAAACCCCGCTCGGCTGCTTCGTACAAGCCATTGCTGATTCGGACTAATCGCCATAGCAGCCCTAACTGCACCTTTGACACGATAACGTTTTAGTGGTTTAAGTTTGGACGGTGTAGCATCAAGAGATTTGGCTTCGAGGAATCCCCACTCATTCCCACTATGAGAACGTTGAACTGGCATACGCCCGAAACGACCGATACTTATCGCAAGACCACGATTGCTACTCTTCGCATTCCACGGTGGAATACTCGCCATTGCCCACAACTCTCCAGCCTGATTCGGAACCAGATCCAAGGTGTTACCACTCTTCCCCATTTGAATGTATCCGGCTGTCATGCAACCACCATCGTCTGTTTCTCTCAACATGAACACTCGCCCATCATCCATCGGAAACAATGATTCGTGCTTGCCGTGGAACCCACGCGTAGCTTTTTTCGCTAGTGCCCCCAACTCCACAGCCTCACTCGTTTGATTCAAAGGATCCCACACCCTCAAAATTCGATCATCACCGATTGTGGCAAGGCAACGGCCGGATCCAATGAAACTCACTTCTGCGTTTTCGTCGATAACGCTGACCTCCCAAGGCTCTTGTCGGCGATGACGCAAATCATAGATATAAAGCTTTGCCGCTTGCTTCACACACAGCCAACGATGATCGACACTCGCGAGGACTCTATCTGCTTGGATCGGGATGTCAGCGAGCAACGAAAGCCCTGACTTTCCACATCGATAAACGGGCACATTCCCTTTGCTACTTGCAACTGCAAGAATCGAATCTTGCAGGGTAAAGTCAGAAGCATTTTGCGACGCACTTGTGGAATTTTCCCACGCCATCCACTGACTCGATAAACGACGTCTATCCTTGGTTTTGGATCTGTTCAAAAAACGGGGGCTTGAATAAACAGAAAACTCACCTCCGTTACCCAACACTGCTACCTGCTTAGTTTCATGAACCACCTGTACCTGCGACGCATTTACAGCATCCACAGATTGTTCATGTACCCAAACAACATCAGTCGCGAGATCACCTAGATTCCAGGTCGAAGTGGCACCGGCTCCATCCAACGACACCAAACGCTCGCCACTCGCATCACTGTACAAATCTGAAATCGATTCACCCCAGACCTTCAGCACTTTCCCACCTGTCAGATTGCTTCCAGAGTCTCCTGCTGATTTTGGAGCAACATGCCGAAACAACACTTCGTTTTCAAAACCAACAGCAATTGTTGGCCGGCCACCAAGCCAACAAAATGCCGTCACACTTGAAGTACCGCTTGAAATCTCATTCCAAAGATTCGGAAGACCGTTTTCAATTTTGTAATGAAACACTGCACTGCTGCTTGCTACAGCGATATCCCTCATCCCCGACCGCACCCTGATACCCTTCACTGGGTCTCCAGCAAGGGTAATTACTCCTACTCTTTCTTCCGGTCCAAACAATGAACAAAATTTCCACCGCGGCCCCTCCGAAGTTTGTACGTTTGCACAAATCCAATGACCGCGTTCATCGACAAAACAGCCACGAACATCCTCTACCGTTGGGAGTCGAATATCCCAACGATCACGCCCTGAATCAAACTGACCTCGCTTCCACACTTCAACGACAAGACTTTTCGCGTGGCTGTCCCAGTAACAGACGCGACTCGTCTCCGATGCAGACTCAGTCTCTGGCGCCCCTGGATTCAAGGAAACCAAGCGACATGAAGCCCCACCCAATTCTGTCCGCCGCACTTCATCAGTACTCATGTCTAGCTGAACCACACTAACACCGTCAGCAAACGACATTGCAAATTCACCATCACCAGCAAGTGAAACAAAATGTTCTACTGGCAAAGGAAAATCCAATCGCAACAGATTCGTGACATCTTTATTCCGACGTACCCCCGCACTCCAACAGGAAACACCTCCCTGTGAATCCAAGATCCAAACATCATCGGACCAAGCAGGAAAGCAGCACTCTTTCACGTCAGTAGGTATGGCAAGCGCCTTTGCCAATTCCCCATGCCTTACAAGCCGTGTATTATCGGCAGCCCTTGCACCTGATTCACCATCTACAAACGCGAGAAACAAACTCCCATCTGCATTCATTTCCAATCGGTTAACCGCTGCATTGAGTCGATACACACTGAACGCCAAATCCGAGTTACTCACATTCTCGGCAGCCTTCCCATCAATCACGGTCACGCGAAACGGGTTGTCCACGCCGTTCCTTGCCTCCACCGAAAGAACACCAACGACATGGTTTTCCCGCGACTGCCTGGACTCGATAAATTCTCCGCCGATCATCGTCGCGTTAGGAAACCACCGCTGCAATGAATCAACAATTGCTTGCTGTAACGTCAGCAACAACTCCCCTCTTTCCCTTGCATAACCACTAAGGAACGCCTTGTCCTCACCCTCTTCCAAGTCGCTTAGGGATCGCATCGCTCCCGTTGCCACCTGCAAACTCCTTACCGGATTGACTGCAGACAACTCCTTTGCCAACTCGCTTTGAATAGTCAGCTCCGAAAACGTGCCGATGACTCTCGCCTCGGTTTTTTTTGCGGACAAGTCATCTTCCACTGCTGCAAGCTGCTCCTGCTTGCTCTGTAGTTCATCCTGCTTGCTCTGTAGTTTCTTGTCCTGCAACTGCCGCAATACCTGATTATCACCCTCATTACTCGCGTTACTATCCATCGCGACGTAGACATATTGCG
>NZGD01000172.1 GCA_002690925.1 Rhodopirellula sp.
CATGTATGGGATCGAGCGAGCGTTGGCCGAAGATGACTTTCGTATTCACACGAAGCAAATGCAGGCGTGAAAATTTATTCAAGAACAAACCGCAATGGCTATTCATTCACCATTCACATGACAAAGACCCTTGTGGGGATCGGCATGTAATATGCATAGGATTATTTATGCGTGGTCAAGCGCCCATGAAAACAAAGTTTGCAACTTACCCTGTCTAAGCGCGCGTGGGGCCCGTGCCTACTCGATTTGGAGCAGCATGCCGACACCAGCAAGAACCCACTTGTACTGATACACGCCATACAGCGTGTTGACAGTGGGTTCTGAGGTTTTGAGCTGTCCAAAGAAGACATAGGATCCCGGCGGGTTGCCACCACCACGCTGCGAGACGTAGTACACGGGGCAGTCGTAGTATCCATCCAGGCGGCGCTCCTTTGCGGGGATTGCCTTCAGGTGAATGATAGGCATCTGCGGCGCAAGTTCGCGGAGGAACGAGTCCCGCAGCTCCCCTGCTTCGCGGTCCCATCGAGCACCCTCGATGTAGATGCCGTGTACGTACGCACCCTCCTCAGGCTGGCCCTCAGCAAGGTCCCAGTCCATCGTGGTGATGTCGGTGAAGGTCTCGACCTCGTCAAGCGCCCAGGTGTAGGCACGCGCCGTCACCTGCATGACAGCCGTCACGAAGGCCATGGGATTGGAGCAACCGGAGAGCCACAAGGAAGCCGGCATTTTCAGACTGTCGGACCAGTCTTTGAACATAGTGCACCGTTCCAGCACATCCACAAACCATACGGGCAATGTTTTGAGCGTGCGCCAGGCTTGTTTCTCCCACATCGCCGGGATCTGGTCCATGAACATAGATGTCATCATCTTGTCCATGGCTTCAGAGATGTTGAGGGCGCCTTGAAGACCCAATTGCAAGTCGCCCAGCGACTTGCGGATGGTGCTAAGCAGAATGTTCATCTTTTCACACTCTTGGTTCATGACAATGAGATAAGGTGTAAGGTTCTTGGGGTCGCCGATGCGATCCTTGATGTCAAACAAATTGTAATTCTCTGGCAGGCGTTCGAGGAAGTCCACGACCATCTTTGCGATTATTTCGTCCTTTGAAGCTCCACCAGCTCCGCCCCCACCACCGCTCAGCTCCATGAGCTGCCTGAAGAGGCTGAAGCACTCATTATTGAGGTATGAGATATCTGCGTTCGGATGAAGGCCGAAACCGGTAGGTGTCTCCGGCGGCAGGTTGAAGTCGATGTGATCAAGGTATTCTTGATAGTTTCCCTTCAACAAAGTGGTGAATCCCGGGAAGAGTTCAAAGCCCTCTGTATAAAGCTCGGGTATCACTAGCGTCTCCAGGTATGTGCAGTTGCATCGGCGATCCCACTTGTCGGTGATGTGTCCGCCATACATGATCTCGCCGAAGATGTACTTCAAGTCAGCGAAGGGAACCGACTCCTCCCCGCGGGCGCCCGTGCGCACATTGAGCATATTGATCGACACTGCTGCACACTGGGCCAAGTCACCCATAGTGAAACCATAGATGTTGCTGCATGACCAGCCAATGAAGCCAAATTTGCGACGGCCGTTGATGAGAGCGTGGAAGCAGCACAAGGCCAACAGCACAGGCTTAAAATCTTCTTTGCGCAGGCAAGTATCAATGTAAGCCTGATCAAAGGACTGCCAGGCACGAAGCAAGTTTGCACGAAGCGACTGCGCTGGCTGATTAGACACCTTGATAGAATTCTGTAGAATGGCCTCAGGGATGGTCTGCTGCGAAGGCAACGGCGGCGGTTCGGAAGAGAGGAAACAGCGGAAGTCGTCATGAGCCCCTTCCTGAGAGGCCTCGAGTTTACGTTCCAATGCTTTGACCCAGCCAGACATCAAGTGGATGTTCTGTAAAAAGACCCAGCCACCCTGCTTCATACACCTGTCCAGCGCTTCCTCTGCTACCGGCTCCTGGCCCTGTCCCATGGAGATATTGATGAAGAGGCCATTTTCAACAGAATATCCCTTCTTTTTGAGCAAGGGATCGAGGTCAGACACCACATCAGCTCCAGCAAAGAGGTAGAAGAAGGCTGCGGTCTGCGGTGCCGTCTCACGATAAATCGAGAAGATGTTGAAGCCCTCCTCGTCGATGAACATCTTGCCGAAGAGCTCTTGGATCTGGATGCGAAGCGAAGCGGTCACACGGTCCGGCCGGATGGCACGCAGAAGACAGGACTTCTGGAATGATGTCATCGTCGCATATTCTCCCGGTGGGTCTTTCAGCTCTGGGGCTTCAAGCTTGCTCCATTCGTCCCATTCCTTGTGCTTGTCCACCATCTCGGACTGCAACTTCTGGAATCTAGGCAGCTCTGAGAGGCCACAAATTGACTGCCATACGGATTCTATGATAAACGCAGAGACTTCGGCCTGCATAGCAGGAGGATTCATGTTTTTGGTGCCCTTGACCATGTACAAGACTTCATCCGTATCCAGCATGCCCTTCTTTTCGTTAGATATCGAGATGTCAGGATTGCGCTGCAAAATCTTGAGGAAGAGGGAGCTGACAAACAACAGCTTGTGCTCGTCGAAAAGGCCCCGGCGTGCGAAGTTATACACCCCATAGGTGATGGAGTATGTCAACTCTTTCAACCGATTGTCCAAATCAATGTCTGTCTCCATCATTACCTCTCCATTTTCAAGACGACTTTTGGTACCCGCCTTGACGAGCATCGATGCAGCACGGAAGCGCTTGAAGGGATTGTCTCCCTTCGTCTGCTGGATCAATTTGGAGACGTGTAGAGGGTCTCCCTTGTATTTCTTTCCGGCCTGATCAATGGATTTGAGGAACACGCTAGTGAACGCGGCCAGGGAGTAGTGGTAGAAAGAGTGCACCTTGAACAGTTCGCCCAGAGCGAAGAAGAGGAGGGCCGATCGGTTAGCAACACCACGGTACAGTTCGCGCTTTTCGTTGATGTCAATTTCAGTCTCCTTGGCAATTACAACCTTCTCTTGAATGTCAGTTGACGTCCTCTTCGCGTCCTCCAGCGACTCAATCAGCTCCACATCCTCTGTGATGTCCCCCTGCGCCTCCGCGAGCTTGCGCAACAACTCATCCTCCAGAAACTGTAGCTTCACAGTGAACTCATTCTGCTGCTGGATCAGCACTGTCTTCTTCTCCTCGAGATCTGGGCGTTCTTTGGTGACGACTTTTGCCAGAAGCTGGTCCTCAAGGCCGTCCTCTGTCACCATGAAGTTGATGAGCGTGCATTCGGCCTGCACCTCGGGTGGATAGTGAGGGTTAGCCAGCTTCGTGTGCAAGATGAGCTTGAATTTGTCGTTGTATTCAACTTCTTTGTCACCGAGCTTGACCATGAAGTTGCGGCCCTTTTTGATCTTCTGCCGACCAACGATCGGGCCGATGACAGCATCGAGCGTCTCTTGAAGGTTCTCTATCATCACTGACCAGCCTGTTTCCAGAGCCTTTTCCAAGGTTGAAAGCATTTTCTTGTTCGTCAAACGTGTGATTTGCAGGTTGTTCTTGCTCTCCTTTTCTTTCACCCAGACTATACCCTGCAGCTGTGGGTCGATCATCAGGGGCCAACGCTCAGCATACACCGAAATGGCACCATTTTCAACCGACACGCGATCCGAGGGCAGGCCCTCCCCATTCCATGCCGCAACCTGAGCAGCATCGGTGAGGATCGCTAGGGGATCGGGATTCTCAGACATCGGGACTCCGGCCTTCTTCAGGAAGGGTAGCATGGTGTCGCTGATCAGAACCGTGCGGAAGGCCTTGTTAAAGCAGCCGACGTACGACACGAAGGAAGCAGCCATCAAAACGTCACCGGGAAGCAAATTGGCATCCTCCTTCATCTGTTTTACATTCACAGCCCAGCGTTCTTGTTCTGATCCAAGAGCGGCCATGAGACGCTGCGCAAGGCCAAGTTTGGTCTGCAAGCGCTCTCCCTCAGCCACCACAGCGTTCTTCTCAGCAACTACCTTGTCAAAGTCAGCGACAAGAACGGCAAGCTTGGCCTCCAGGTCAGCCACTTCAGCGTTCACAGCAGCAAGTTTGGTGTTGGCATTCTCGAGATCGTCCTGCGCCTGCTTCAGGGCCTTGCGTTTCGGCTCCACAGTCACCACAATATCGTAATATGCGACGATGTTGAGCAAGAAGTCACAGAGACCCGCAGCGGCTCCGGACTTTTTAGCCATGATGCTCAGATCCTTCACGTGTTCAAGTTCAAGATATGGTTTGCAATCGTCGACGTTCTTTTGGGGCAATAGGCTTTCGTCAATCTGCTTTTTCAAACCTTTGAGGTCATCTTCAATGAACTTGTTGACGTCTTTCATCATCTGCTGTGCGGTTTTCCAATCACGATTTTTCTTAGGCTCGCCTTTGAGCGCAAGGATAGCATCCGTAACGTCAGACACGCCTCCCGGAGGCTTACCCAGAGACTTCAGCTCCTGCAGGCCTTTCTTGTCGATGTTGTTGAGAGCTGCTTCGGCTTTCTCTACAGCAGGAATAGCGGCAGCCAGATCTCGCTCGCAATCCTCCTGCATTGTGGTTGCATTTTTGGCAATTACTGCCACCTTCTCTGCCTCCTCGTTCGCAGCCGCAGCCGCAGCACCGACCTTTTCTTTTTCTCCTCCAACAACCTCTGCGACTTCGTCAGCTTTGGTCTTGGCAATCTCGACCTCGGCAGATTTTATTTTAACCTGATCTACCAGCACAGCCACATCTTTGGCCGTGGCCTCGAGCTTATCCAAGCCGGTGCCCAGACGGTTGATGTTTCCCTCCAGCTTGGCGCGGTTTTTGGACAACATATTCTTGTAGAGATAGATGAGCTCCAGGAACGACTTGGGCGTGGTGTAGTTGTAGCGTTTTTCCTTCTCGCGGTAGTCATCTGAAGCCTGGTTAACTGCAGCGAAAGAGAAAGGCATGAACTTGATGATTGTCTCTTTCGCTTCAGGGGTACCGAGGTCAGTTTCATTGAGGAATCGCTTTGCCACATCGTACAGAGCACTTTCGGGCCAGGGCTGGAACCAGTCAATGACTGCGCAGTTGACCAGCGACGGGAAACGAGAGGCGCGCATACGGAATGCAGCGCCCACGGGAGAGAAGCACAGTGAAACGTGAAGATTTCTCTTGATCTTGGAGATGAAGAAATCAAACATCGGCTCTTTGGCATCTGGAATGCCTTCTCCCTTCCCCTCGTTGCGCACACTGTTGTAAATGGTGTCAACTTCATCTGCGGCAAAAAGCCCGGGGATTTTGCCAGAAGAAAGCATTTCGTTGATGTAAACGAGGAATTTCTCGTCTGCAATCTGAGAGTCCAAGAACATGAATACGATCTGCTCGCCTTTGAGACCTGCCTTAAAGTACATCTGCTTGATGTCTTCCTTCAAATCGTTCATGCCATACGTACCCGACAGCTGGATTTGAACAACAGTGCAGTTACAAATGAAAGCCGCTACACGAGTCAACGACTGCTTACCCGAGCCACCTACGCCAACCATAAGAGCATGGCCGTTCTGCAGAATACGGCATACACGACAAATGTGTTGCATGGCGTCTTGAAACAGCACGAGGTTCATTGCTGCATTCGTCTCATTGTATGACGTCAACGCATTGTTCAGGATAGTGGATAGAGAGTCCATGCTCTCAATAATGTTGTAGCTTTTCTCGTCAAGGTCTTTCCAGCAGTGGCAGAAGATCAGAGGCGCCCTGAACACAACAGCCTGGTCCAAATCCTTAAAGAACTTCTTGCCTACATCCTTGGCAATCTTGTGGTAATCTTCAAGGTTCTTTGGAGACACAAGACGATCCCCGTATACACGCTCGGCCTCATGGATAAAAAGGGATGCGAACTTTGCTGGCTCAGTGAAGAACTGCGGCTCCGACATCAAGAGGCCTTTAAAAACAGAGGCGAGATGGCGGATGGAAAACTCGTAGTGGAAATTCACGGCAGTTTTCCGGAACGTCGAAGCCACCCTATTATGCAACTCGAGTGCGGCCTGAATCAATTTGTGTGCAAACTGCTCATCACTCAGCGCTTCGTCGAAGTTTTTCAGGTGTCCCTTGAGGAACGTCGAGAAAATCGTCATGAGTGCCTCGGATCCCGGGAATCCGATGGCAAAAATCATGAAGTGGCGCTGCAAGCGAGGATTCACGACAAAGGAACCACACGTGGGGTTCATAGAGCTGAGGAACTGGACGTTCTGGATTACACGCAACTGCAATTTGGTCATGTCATACCAGTGCTGGTAGTCCATGTACTGGCGCAGCAGGGAAATCGAATATTGCGTCTCGTACGGATCAAGCTGCGGCATATTGAGATCGTCAACGAAGTAAACCAAGCGTAGCGAACCTGGGGGGCCAAAGTTCCTGCCCGCCTTCTTCTCAAGCGGAGCTTCCAGCATGCTTCGGAAGCCAGTACCATCAGTGTAATAGTTGAAGTTCATGACAAGAGACATAAATTCTTCGGGCAGCGAACGAAGTTTGCCCATAATCATGGCAGTCTTGCCCGCTCCTGCCAGCCCGATGAGCAGAGCCGGATATCGCAGGCTGACAAAGGCGTCGAGGAAGAAGGTAATGGACTGGGTCTCTCCTGTGGGCACGGTCACAGTATCCATGGGCGTAGTGGAATCATAGCTGATGGTTGGGACGATTTGGACCCACGGCGTAAACTTGTATGTTGATTTGTCGACGAAAAAGTCGTAAATTAGACCCTTCGTAGGCAGCTTGACTCGAGTCCACTTGCTTTTCCACCATGAGCTGAAGTTTTTACGCATATCAACGCCGTCAGTGATAGTGAAGCCTGATCCAAAAGCCCAGATTGCGGCAAATACGAAGTACGACTCAATGACAACTGCTTCGTTGGGCAAATTCTTGGGGAGGTTCTCAGGGGTGAGCAATGAATCTAGCACGCGGGTCAACGACTGTATCATGTTGTAGTCCATGCAATTGAAATCGCCGAGCATATGCCGGAATTCTTTCTTGATCGCCTTCAACGTCTCTGGACAGTAAGTTTGGAAAAGATCGAGCAGGATGGTCTTGCGTTCCGACGAGTCGTCTTCTCGTTTCATGACCCATGTTTGCACCATGTTCCACCACTGATTGGTCTCGGTAATGAACAAGACGCCGGCACGCGATGATGTGGCGGGTGTTGCATATTTGAGGTCACGGAGCTCGAAAATCAGTTTCATGTGCGGCTTCATGACAATGCGCTCGTTCGAGGCCAGGGTCAGCAGCTTATTGTCATCCATGACCGAATTCATTGACTCGATCCAGTTGGCATCCAAATCGCCATCAAGGATGATCCACTTCGGGTCGGTACCAGGAGCATTGGCGCACTCGCGCAACAGCATGGAGAAAATTCCATCCTTCCATTCACGGGTAGACAGATTGATATATCCATAAAACTCCGTGGTCAAAATTGCCTTGGGATCGAGATCCTTAACAGTGGTCTTCAGGCCCCGTTTCCCGTTAGCTTCAGCCAGAATCTTCCAACAAGTCGATTTGGCTGTGCCTGATGTACCCATGATGAAGTCACAGTGACGCACCACCAACAACTCGGCAAGTTGTACCGTGGACAGGATGGCATTGTCCTCCGGCTGATAGCCAAACTCAACAAAGCACTCTTCGATCTTTTTCTCGAGGTCCCAGTCACGTGAACGTGGAACATCTTCACCCGGGAAAAGATCGCCCAGAAGATCCGTGAATACGATTAAGTCATCGCCGACGATTTTTGGCAAATTGAAGTCACGGAGAGACCGGAAAAGCAAGGTAAGCTCAGACTTCTCAGGCTCGTTGCGCTTGAAGTCACCTGCAACACGCAACACACTCTTGATTGCACGCAGGCCCCAGTCGTAATGCATGGCCTTGGATAGGAGATCTTTGCAAAGAGTGTACAAGTGGATGAATTTGACACCAAGCAGCTTAGCCTGGGTGAAACCTTCAGCCATCA
>NZGD01000173.1 GCA_002690925.1 Rhodopirellula sp.
GTGTTCTGTGTCATTGCTGCACTCCTGCGTTGGCCTGCCCGGCCTTGTCTGTTGTTGTCCGGCGGGTCATCATGGCCGGTAGACACATGTATACACAGGTGGGTATACAGCCGTATACCAACGGAGCAGTGAATGGCCTGCGTTGACTAATACTTGGCCCCGCCTGCAGGCCCAACCTCCAAAAATGAGAAAAAGATGAGCGTAATAACCGGCGGAAAGCTGAAACTCATTCAGGCTGCACTTCGGCTGATTACCGAAACCCGGAGCCTGACATCGCTCGGACTGCGGGAGCTTGCCCGGGAGGCGGGGCTGAATCCGAACACGTTTTACCGGCACTTCAAGAGCCTCGATGAATTCGGGCTAACGGTACTGGGTTACATTGCCGAGGAGATGAAAACCGGAGTACGGGATTTGCGTCAGATGGCCGATTCGTCGGAACAGGCGTCCCGGGATACGGTGGCCTTCGTTTACCACTATTTCCTGGCCAATCCGGCGGCCACCACTGTCGCTGTCCGGGAACTTCATGGCCCCTCGCCGGTACTGCGCCGGGCGCTCGAATCCCAGCTGGAAGCCAGCGCCCAAGAGATGGCCGAGGATATTATCGAGCGTCAACTGGTCAGCGACGTGCCACCGGAGACCATTCATGAAATCTCGCGCATGACCATTCGGTACATTCTGTTCCGGGCGATGGACTACATCGAGAAACCGGCACAGCGGGAAACCATCCAGGCCGAAACCGAGCGTTTCATCAACCGACAATTCCGGGGCGCCATTCTGGACGGCCTGTCGGAATCGTCGATTCAGTCTCTGCGCCACCGCCTTCCCTAGCCTTCGGTACCGTCATTTGACCGTAAAGGTTCTCATTTAGGTATTTCTCAGCAAATCTGATACCATCCCCGGCTACGTAAAAACCGAGATATCCATTGAGTCGGTCGTTCCGGAGGACGCGCTTAACATGAAAATCGGTATCCCCAAGGAAATCTTCGAGGATGAGAGGCGGGTGGCTGCAACGCCACCCTCTGTTCACAAATTAGTCGGGCTTGGTTACGACGTCATCGTGGAAGGAGGCGCCGGCGAGGCGGCCAACTACTCCGATGCTGCCTATGAAAAAGTGGGCGCAGCCATCGCAACAGACACCAGTTCGCTCTGGAAAGAAGCCGACTTCATTCTGAAAGTCCGCGCGCCCATGGAAAATCCGGCGCTGGGTAAACACGAAGCGGATCTGATGAAAGAGGGCGCGTTTCTGGTCAGCTACATCTGGCCGGCGCAAAACCCGGAACTCCTGGAAAAGCTGGCCGCCAGAAAGATTACCTCTTTCGCTATCGACAGCCTGCCCCGCATCAGCCGCGCCCAGAAGATGGACGCCCTCAGCGCCATGGCCAATATTGCCGGCTATCGGGCAGTGATCGAAGCGGCCAACCATTTCGGGCGTTTCTTTACCGGCCAGGTCACGGCTGCCGGCAAGGTGCCACCGGCCAAGATCATGGTGATCGGTGCCGGCGTTGCCGGCCTGGCTGCCATTGGTGCTGCCAACAGCATGGGCGCCATCGTGCGGGCCTTCGATACTCGCCTGGAAGTGAAAGAACAGGTTGAAAGCATGGGCGCCCAGTTCCTGGTGCTGGACTTCGAAGACGAGGACGGCAGCGGCAGCGGCGGCTACGCCAAGCAGATGAGCGACGAGTTCATCAAGGCGGAAATGGAATTGTTCGCCGAGCAGGCCAAAGAGGTGGACATCATCATCACCACCGCTTTGATTCCCGGCAAGCCAGCACCGAAGCTGATCACCGCAGACATGGTGAAATCCATGAAGCCCGGCAGCGTGATTGTGGATCTGGCGTCCGAACGGGGCGGCAACTGCGAGCTCACCGAGCCTGGCAAAGTGGCGCACGAGCACGGCGTAACCCTGATCGGCTACACCGATTTGCCCAGCCGCATGGCCAAGGTGGCCAGTGAGCTCTACGCCACCAACCTGGTGCATCTGCTGACCGAGCTGACACCCGAGAAAGACGGCAAACCCGTGGTGAACATGGAAGACGATGTCATCCGTGGTCTTACCGTGGTTCATGAGGACGACATCACCTGGCCACCACCACAACCGGAGGCACCGGTCAGTCCCAAGCCGGCACCGGGTACGGAGGAGCCGTCGGCCGCGGACAAGGCCGCCGCGAAGAAAGAGGCCGATCGCAAGAGCCTGATCGGTAAAGGCGTCCTTCTGGCTGTGACCGCGCTGGCACTCTACGGGGTTGGCGCACACGCGCCGGAAAGCTTCCTGCAGCACTTTACCGTGTTTGTTCTGTCCTGCTTTATCGGTTGGCAGGTCATCTGGAATGTCACGCCTTCCCTGCATACGCCTCTCATGAGCGTAACCAACGCGATCAGTGGCATCATCGTGATCGGTGCGATTCTGCACCTGGCACAGGCGGAGAACGTTGCCGTCGGGATCATGGCCTTTGTCGCGGTGCTGATTGCCAGCATCAACGTAGGGGGCGGCTTCCGGGTCACCCATCGCATGCTCAAAATGTTCCGCAAGTAGGAGACGCCCGATATGAGCACAGGACTGGTGAGCGTGGCCTACGTGGTCGCAAGTATCTTGTTTATTCTCAGCCTTGGTGGCCTTAGCCACCAGACATCGGCACGACGGGGCAATCTCTACGGCGTCGCCGGTATTATCATCGCCGTGGGAGCAACCCTGGCCAGCGTTGACGGCGGCATCGTCTCGATCCTGGTGGCCGTGTTGCTGGGTGCCGGCATCGGCATTGCTATCGCCAACAAGGTGGAAATGACCCAGATGCCACAGCTGGTGGCCCTGCTTCACAGCTTTGTGGGCGCGGCAGCCGTGTTTGTAGGCTTTTCAGGCTACATCGAGCCTCTGATTGCAACCTCCGGCGCGGAGCACACCATCAAGCTGGTGGAGGTCTTCGTTGGCATCTTCATTGGTGCGGTGACCTTTACAGGTTCGCTGGTGGCCTGCGGCAAGCTTGATGGTCGCATCGACAGCAAGGCCCTGACCCTGCCCGGCCGGCACCTGATGAACCTGGCAGGCGTTATCGTCTGTGTCTTCCTCGGGGCCTGGTTCCTGGGTACCGACAGCATGGCCCTGGGCATCGTGGCGCTCGTTCTGATGACCATCATTGCCTCGGTCCTCGGCATCCATCTGATCATGGCCATCGGCGGTGCAGACATGCCTGTGGTGGTCTCCATGCTCAACAGCTACTCCGGTTGGGCCGCAGCCTCCATCGGCTTCATGCTGGGCAATGATCTGCTGATTGTCGTTGGTGCCCTGGTGGGCAGTAGCGGTGCCATCCTCAGCTACATCATGTGCAAAGCCATGAACCGCTCGTTCATCAGCGTGATTCTCGGCGGCTTTGGCCAGACCAGCAGCAGCTCGGCTGCCGCCGATGCTGACCAGACCGTGCATGAATCCAGTGTGGATGAGGTCTGTGAAGAGCTACGCAACGCCCAGTCGGTGATCATCGTGCCCGGTTATGGCATGGCGGTCGCCCAGGCGCAGAACGGCGTCAGCGATATGACCAAGATCCTTCGGGACCGTGGCGTAAACGTGCGCTTCGGTATCCATCCGGTGGCCGGCCGCCTGCCAGGGCATATGAACGTACTGTTGGCGGAAGCCCACGTTCCTTATGACATCGTTCTGGAAATGGATGAAATCAATGATGATTTCCCGGATACCGACGTGGTGCTGGTTATTGGCGCCAACGACACGGTAAACCCGGCGGCAGCAGAAGATCCCGGTAGCCCGATTGCCGGCATGCCGGTGCTAGAGGTCTGGAAGGCTGGACAGGTTGTCGTGCTCAAGCGAGGCATGGCCACCGGCTATTCCGGCGTAGAGAACCCGCTGTTCTTCAAGGACAACACGCGCATGTTGTTCGGCGATGCCAAGGACAGCATCGACAAGCTGGTAGGAGGTTTGCGGGGCTGAAGGCAGCCCCGCGCCTGTTCTTTTGCCAGTTTATTCAGTGGTGTTGTAGACGTAAGACGAGACCGTGCCGTCCTGGTTGAACCGAACAACCAGGTCGGTGGTTTCTGCATCACCAAAGGCAGACCACTTGTACTTGCCATAGGTCCAGGTGCGCTTGCCGTCTTCGATCCCGGTGCGCCACGGCTCGCCGAACATCTCCTGGATATCCGCCCGTGTGGTTTCACCAATCTGGATCTGGTCCACGTTGTGGGTGGCGAAGTCTTTCCCAACGGTCGCACAGCCCACGATGGCCGAGATCATCAGAGCCACAGCCAGTGTTTTGATTGAACCCATCATCGACATGCTGATTCCTCTTACTTCAGGTGAGTTTCACCCATCATAACGTGTCTCTGATCAGACGCGATTACGAAGACGACAGATTCACCGGGCACAAAAAAGCCGCAGGCCCGAAGACACTGCGGCAGGTTTCGATCGTCCGATCGAAAGGGGTTAATCAATAAAGCTTGGCGAGGGACTTCTTGGCGAAAGATTCCACCTCGTTCAGTCGGCCTTCTTTCACCTTGATCAGCCATTCCGGATCCTGCAGAAGTGCCCGACCCACGGCGATCAGTTCAAACTCGTGGTTGTTCATTCGCTCCACCAGCTCATCGATGCCGGCTTTCTCAACGGCTTCCTGCTTGCTGGCAAAGGTGCCGCTGATGAAATCTTCCGTCAGCCCGACACTGCCCACGGACATAGTCGGTTTACCGGAAAGCTTCTGGGTCCAGCCTGCGAGATTCAGATCCGAGCCTTCAAACTCCGGCTCCCAGAAACGGCGGGTGGAGGCGTGGAAAATGTCGACACCTGCGTCCACCAGAGGCTTCAGGAACCGCTCAAGTTCCTCAGGGCTATTAACCAGTTTGGCCTCGTAATCCTGCTGCTTCCACTGGGAGAACCGGAGCATAATCGGGAAGTCCGGGCCAACCCGATGACGCACCGCTTCAACGATCTCCACTACGAACCGCAGCCGGTTCTCCAGGCTGCCGCCGTACTCATCATCGCGCTGGTTGGTACCTTCCCAGAGGAACTGGTCCAGCAGATAGCCGTGGGCGCCATGGAGCTCGACACCATCAAAACCCAGGGCCTTGGCATCCTGAGCAGCATCGGCAAATGCGACGACAACATCCTCGATGTCTTCTTTACTCATGGCCTTGCCGTTGGGCTTGCCCGGTGCGAACAAGCCGGAAGGACTGTAACCGGGTACCGAAGGATCCGGCGGGGTGCCCTCCTTCCTGACCGCACCCACGTGCCAGAGCTGCGGGAAAATCGCGCCGCCGGCCTCATGGACCGCGTCGACCACATGCTTCCAGCCCTCAAGAGCGTCGGTGCCGTGAAACGCCGGTACATTCGGATAGCCGTTGGCGGCCGCGTGATTGACGGTCGTGCCTTCGGTAATGATGAGGCCAACGCCCGCTTCGGCCCGTCGGCGGTAATAGGACACCACGTTCTCTCCCGGAACGCCATCCGGCGAGAAGTTACGGGTCATAGGCGCCATAGCCACCCGGTTTCGCAGTTTGAGGTTGTGAAGTTCAAACGGTTCGAAAAGCGGGCCAAGATTCATGCTCATGGTAGTATGCAACCTCACTAATTTGGTTTCGTAAAGCAACCCTATTAAATCTGGTTTTAAAATGCAACCCTATTCGGTACACTCCCGTCATGGCCAGAAAACGTTTTGATGACTCCAGCTGTTCCGTCGCCCGCGCCCTCAATGAAGTGGGCGACTGGTGGTCCCTCCTGATTGTGCTGCACGCCATGTATGGCACCCGCCGGTTCGTGGATTTCCAGCAGGAACTGGGCATTGCCAAGAATATCCTGTGTGATCGACTGGCACGGCTGGTGGACAATGAAGTGCTGCGAAAGGTGGATGTGGGCGAACATGGGTCACGCTTTGAATACCGCCTGACCGAAAAAGGCAGGGATCTTTTCCCGGTGGTTATCGCTCTTCGCCAGTGGGGAGATAAGTGGAACCCTGCTCCGGACGAGCCTCCTCTCGATTTGCGCGACCGCGCCACCGGCCGGCCGATTCACACGGTAGAAGTCCAGGACGCCGATGGCCAGGCCCTGTCCATCAGAGACGTGTTTGTCCCGGACGAGAGCCTGCCCGTGCGGAAAAAGAACTCTGCCTGACTATTCGCAATAACCGCAGCCATCGAATCACCATCGGTTTTTTTGAGTTGAATCAATCCGCTGATCAAACGCGCTCACCTGCCCGGGCATTCTTGCGCTAAATCAAGTTTCCATTTCCCGATGTCATTAATCTGCAGTCATCAACGATTCAGGTTAAGGAGATGGATATGTCCCGTACATTCAAACTTGGTGTTCTGGCTGCAGCGGTAATGGCTGCTGCTCCCGCTGTTCAGGCGTACGAAGCTGGTGATTTTATCGGCCGCGTTGGTGTAGCAACGGTTGATCCGGATTCTTCCAGTGGTAACTTGAACTCCAACGCGCTTGGCGAAATTGATGGCGCCAAGGTCAGCGTCGATTCCAACAGCCAGTTGGGACTGACCGCAACCTACATGCTGACCGACCAGATCGGGGTTGGCGTGCTGGCGGCAACCCCGTTCAAGCACGATATCAAGGGTGACGGCGCAGCTCTGGGTGGCACTGGCAAGCTGGCAGAAACCAAGCACCTGCCGCCGACCATCACGCTGCAGTACTTCCCGATGCCCAGTGGTAGCAAATTCCAGCCATACGTCGGCGCTGGTGTGAACTACACCAACTTCTTCGAAGAGAAGACCACTCAGACACTGACGAACACCTATGACGCTGTAGCCGGAAACCCGGGTATTGACGGTACAGACATCAAGCTGGATGACAGCTTTGGTCTGGCAGCCGAAATTGGTCTTGACTACATGATCACCGAAAACGTGGGTATCAACGCTGCGGTCTGGTGGATCGACATCGACACCGAGGCCACCATCAACGCGTACGCGGGCAATGCGGTAGCCGATACCAGCACCATCGACGTGGATATCGACCCCTGGGTCTACATGGTAGGCGTGTCCTACAAGTTCTGATCCCCGTGCCTCCGCCAGTCGCCACGGTCTGTTGGCTGGCGGAAGGTGCGTTTTCCTATGCGGGGCTTCTCCGGCCCCGCCTTTTTATATCGATACCCAATCATCAAACAGCTCTTCCCTGAGCCTGTCATCAAATCCTACTGAACCTCGAAGTTGAGCTCGGACATAACCTCGGCGGGCGGTGGGTTCAATCTGGCGATTGTCTGGAACTCATCAACCCATTCATGCTCTCCGTGCAAACCATCAATAAAAGTCGGGCGGATAGACTGGTAGTAGAGAGTCGCATCCACCTGCAGGGGCAAAGCCACAGCCGCGCCAACCGGAATCCGATAGCGAATGGTGTCCCGCCCTGCGTTATCAGCGTTAAAATCTCTGTCGTCATTCAGCCCGATCGGCCGGACATCTTCTGGTACCGAGGCAATATCGAACCCCTTGGGAGGGATACGATTGTCCTTCAGTGGGTTAGCGGCGTAGAGCAGAATATGGGTAATTGCGCCGGTGGTTGAGCCCAGAACAGTTTCATAGACCGGCACATCGTCTTCGGACGATACCTCATTGAGATGAGCCTGATAGCAGACCGAGGAATCAAAATCGGAGGTCTTCTTTGCGGCCAGACAGGCCTCCGAAGTAAACACCGCGTCCATTGGCAAACGATAAGACTCATCCGGGAGCCCGCTGGCAAACACCGTTGCGCCATTGGCATCACTCACCCGGGTTCCTACCCACATTCTCCGAGCGGGGAAACTAGTGGGTAGCTTGTGGCCGGTTTCGTTCTGAATGGTCAGATCAAAGGCCAACTCGCCAGCTCCCAGAATCTGCCCGGTTACTGATAACGTTACAGACGTTTTGAGGAATTCCCGGGTCAACTCTGCCGTTTCCGCAAATTCTCCCGCCTCATTGATATCGCTACGACCGAGTTCCTCCCTGAACAGCTCCAGGGTTTCAAGCAACCAGGTATTTCCGCCAAGCATCACATGAGGTGAGTAAGGCTGCCTCTCGGGCCAACTGGCATTTACCGAGCCGTTCGGTCTGACCGCCAGACGTGTGAGGAAATCGTCGCTTATCTCTTCACGCGCCATATGGCACTGCTGACAGGAACGGGGGTTGCTGCCATTGGGTCCGAAATCACTGTTTGCCCACTCGGTGTAAGGCGTCTGTTCAGGGTAATCCTCACCGTTGGGCTGATCCGTCTCCATATCGATGGTCGGGGTGTAAAGTTCGTGGCAGCTGGCGCACTGCCGGGAGTCCGACATATGCAGACCAAAGACTGGCGTGTAACCGACCTGATTCTGCATCGCCTGCCCCTGCGGATTCTGGTATGGCCCATGGATCGTGAATGCGTCCGGATCACCCTCGGCAGGAATCTCGAAATTGCCGGAGTGCACGCCATCGGGGTAGGCATTACCGTCCAATACACTGTCGGTTATCTGATGGCAGGCTGTGCAACTGACCCCCTCTCGGGCATGGGGGTCAACAAGGGCCTGTTCGGCCCGGTAAAAACCATCATCGAGACCTGAGCCCGTCTGGTGAGCATGCGTGGTCGCCATGGGGCTGTGGCAGGTCAGGCATTTGTTCTCAATGAAACCTGCCAGATGGGGGAATGTCTCCGACTCATGCACCATGTTCGCCCGGAAATAAGGATCGGTGAACGCATTCGCCATCACCGTACTTTTCCAGTCTGCGAAGGGACTGATGTCATCACCCTGGGGCGAGGGCTGGTTCTGCGAGATCTGAGCATCTGGCGCCCGCAGCACCGCGGGGCTGTCACCGGGCTGACTGGCAGTATGGCACTGACCACAATCCGCCGCCGCCAGGAAAACGCCGGTCGGGCTCCAGTGCTCTATCTGGGCAGTTAGCGAGGGTAAAACCTCTTCATGGCCGGAATCCGGGTCGGTCTCGCCATTTGCGTCTCCCGAAGACCCGCCAGTATCGCTGCAGGCCGTTAAAAATATCGACATGAGCGCAACATATCGCCATGGAAACACACTTTTCGGGAGAAAAGTCTTCATAACCGCCCTCGAGATTGCCGGGATATTCAGGCTGATACACAAGCAGAATTCCGGCTTTGACACTGATCAACTTTTGACCACACTCCGTCACCACCAACGCGTGACCCAGCATTAGTTATAACGTAATAGCCAAAAGAAATATAGGGCGTGCTGCCGTCGGGCTATTTACAAATGAAACTGGCGCTCAAAAGCTAAGATACGTCTGGCCCAGGAGGATCGACAAGTTGTACGTGGCGTGCAAAATCACACAGGGCAGCAGCGAGTCGTACCGGTCCCGAAAATACCCAAACACCAGAGCAGGCAGGAACACCAGCCAGGCCATCAGATCGGTTCGATAAACAAGATGCCAGGCGGTAAATAAAAGCGCA
>NZGD01000174.1 GCA_002690925.1 Rhodopirellula sp.
CGGCTTCGGCTGCGCCTCAGCCTCCAGAACGCAGCCGCAACACTAACCCCAATTCTCTCACTCAACTTGGTGCAAAGACTGGGGGGGAGTCAGACTCGTTTTTGACGTTTGAGCTTGTGCGAGGTTCTGGCACTCGAGAGCAGGCAATTCGTCTTAAGACAAGCTGTGGTCAGTGCTACGGTTCGTCGGCGGGTGGTTCGGGGCGAGCGTTGTTGATTAGTCTCTATGGCGTACAATATCCGAGACGGAATCATTGCTTCAGGTAGGTCATTAGGTCGGTAGGCGCGAGCCAGGTCACGCATGAAAATCCAAGTGCTCAGCTCTCTTTTGTGTTTCCTGTTTGGCGGAGTCGCATCCGCTGGAGAGGTTGCGTTTGAAAAACTCACTTTGACAGAGGAGTTTCATTCTGAAGGAATCGCTCTGGCTGATCTGGACGGAGACGGGAAAGCTGATGTTGTCTCTGGGCCCTATTGGTACCGAGGACCCGATTTTCGTAAACGCCAGCGGTATGCAGCAGGAAATGCTTTGCCGATAAAAGGTTACTCAAAGCACTTTTTTACATGGACGTACGATTTTAACGACGACGGTTTTATTGATATTCTTGCGGTGGGTATGCCAGGTGATCCTGCTTATTGGTTTCAGCATCCCGGTAACGCATTGGGGGCCGGAGTCACGTGGATCAAACATAAAATGCATGATGACATCAGCAACGAATCACCAGCGTTTCTTGATATCGACGGCGATCAGATTCCTGAGCTTATTTGTATTCATCGCGGCGCGTACGGCTACATCACACATCAGATGATCGATGGGCGAGTGGATTTTAAGTTCACCCCGATAACACCCAACCTGAACTACGGGCGATTCACGCATGGAATGGGAATCGGCGATATCAATGGCGACGGAAAGGCTGATTTATTGGAAACCAACGGATGGTGGCAGCAGAAGTCAGCGGGTGAACTTTATGAATTTTTTCCATTCCGCTTTGCTGAGAGCGGAGGAGCTCAGATCTTTGCCTATGATTTCGATGGTGATGGCGACAACGATGTGCTTTGTTCGCAGAACGCCCACGGCTTTGGGTTGAAATGGTTCGAGCAAAACAGGGATAGAGACAAGATTGATTTTGTGCCTCGGTCGATCATGTCTGACAAACCCTCAGAGAATCCTTTTGGTCTTTCCGTTTCGCAGATGCATGCTGCAGAACTTGTTGATGTCGATGGTGATGGAATTCGAGACGTGGTTACCGGAAAGCGATACTGGGCCCATGGTGGAAATGATCCAGGGGCTGAGGAGTTGCCACTGCTGTTCTGGTTAAAGACGATACGTAACCAAGACAGGGTGATCTTTGAGCCGCACCTGATTGATATTCGTTCGGGGGTCGGCACGCAGGTGACCGTCGCCGATATCAATCAAGATGGAAAAATAGATGTTGCCGTCGGAAATAAGATGGGTTCATTCATTTTCATGCAGAGCGATCGTCAAGAACCACTGATGTGGAATCATCAAACGCTACTTGCTGGCACCAAGCTTTTTCAGGAAAACATTCGGACGACAGAGCCACTGACTCCTGACCAAGAGAGAAACACTTTTACTCTGCCACAAGGTTTTGAGATTCAACTGGTTGCCTCAGAGCCAGAGATTGCCAAACCAATGAATATCGCGTTCGATGATCGATCGCGTCTGTGGGTGAGCAGTTCTCAGGAATATCCATTTGCTGCTGAGCCAGGGGCGAAACCGAGAGACGCGATCAAAATTCTGGAGGACGTCGATGGCGATGGTTACGCGGAAAATGTCAAAACGTTCGCAGATGGCTTGAATATCCCGATGGGCTTGTTGCCATATGGTGAGGGAGTCATTTGCTTCAGTATCCCCAACATTTGGTATCTTCGTGATACTGATGGCGATGACAAAGCAGATCAGCGAGAAGTGCTTTATGGGCCTTTTGATACGAGCAACGATACGCACGGAATGTGCAACAGTTTCATGTTGGGAAACGATGGTTGGATCTACGCCTGCCATGGTTTCTCAAATCAGTCCGAAGTGTCGGGAAAAGATGGGCACACAATTAAGATGGACTCGGGAAATGTGTTCCGATTCAAGCCCGATGGTTCTAGGATTGAATTGGTTTCAAATGGACAGGTCAATCCATTTGGCATGACCATCGACTCACACGGTGACATCTTTACAGCCGACTGTCATACCAAACCCATCAATCTGGTGATTTCTGGTGGGCATCATGATAGTTTTGGCAAGCCTGATGATGGGCTTGGATACATTCCGCAGGTGATGGATCACTTGCACAATTCGACCGGCATCGGTGGGATTGCCTTGGGTGAATATTCTTCGTTCCCGTCGGTCTATCAACGCAGTACCTTTGGCGGCAACGTGGTGACTGGTCGTATCAATCGAAATCAACTGATATATCAGGGTTCCAGCATGCGTGCCTCTGAAGAGGCAGATTTTCTTATTCCGAGTGATCCCTGGTTCCGCCCCGTTCATTTGCAGTTTGGACCTGACGGGGCTCTATACATCGCCGACTTTTACAACCGCATCATTGGGCACTACGAAGTTGATCTCAATCACCCTGGGCGTGACCGGCAACGCGGGCGAATTTGGAAAGTGGTGTTTACTGGACACAAAGGTCGTCGTGATGTACCGGCTCGATCGAAAGTCCAAACTTGGGGGGACCAGAATCTTGACGGCCTGCTGGGGCGGTTGAAGGGAGCCAATCGTGCTCAGTCTCGCGTCATTGAAAAGCAGATGTTGGATTTGCTGGAGCAGGATGCCAATGGCGCTGAACTGCTTGCGCGTGCCGTGCGGAAACTGTGTCAGGTTAGAGGCGATGGGAATGCCAAGGCCGTGATCAGCGCGACGAACGTGCTTCGGATGCTGGGCAGCATCGACTTGAGTGATCGTGTCGTTAATCAGCTCTACGCTTCAGATGAGATGAATTGTCATCTCTTCCACTTGCTGGCCAATGACGAGAGTGATGCTATCGAACCTGATGACATGCAACGCATGGTGCGATTGGGATTGGCCGCAGGGTCACCCATGGTTCGAAGGTTTGCGGCCATGGCGTCTGCCAAACGAACGGAGATTGATGTTACGCCGGAGTTGATTCAGCTGCTCAATGAGGCAATCACTACTTCGGACCCGTTTCTGGTCCATGCATCGAAAATCGCCTTGAGAGAGCAGTGTAAAAACGATTCAGGCAGGTTTCTTCGCGTAACCACAAAGGTGAAATCGCATTGCATACCAGCGTTTGCTGAAATCTGTCTCGCCTTGAAAACGTCAGCTGCAGCAGATTTTATCCTCCAAAATCTCGACCAGTTGTCTGCTCATGACTCAAGAGACCTGGATCGTTTTCTGGTCTTTGCAGCTACGCATGCTCAGGTTGATTCAATTGATCGTATTGTTGCGACCTTAAATCAGGCACACAGGAGCGATCCCGATTTCCAGTTGAAAATTCTCAATAGTATTCGCGTTGGTGTAGAGTCCCGCGGTCTTGAGTTGCCGGAATCGATAAAACGCCCGGCTGCAGAGATCGCAGGCAGATTGCTGGGCCTGCCATCCGCGATGTGGCACCTTCGCGGTTTCGATCGTCAGGTCTCCAGTAAGGGAAGCACTGCACTTCCATTCGCTTCCCGAAGAATCGGGGGAGTAAATGGCGACCAGAAGCTGTTTATCGATACGCGGTCACGAGGGGAATCGCTGACCGGAGTTCTTCAGTCGGCGTCTTTTATTCTGACTGATGAATTCAGGTTCTCAATTGCCGGTCATGATTCTGCTGCCACCAGTGATGACGAATTCAATTTTGTGAGGTTGGTATCGTTGCCGGACAATATTCCATTGAAGACAATCCGCGTTCCGGCGAATGACGTTGCGCAGACAGTCTCGATTAATACCGAAGATTTCATGGGCAAGCAGGCTTGTGTGGAAATCTGGGATCAATGCGCGGCTGATGCATTTGCCTGGATTGCTGTTGGTGACTTTCGGTCACATCCTGACTTGAATCCTCTTCCCGGTTGGAGTGTCAGGTCAGAGGACGACGCGTTGCACTGGAGTTTTCACCAGCAGGAATATCCGGATACTGTGAACGCAGACGAAAATATTTTCACCCTGACTGAAAGACGAACATCCACTGACGGGCAGCAGAATACACCTCTGTGGAGCAGCATCGTTCGTGGAGAGTCCAAAACAGGTGTGTATCGAAGTGAGCCATTTATTGTCGCTTCGAGTTTCAGTTTTTATTTAGCGGGGCATGTTGGCTTGCCATCACAAGCAGCCAACAATGCGAATTATGTGCAGTTGCGGTTGGCAGATTCAGGCAAGGTTGTGCAAAAGACCTTCCCGCCAAGAAATGACAAGGCTTCCCGTTATGAATGGGACACGGCTCAGTGGAAAGGGCAACTCGCATTCATGGAAATTGTCGACCAGGATAGCTCGGGCAGCTATGCATGGTTAGCTGCAGGGCGTTTTTCCGTTCCGGGATTGAATCCGTCCACGCTGTTGGGGGATCGCCAGCTTGCCTGTCAGGTGATAGATGATTTTGGGCTTCAGCGGTTGCAGGACGACGTGATGCGATTGTTGCGTTCTACCAAGAGCAGCCAGCTCAAGTCGCGATTGTGTCAGACACTGATTCAGTTGAATCGGGATTTGAAAGGTCGGTCTGTTTTTGACGTAGGCGCGAACCTCACAAGCGTTTCAGAAAGCGAGGTTGGTGTTGAAAATCAGTTGGTTGATGCGATCGTTACGTTTGATAGGAAATCAATGCAAGAGCTGATTATGAAGGCGATTCAAACAATGGCTGCAAGAGAGCAGGAAAACGTTGCTGATCTCCTGTCAGCGGATGAGGACGGCGCAAAGTTTCTGCTGGAACTTCTCGAAGCAGGAACTGTCTCTACAGCAGTGCTTCGTAATGCAACCGTTTTGGAGAAGCTTCGTGCGCACCGGCAAGGAGCATGGAACTCAAAAATAGATCAGCTTGTCAAAATAATTCCAGATGCCAACCCGGAACTGGAGAAGCTTGTCACGCGGCGCAAGCAGCTGCTGTTGACGGCAAATGGTAGTGCTGAAGCAGGAAAAAAAGTGTTTGTAAAAAACTGTGCCAACTGCCATCAGATCGCCGGGCAGGGGGCGCAGGTTGGTCCCAACCTTGATGGAATTGGAAATCGTGGCTTGGATCGTTTAGTGGACGATATCCTTTTGCCAAACCAAAATGTTGACGCAGCTTTTCGAGCATCATTGATTTCAACCACCGACGGGCGTCTTCTAAGCGGGTTTGTCAGAAAAGCCGACTCGGAAGCGCCGCAGGTCACGATAGTTGACAGTCATGGGAAAGAACTTGTGATTCATAAGGATGAGATTGAGAAGCAGAAAAAGACAACGGTGTCTCCCATGCCTGCGAATTTTTCAGAAACCATTGCAGAGCAGGAGTTTGTTGACCTGTTGGGTTACCTGTTAGCAAACCGGAGATAAAAGATTGTGTGGATGCTGCATGCGAGTGTCTCATGCTCACGTCGGCTGCGAATGGTGCCGAACGGTTGCCCGGTGTTCCATGCAAAATCGGTTCGGTGCTGTAGGTCTGAGGATGGAGGGGCCCTGACTGTTCAAGCGAAAATTAAGAAGCCGCTTAGGGCGTTTCGCAATGCTGAATGGTTGGCACGTTAGCTGACGGTCAATGAATGTAAGTGAGCGTCGAAGTGATCCTGCTTGCATTTCCGACATGCTTATTCGCCAGTAAAAATGCCACCATTTGCGTTGAACGGGCAACTGACTGGGGTTTTGCAGGGTTGGAATCGTTGCCAACCCCAGGGGCAGACTTCGAGGTGATTCTGATTTCGTGATGCTGACGATCTAGTGATGAACAGATTCCCGGGTTGCTAGTGGAGATTGCTGCATCACCGGTTGGCGGTGTGGGTTGGGGAGCGTGTTCGGAACGCTGGTGTTCATCGCCGCAGTGCATGGTTTCACAGAGGCGATGAGGTTGCTTGTCAATCATGGGGCCCCTATGGGCCAGCTTACTCTGGTTGCTGGCTGCTTTGGCAGTCAGACTTACACCGTCCAGTTTCTATTGGAGAAAGACTGTGGTCCTAACGTGGGCGACTTTTTGGTTTTACATCGCTTCTTGAAGCGGGGAAATGGTCCGTCCCTGATGTACCAAAGCTTCTCCTTTGCGCAGGGGCCAAAATGAAGGTTCGAAGGAATCGCAGTTGATCACTTTTGGAGGTGACACAGACTTGATTGAAATCACTCACAGAGTGATAGTAACGCAAACTAGTAATACATCAGTACTGGACACGGATCGCATTACCAAGCCTTCTGGTAGCTGACAGAATCGCTGTGTGAACGCTGTTGCGATGGGGGGCGACACCTTCTCGTTTTTCGACTTTCCGGATGATCGGAAAGAAAAATTGCTTTCTTGGTACGGAATGCTAGCGAGTCATTCGTATGTTCACCTTTTTTTTCGCAAATAGATCAATCCCTTTCATGTCAAGTCTCGACTCAACATGCCAGTAGTGTTTTCCCCAAGAGTTTGGCTCTGCAGTAGCGATGTCCAATAACGTCCCCATAATGCCAGAACCGGCGTTTCGAGCTGAGCCGGCAATACCTGCATCGCGTTGTCTTGATTCCGATGCGGTTGGTACAACGATTTCAAATTGATACTCCTGACCGTTAGTCGGGGAGAAGATTTTCCTGTCCTCAAGCACTTGTTCGTCCCGAAAAATCTCTCTCTGTTTGACGGTGTCATTGTTTGAGTCATCGTCATCGTCATCGTACCTGTGATCTTGCTCACGGTATTCCTCCATGCAGACCAGCGATACGGTCAGCCTGCCTTGTAGTGCTTTTTTGGCAACAACATTAATACTTCCCGTGATAGATTCGCCAGATGCTGCGGACCTCTTGGTCAAATGCAGTTCAATCTTTCCCTTCATGAATCTTAGGATGTAGTATCCCACGACAAAAATTACGACAATGACAATAGCGATAATGATTGCGTATTCCATAGCGGTTTCGAATCCATTGAATTGAAGGGAGGGTGTGCGGTTTATCCGAATCGATAACCCGTTTTAAAACTCTTCTTGTGAGAATAGGTTGTGCAGATCACGCCGTTGTGAAGTTTACCGCGAATAGCAGCCGAATTGGGGTTTAAGCTGAATGAAATCATCCGATTGACCATGCTGGCGAGTGTTTCTGCGATAAAGGTAGCAAAACGCTATCGATTTACGCGGGGCAGTTGATGGGTGCTTGATCGAACGGTGCAGTACTACCTGAGTGATGTAGTTAATACGCAGCCACTTTGGTCTACCGGGTGGTGTGATCCATGGCAGGTGGCTCGGATTCGATTTTGAAAACCGTTTGGGGAAAGGCTGCTGATGAACAGCGATTCATCGGATCTGATGAGGACGGCTAACTTTCGGTTTCGCCCTCTGCAGATTTTTTTTCTGCGTTGCTGCGGCAGCCTGCCGTTTCGAGAGCAGGATCCTAAAACCGTCGATGAGAGTGCAGGTGGTATCTGGGGCCCCGTAAATGTAACGATTTAAATGAGTACTGTTTCGGTCAAAGTTGCACTAATGCTTGGGCTTCGATGCTCGTAGCCAGAAGTTGCTTGGACATTTTGTGTGTCGTTGAATGAGTGCAATGAGGGGGAATCAAGTGATGGCGTTAGTTGTAAGTACATGCGTTTTTCGTTTCGTTTTGATGCTGATGCTGATGCTGATGCTGATGCTGATGCTGATGTTGAAGCTGATGCTGACGATGACAG
>NZGD01000175.1 GCA_002690925.1 Rhodopirellula sp.
CCAACTGGCTTGGTCCAATTCAGGAAGTCATTTGACGTACACACCATGATGTCACGAACACCCTGATTGAACCAGCGATGATAATCGCAGTATTGTTTTTGGATCGGATCATAGAAAGCCAGATTCTGTGAGTCGAAGGCTCCTTCTGTAATCACAGGTGTGTCCTGCATCAACTTCCAGTGCAGACCATCAGATGATTGAAACGCAAACAATCCATGTTTGGAAGATTTGTCTCCGGGTCTCAACGAACGCCCGCGGCCCAACGCCTTGTACTTTGCATCCGGTTTACACTTGGGATTTGTATCCTTGAACGGTGTGAAGTTGTGAGTGCCCAATCCATCCCAAACGATATTGTTGGCAGAGGATCCATCAAATTTACAAATCCCAAGTTCGGGTTTTTGCCAATGAATCCCATCCGTGCTTTCGGCGTAACAGACAACTTCAGGGTGTGTTGCCCGTTTTGCTTTTTCATCCCAGTGGGAACCGCGATAGTACATTCGATACTTATCGCCATCCTGAAAAATCGTGTAGTAGGCACATGTATTCCCTTCCCAAGGTTTGTCAGTCACCAAAATCACTTCGCGCGGCTCTGCTTGGTGTAGTTGGAAAGTGATCCCATTTGTGCTGTGGATCAAGTCATCATCAAGAAACAACTCACGTTGCTGTCCGATGGTAGTCGCATCTTCACTTATGACAGCTTTGGATCCATTCAGGCAAAGCCCCAAACCGACCAGCAGATAAGTCAATGATCTCACGACATGATCCTTTCTAGCGAGGGGAAAATCAGCAAGTAACCTTTCTGTACCATCGCGGTGTGCAGGAGAGTCGCTTGCGAAGATGCGATTGAATAGCAGCCTGCGCAAGACTGCCAAGTTGTTTTGCCAAGAAGCACTTTTTTAGCATTACGCCTGCTCCCTTGTGGCAATCGTTCCTGTTTTGTTGAGTTCCGAAGTGGATCATATCATGCTAGCTCCTAGACGTTGCCACCACAACTTGGAGGTCCTATGATCGCTGCACTGTCATGTAGCTGCACTGTCATGTAGCTGCACTGTGATGTAGCTGCACTGTGATGTAGGGGTGTCTGGGGTACTGTTCCGCTGAAATCGATTCCGGAGTCGCAATGATTTTGGTTACACAAAAGGATTTTGGTCGTGCAAGAGTTCAATACGGATTGGTTGGCATCTAAACCCGTTTTCTATAACGAGACAAATCAGCGGATCAGCCATAATGTCAACGATGTTGTGGATTGGGGGAACTTGACTTTTGATTCCGAGGGCTTATCTCATTATTTGTCTGCTGGTTATTCTGTTTTTGAGCGAACGCCCATTTGCGGAGTGAGAATGCTTCCACACTCGAGCAGTGTGTGTACCGACGAGTCGACGGGGAAGTTATTGGTCAGGAATGAAGTGGATGTTGTTCCAGAGCTACTTACCAGCGTTTCAGATGAATCAGAGGTTGTCGACAGAATTTTCACTTCCGTGCAAGCATGGGAAGCAGAACAAGTAGGACCTTTGTTAGTACCCACAAGTGGTGGATTCGATTCAAGACTACTGAACATGGCGATTCATGATAAATCTCGCGTTCGCGCATTCACATATGGTCTATCTACAAATCAGCGTGATTCTCACGAAGTTGTATTTGCAAAGGAATTGTCTCATGGCCTTGGGTTTGAGTGGTCCCAGATCGAAATTGGCGCTTTTCATGACTATCTAACTGAATGGGACCATCTGTTTGGTATTTCGACCCACGCTCACGGCATGTACCAGATGGAGTTTTTTGCAAAAATTCGCCAACAATATCCGGAGTTGGGTAACGCATCTTTTTTGAGTGGCATCATTGGTGATGCATGGGCCGGTTCACTTTCCATTGGAGCCATGGAATCCCCGCAGGATCTCAAGCGTTTGTACTATTCACACGGTTTGAGTGCCGACAGCAATGCATCTCTGCTTCCGGGTCACAGAAATGAAGTGCTTGAGCAGCATTTCGAACGTGAACGGCAGTATCTTCTGGATTCAAAGTATCGAATCGTTGCCGCCATGCGTTGTAAGCTTACTTTGTTGAGCTATCTGATGAGAGTTCCAGAACATTATGGGTTCAAGCCTTGGTCACCTTTCCTCGACCAGCAAATTGCACTTTCAATGTTGAATATTTCAGCGGTGCGGAAGAAAAAACGAAGGTGGCAACGGGATTTTTTTGCAAAGCACCAATGTGATTTGGAGAATCAAAAACTTTCGGTCAGCAATAGAAATGACCTCAATTATCAGGCAATGTGTATCAGGCCATTACAACCATTGTCCGTCGACTTGTTGCGTGAGATCATTGATCCTAAATATGTGGAGTGGATCAATTCACAAATTGGCACTGACACACGGCTTTCACGTTTAAAACGATGGGGCCTACGAACTCGGAATATTCGTCGAGTTCTTCGCGCCTCCGGGGTAACGGACGATAGATCCCGATGTTACGCCGCGTACTTGACTTTGAAGCCGCTGGAAACCGCAATCATGAAGAGGAACGCCGTTTCCAAGTCGGTCACCTAAGGCACGGTCCGAAAGTTCTTCTTGCGCAAAATTTCGTCAAGGAATCTTCGGTTTAGCTTAGTCAATGACGGTGCGCTTGCCTCATCATTAAGTCAACCTGATTCTGGTGCCATTGGCTGAGAAAATATGCGGCCGATTTGTCTGCCCACCGTCTTTTCTCACCGAACCGTTGCGAGTGTGATGCCTGAAAACCGTTGGTCTGGGATGTGGTCACTTCGAAGAAATGTAATTGTTCTGCTGAATTCACCTGCAGATTTACCATCCAGGTAGGCCTGCTGCATGAACTGCAGGTGGTTGTGGCAACGGTGCCAGGAAAGCGACTGCGCCACCAAAGTGAAGTGTGATCAGTTGGCAGCGACTTGTTGGGTGATGACGGTTTTTTTCTAATCGATTATCACCGGGTTTTTGCAACTAAGGGAGCACCAACAATGCCAAGGAAAACCAGGGACGGCAGTCTATTGAGAGTCTGGATTAGTTGGACCTGCAAAATGCGGTTTTGAAAAATTGCAGAGCAAACCCGGTTTACCCGATGTTAACCACTTGTGCCGGTATCTGATCCAAAGCCTCCATCGCGATTGGCAGGAACTCAGGGCTGTCACCTAACAGTTCTGCCAGGTGCTTTTTCGGTTCATCGTGCCAGCGATGGTAACCTTTGACAAAAAGTCCAACAAATTCGTAATCGCATGACTTTAGAGCTTTGACAAAACTGCGGTCGAATGAGGGCGAGATGTATTCAGGTATCTGATCGACAGTGGTGAGTGCATGCACGCCAGCAAAGACGACGTGGCGGGTGTCGCACTCAATCATGTTGGCTGCAGCGTCAATCGCAGAGCTGTCAATACGGTTGATGGTCGTCAAAGCACACATTGCTTTGGAACGTATTTCATCATCTCGGTGATCGACCAACGTCCGGATCTGGACAGCGAGTCGATCGCTAACTTCAATTTCTTGGCGCGATGACAACCGCTCCGTGGTGGTGATCGCGTTCAGGGTGGTTGCCCGCTCTGTTGCTTGAAGTTTTTTCAGTAATGCAGATTCTTGTTTTTGACTGAGGCCCTGATCTGTATTCAGATGGCGTATCGCGATCACTTGCGTCGACGCAAATGAATGCTCAGCTAATTCCCACCATTGCTCGTCAGGAATGCTGAGACGCTGCCGACCCGCTTGGGGATGAAAGAATGAGTCATTGGTTTTGAATAGGTACTTCAGTGATCGCTTCATGGGCCGCTTCACTTCTGAATTCAGGTCATTTAACCAATCAGGCGTGTTCTCGTCGCGGGCCCACGCTGCAAGAGCGTTCGCGTATGCCAGTGATTGAATATTCAGAAAGGGAGGTGGAGCAATCTGCCAGTGCGTTGAGTCCCAAAACGAAGCCACTTTTTTGACAAACACGAGATTGCTGCGCAAGACACCCAACCCAGTGCCGATGACTGCCAGTTCAACCAGTTCAGGAAAATGGGGCTGACTAAAACTACTTTGGTAGAGCATATCATTCACGACACCGTGAATCAGGGTTGCAATGGCAAGCTCTTGATCTTCCTCGAGTGTAATGTTGAGGTTAATGAGTCGTTGTTTCGGATCGTAATTGCCCGGCAGACCGCCGAGTTCAGCGCATGAGCCGCCGCCTCAGCCGCCGCCACTACAGTCTGCAGCTTGCTGAGGATCCAATTGAACTCGGATTTCACCGACATCATGATTCAGGTGTTCCCCAAGAAAGGAAACGATCTGCTCGGGGGTATGCTGTTCTATCTCGACAAGTCCAATCAATTGTTGACGACTTAGTACAGGTAGAAGAAAACGATCAAAGCCAATGCACTCTGCAAGTTGTTGCAGGTAAAACTCGATCCTCGATTTTTCGCCGACACTTACGTTAGGCTTGGCTGCGAAGAACATGATGGAACGTCTCCTGTCGTGTGACGAAGAAAATGATTAGGCGTGTATGCATTCAAGCGTACAGGAATGGCAGGGAAGAAACAGCGCGGATTCTCAACCGCTTCAGCTGGTAGTAAACAGGTGTCTCTGATGCTTGGTGAGACACCGTGTGGATGGGTCCGATTCCCTGGAATTATGGGGGGTGACCCGATTTTGAGGTTGGCGGACCATGCTTTTTGGGAGCTTGGATTTGGTCGATTGGAAGTAGCAAATCCAAGGCGGGGCTGCATAATTCTTAAGTCAGTTGTGTACTGAATTTGCATTGAATTCGGTCATTCTCGGTTTTTTCAAAATGGTAGAGTTTATGTGAAGGATTCAGCCAGATGGCGATCTAAGTGACATGAACGAAATTGATGGGACCTTCGCCGACGCTCTCGAGCACCATTGGAAAGCTATTTTCCACCTGGGGTTGAGAATGTTTGGTAACCCTAACGAAGCAGAGGAGGCCGCTCAGCAGACCTTCTTTCAGGCTTTTCAGCACTGGGAACAGTTTGCTGGTCGATCTGCAGTTCAAACCTGGTTGTTTCGCATCGCGATTGATGTTTGTCGTAAGCAGCTTCTGAAACGAAATCGATTTTAGGATTATGAGTTTGATGCTGAGAGATTGGCGGAAAGCCGGGATTTTGATAGCGGATCAGGTGATCTTCAGGTCTGCGTACGAGTGGCATTTGAAAGCCTCGATGCAAAGGACCGTTTGATCTTGACGCTTTTCTGTATCGACCAACTGCGGCATGTCGAGATTGCCGAGATTTTGGGTGTACCTGAAGGAACGGTTTGGTCACGTCTTCATCACGCTAAGAAACGTCTGGGACGCAAAATCACAGTTCTACAAAAAGGTGAATCTACATGAATGAAGAATATGCAAAGCAATTGTGCTTGACGGTTGCATATGGAGATGTTTTGTCTGCTGAAGAGAAAAGAGAAATCTGTGTGGGATGCATTCATGGAAACCGGGGTGGGACAGCAGTGTCTCAGCCAAAGTAGTGAGATGTGTGTGGCTCTCAGTGGAATTGCGAAAGTAGATTTGATCCGGAAAGCTCCTCAGGATCTGGCAGAGATTTTTTTAAAGACCTACCGTGGTAAGATTAAAGCATCGCAATCGGCGGTTAATTTTCAGGCATGTTGTCATCTGCAATTTCTGCTGCTTGGTATGACTGAGGGATGGCAGAAAGGATTTGTCAATCATGTCGCAATGTTATTGCTTGCCGCTGTATTCATCGCGGTCCCGACTTTGATTGTGCATCTTCATAATCGTCGTGTGCGAGAAGAAGATGACTTGATTGGTTTTCTAAAGGAGAGTCATGTCAAGGCAAAACAAATCCCCAATCAAGTTTCGGGTATCGTGATGTTCTTGCTGACTTCTCTGATCCTCGACGCTTATTGGTTTTGGCGTCAAGATTTTGACAGCGGGCTTAAGAATTTCACTTGATGCCTGACCAGCAGCCTACTTGTAACTGGGATCAGCGTTGTCATCTCACGACGCAATTTTCGCAAGAAGGACCCTGAAGCGTTTGATTGGTGGCAAGACGAACTGCACGGTATGGATGCTGGTACCGGGTTTCACGATCATGTGTGAGGTGGTGGAATAGAGTTTTCGGTGGTCGGCAGGTTTTATTAGGCCGCGAAATCCGCTGTTCCGCCGACCTCTTTTTCACGCCTGCTGTTCGTTGGTGTGATGCCGGTGGATTGTAGGCAGCTGAATTTCTACTGGTCCTGGGACCTGTGATTCGAATCGGGAATGGTTAAAGGCGCTAAAATTCGTATGAGAACTCAACTCGAGCAGCGACGGCTCCGTAAATGATTGAAAAACAGGGGCCAATCTTGTTTTTGTCACTGGCTTCTCTGGTTACTTCATTTTGCAATGGACCAGGGATCAGGTGCTCTACTCTTGACGATCGTGTGTTTCTTTTGGAGAAATGCTGCCGATTTGTGGGGATGGGGTGAGCACTTAGGGTTGGCAATTTGTCAGCATATCGGACATACTTTCCGCTCTTCCACGATTCCTCCCAAACAGAGTTGAAGATGAGTGATCAGAATCAAGATGGCGATGGTATTCAGCCCGAGTCGAACCCATTTGATCCGTCGCATGATGTGGAATACGACCGTGAACCGGCGGCCGCAGTTCCACCGGGTCAGCTGAAAACTGGACAACCGGCAGGTTTATGGGTCCTTTTTATCACTGAAATGTGGGAGCGTTTCAGTTACTACGGTATGCGGGCTCTGTTGGTCCTTTATTTAGCATCGGCCATTTGGGAGGTAGATGCTGACGGAGAGAAGGTTCTTGCTGCGAACCCTGGATTCGGATGGGGTGAAGAAGATGCGTATGCACTTTACGGTATGTATACGACAGCTGTTTATCTGACACCAATCTTTGGCGGTTGGATCGCTGATAAGCTTTTGGGGACTCATCGTTCTATGCTGTTGGGTGGCTGGATCATTGCGGCAGGACACATCACTCTGGCCTTTACCGAGTTCTTCGGGGTTTCCGCCACCGATGTTGTAAGTCTGGAAAGCAGTCCAGGTGCATTGATCACTTTCGTCACAGGCTTGGCGTTAATTGTGATTGGTACTGGTTTCTTCAAGCCATGCGTGAGCGTTATGGTAGGGCAGCTCTATGGCCCGGAGGATTCCCGTCGGGACTCAGGTTTCACCATTTTTTACATGGGAATCAATCTTGGAGCATTCCTGTCGCCCCTGATTGCAGGAACCTTGGGCCAAAAAGTTGGTTGGCATTGGGGGTTCGGTTCGGCTGCCGTTGGAATGATTCTCGGATTGATCTGTTATCAATACCTGAGACCAAAGTACTTGGCAGGAGTTGGGCTTTCGCCGAAAGAGGTAAAAAAACAAAAATCAGTCTCAAAGGTCGACGAAGCAGAACTGAAGCGACCCATGAATAAAATTGATGTGCAGCGACTTGCTGTAATTCTGATTCTCGCGTGCGTAGGAAACATTTTCTTTTGGGCAGTCTTTGAGCAAGCAGGAAGTTCCTTGAATGTCTTCGCCGAGCAGAACACAAACCGTGTTGTTGGCGGGTACGAGTTTCCGTCGACTTGGTATCAGTCGGTGAATGCTCTAACCATTGTTCTTTGTGCACCTTTCTTTTCGATGCTTTGGGTATGGCTTGAGCGAAAGAAAGCAAATCCTTCGACACCCATGAAATTTGCACTCGGGCTTTGGTTACTCGGGTTGGCGTTCATTGCGATGGTATTTGCCGCGATGGAAACGAAGGGTGGAAACCTCGCCGGGCCACAATGGTTGTTGATTACCTATGTCATTTGCACTTGGGCAGAATTATGTCTTTCGCCTGTTGGTTTGTCAGCAGTAACGAAGCTTGCTCCTCTAAAACTTCAATCGCTAATGATGGGTGTCTGGTTTTTGTCGTTTTCACTGGCGAATGGTTTGGGGGCAGCGATGGCTGTCATCTCAACACGATTCAAGCCGGGCGAAAATGGTGAGGCGCCAGAGTATTCATTTTTCATCGAGGGACTGCCAGGTTTCTACTTGATGCTTGTGGCAGTCACGGTCGTTGCTGGAGTTGTGATATTCGCGATCTCACCAATTTTGAAACGTATGATGCATGGAGTGAAGTAGAACGCCAGCTCTACAGGACTCATTCGGCTCAGGTGACTCTTTGGAAAGAGTCTCGTCGCGAAACGACAGCTAAGTTGAGGAGTCGTTCGCATTTCCAGTTGTAGGTCTTGATGAAGTGAACGGGAGGGCACGGCACAACTATTTTTCCTGGGACACGGCAGGTTGCGGAGGATACGGAAAGAGATCTGTGCAGTAATGGCTTCCAGTGGCAATCAATGACAGAAAAGGCTTTAGGAGTTCCTTAGAGTACGGAATTACCGGGCACAGCTGAGTACGAGGTCACAGGCTGGAGTAGTGCGCAGTTGCTGTGCTTTATCGCTAAGAGTGGGGCTATCTTCAGGGATCTCGGGTTTGAGAGCATTCAGTGGAGTCCTAAATCTCCACTTATTCTGGGTTGATTCGATATGTGCATCTTACTGTTGTACAAATTTCGAGTTATTGTTTCAGCGTTTTAATCGGATCATTTCAATGTGTCTTCTTGTTGTGTTTGGGCTTTGTCTATCCAGTGTTGTTGCGACAGTGGAGGAGAATTGGCCCAGATTCCTCGGGCCTGACGGTCGGGCGACAAGCCTAGATTCTGACTTGCCGCTTCGGTGGAGTGAGTCAGAGAATCTGAAGTGGAAAGCAACGATTGGCGCTGGTTCCTCCAGTCCCATCGTGTGGGGTGACCGTGTGTTGGTCACGAGCTATTCAGGTTCAGGGCCGAATGTCTCAAGAACGCTGCATTGCCTCAATCGCACTGACGGGTCATCTGTCTGGGATTTCAAGGTGGATAACCGTGGCACCGAAGATGGGATGCAGGGCTATATCACTGAGCATGGTTACGCGAGCAACACTCCCGTCACAGACGGCAAACTGATTTATGCGTTCTTCGGAAAGATGGGAGTCTACGCAGTTGATTTTGACGGCAAGACAAAGTGGCAAGCTTCCATCGGAAAAATGTCAAGCAATCGACGGTGGGGTTCCGGTTCCAGTCCTGTGCTCTACAAAGACTTGCTGATTGTCAACGCCGCAGATGAGGGGCGAGCACTCGTTGCATTCGATAAATCGACAGGAGACATCAAGTGGAAGTCGGAGGCCGATGGCTATGAGTTGTCTTATAACACGCCAACCGTGGTTGCTCAGCATGAAGAACTAGTGGTCGCAGTTCCAGGTGAACTGTGGGGTGTGAATTTGAAAACCGGAAAGCTGAAATGGTTCGCGCAGACGAATCTGACAGGTAATGTTTCACCCACGACGATTCTTGATGGAGAGACGGTGTATACCTTTGGCGGGTACCGTTCGTCCGGTAGTCATGCCTATCCGGTGGGCGGCAGAAAAGATGTGACCGATACTGAGAAATGGTACGGACGCAGTAGTTCTTACGTTGCCACACCCTTGCTACATGAGGGTCATCTATATTGGTTTGATGATAAAGGGATGGCGTTCTGTACAAGAGCTTCTGATGGTGAGGTTGTTTATCGAGAGCGAATCGATGGACTCTCAAGAGGTGGGCGGCCCGTCTATGCCTCACCCGTGTTGGCAGGTGACCGCATCTATGTGGTCAGTCGGTACGACGGGACCTTTGTGTTGCCGGCCCGACCGGAATACAAAATTTTGGCACAGAACAAGTTCAGTGGTGACGATTCTGACGCAAGTGGTACACCCGCGATTTGCGGTGATGAACTGTTTTTAAGAACTGGTAAATTTCTTTATTGCGTTGGTACTCCCTGAGCTGCGTCGCGTAATGTGTAGATGCATCCCACCATCCATTCCAATGCGTGTCTGTTTGTTTACTAACCAACGGCCATTTGAGCTCAAAAACTCTTTCCCGTTCCAAAGGGGCGTTGGGGAGTGAGTGCAACTGGGCATGTTGGATATACTGTGCCTTTCAATGTGATTTTGACTGTCTGGTTGAACACATTGGGTGCAGGTGCAAACTCAAACATAGGGATAGAGACTGATGCGTCATACATTGTCATTCACGGTATTGATCCTTGCGTGTGTCGTCACCGGGTTTGCCAGTGGGCAAGAACGTGACCAGCCACGGAGTCAAGAACGTGACCAGACACGCGAAGGGCGGACGACTGATCGTGACATTCGTTTCCAGCCTCAAAATGACCGAGAGCGTGCGCTCTGGAACATGATTCAGCAATTGCGGTCAGAAGTTTCCCAACTGAGACAGCAGATTAGCAATCGCGACCGTCGAGGGGCAGCAACTGACAATCCTGCTCGAAATACCACCGACAGGGTACGCCGTGAAGGTGACATGCCGAGTGAAAGAGACCGCGCGTCACAGGTGAGGGCTTCAAATGATCCCTTGCTGAGGCAGGCAACACGTATTTTTGCAGCCTACGATAAGAATCGTGACCAGCGAGTTTCGTTTGATGAGTGGTTGGCGATGCGAGAGGGTGAGATGACATCCGAGCGTCGCGCTCGTGAAATGGGATTCTTTTCACAGCAAGCAGGTGATGACCGGATGATCACTCTGGAAGAGTTTCATCGCGCGATGGTGGCGCGACAACGTGGATCTGCGCCGCGGGAGGGAGGTAAACGGGATAGTGAGGTTAGATCCGGGGAAAAGCGTGATCAGGTTTCTCGTGAGGGCGTAAAGCGAGATTCTGGTGTACGCGAGAGTGCGAATCGTGACCGCGACGACGAATAGGTGAGCTTGAATACTCAGGACAAGCATAAAGTCTGAGGTACGTGCATGGTGCAGCAAAATCTTCAGTCGTCTGATTTGGATGTCAGCGCTTGCTTGGCCCAAAGTCTTTTTAAAATCAGCCGAATTCATGATTTGGTTTCGGTTGATCATGCGTAATGAGTGTCGAGGATCTCAATTGAATGTCTCGTGTTCATTTGGTGTTGCCTCGGTGTGTCTTTCGAAAAAATCTGGAATTAGCGCGCCGGAGGTGGTTCTTGAACCACTAGATTGAATATCTATGGGCAACTTTTCAGAAACGATTGTGGCAGTTCCCGCAGATGAAGCTAAACAAGAATGGCTTTGTGATTTGTCGGATGCTGGCCTGCTTGATGCGTGGGCGCGAGATCAGTTGCGGCCGCCACTTGCCGAATTGATCAAGCGATTTAGCGTGATGGTATTGTCGGTCTGCCGACGAGGTTGTGCACGAGAAGTTGATGTTGACGATGCTTTTCAAACAACGTTTTTATATTTGGCTCGCAATGCCGGATCGATTCGACATCCCGAACGACTCGCAGGGTGGTTACAGCGTGTGGCTCAGCGTTCAGCTGTTGCTATGTGGAAAAAAAATCGTTTTCGATGGGAGCCACTTGGTGATCCAGTCGCCCTTATTGAAGATCCACTTGATCAACTGACTCATCGGCACGAGTCAGTCGTGTTGGATCAAGAGTTGGCTGATCTGCCAGAAAAATATCACGCGGTGATTGTGTTGCACCATGATGAGTCGACCACGGTATCGGACTTGGCAATTCACTTTGGTACGACCGTCGGTGCGATCCGTGGGCATCTCCAGCGTGGTAGGAAAAATGCTTGCGGTACGCCTCCTGCAACGAGTTATGATGCCAGCAGTTGCGTACGCCAGTGTGACAGCAGGAAGTGTCCAAAACGTCGACGCAGCGGAAGCCGTGTCGAGGCTACTCACAACGATGGAAGGTTCAGAGTTGCCGGATCTTCCCATCGACTCTTTTCTTCTCAAGTCTCTTCTTTCTGAGGGAATTTCAAAAATGCTATTTCTATCCAAAAGTATGATGGTGGGTGGAAGTCTCGCACTTCTTTTCTTCGTCTTTCCTGGTGATGGTGGTGAGGGCCATCAAGCAAAGTCGATTGATGGTGAGAGCCGACCTCGTACAATCCAGCTCCTGCCACAAACATTGGGTCAAGACAGCGGTAGTTCCGACGTAGTGGTCGAAATTCGTAACGGTGTTTCAACCGACGACAAGGCGAAGAATCAGGGAATGGGTGGTGTCGGGCTGGGTGGTGGCGGAAACCAGTTTGGATCGCAGGGAGTGCATCAAAAAAGTCTACTTGATGCTTGGAAATTAGACAGCAAGACGGCGGAAAATGTTCGGGAGGCTATGGATAGCAGCTACAAATTCGATATTGATGTGCCGCTTTCAGGCTTGAGCAAAGTTCTTAGTGACTTGACTGGACAGCCCATCTTGTTGAATCGGCGTGCTGTCAAACAAGCAAATCAAGAGTTGGACGTGTCAGTCAAATACTCGAGGGAAATGACACCTCTTCGGACTGCCATGCGGCAAATGTTGCGACCTCTGTATCTACGGGCGAGTATCGAAAACGATGGTATCGTAATTACGGCTGACCATGCTGCGCTTGCGAAGGAAGGAATTGGTACTGATGCATGGCTCAATGTTGATGAAGAGATGGAGCGAGATTTGTCAGCGAAGCTTCAGCAGAGAGGAGTTTTCGAATTTCGTGATAAACCTTTGAAAGAATGTATAAGCAGCTTGGCAGATCAGTTTGATCTCAAAATGATCATTCGCGAGAATGCTTTGGAGGACATCGGTCTCGCGTCCAATGAGCCCATTACTTTTACGATTGCCGATGTAACGCTTCAGGACGTCTTGAGCGAGATGCTGTTTGCTCTCGATTGTACTTATACATTGAGCGGTGGCTTGGTTGTGATCACTACGGCTGAGTCGGTTGATTTTGGAGAAGAGGATCAGCTTACCCGAGTCTATTGGCTTGATGGTACGGGTCTCATTGGTCAACAGGCCATTGAGATCATTACCGCTACCATTTCTCCTGATATTTGGGAGCAGTTAGGTGGCCCGTCAACGATTACAGGATTGATTAACCCACGTGCGGGATTGGTGATTGCAACGAAGTATACGGTGCACCAGAAAATCGAGCGGATGTTGCAGACGCTACGAGACTCTCAGTTTGCTCCGGATCCGAATTTGGAGTCCGTTGTGCCGCCAATGCCACGTTATTTGCGCGGAATGAGTGGCGGCGGAATGGGGCGTGGGTCGTTCTGAGAAAGATGCTACGACGAGTGACTTTCAGTCGAATGTCTTGCGTTTGTTGCAGTGATGGATGATAGCCAACCCAGTATTAGCGTATCGGTCAGCTTGATTCGACTGCGTTTGTCGCAGACTTCTTGTGATTCCGAATTGCGAATCTCAACGGTTCTGTGAGATTTGGTTTCAGTCATTTCTTGTCACACTCTTTAAGTGTGTTGTAAGACTCCCAGTTTACGTTTGATCAGCGAATCGCTAGACGAAGAATGCTGTATTTTTAGGATGGCAGATAAAAGTTTGGGACACCGCAAGTTGGGGCACGTTCTGATAGTGCAAGCAAATGAGTCGAAGGACCAGTGAGGAACAAATTGGTACATCCGGAGAAGTGAATGCGTTTGGCCTCCCGAAAGCAGATCCCTTTCAAGCAGGCCGACGGTCTCATCGTTCCGGGCCATTGCATATTTGACTCATTGATTCTCTTGCCGTTTTGGAGCAGCGAATGCATCGAGTGCAGTGGCTAACTCGGTGGTCTGTTCACTTGTTAAGCGTTGTTTGGATTGTTGAATCATGGTCAGAAAGTAGCCACATTCCTTTTCGGTAATCGGGCAACCGATATTGCCTTGCGGACTGTCAGAGTTAACGATTTCATCACCAGTGCTGTCCAGAACAGTCATCCAAGGTAGTCCAGAATTGGCACCGTGCCCCAGGTTGGTTGCGACTTGCTTGCCATTTTGCATGTCCTCAATATCCAGTTTGAGAACAATGAAATCGACTTCGAGTAGATCTGCGTTCTTTTCGAGGAACTCCTCGAGAACTTTGCACCAGCCTCACCACGTGGCGCCAAGATGTACCAGGACACGTTTGTTTTCCATTGTTGCGGTTTCAAGAGTCTCATCCAACAAAGTGATTGCGTTGATTGTGGACAAGGTGGGTTCGACACCCGCATTCTTATGTGTGATTGTTTGCTCGGTTGGTGTTTGAATTTCAGGTGAGTTGCTTTTGGGTACGATTGCCTGCGGCGGTGCAGGAGCGCACCCCGCTAGAATCAGCAGGGTGGAAGCAGCATGAAGGATTTGTTTCATGGGAGTCGTTGGCGTTGTCAGGAAAACGGTTTGATTGCGGCGGAGCTTGAGCCGTTTGTTTTTTGGAGCCATTGACTATCGGAATGCAGCTCTTACGTGGGGTTTATTAAGCACTACCACAGCCCAAATGCCAAACGGGATACCGATTAGGCAGCAAGGACCTACAAATGGAATGATGGCTACTATTGCTGCAGCCTTGGCAACGCCATAGTCCTTCATGTTCTTCATTTTGATGGCACCAAACAAGACAAAGGCTGCGCTGATCAGCAGTAGCCCTCCCCACACGCTTCTGACAATGATTTCTGGCGTCGCATTGTCTTGCACTGCCATGAGAAAGACGTCAAATACTAGCCCTGCCGACCCCAAGACTAACGCCAAGATTGAAACGACCATCAATGCGATGGCTGGGGCCGTGACTTCATCTTTGGGTTGAGATTGAGCGGGAGAACTATGTGTGGGAGAACTTTGTGGGGGAGCAGTGTAGGGGTTTGGCATGGGGTAGTTACCGTCCAGCGAGGTGAGTGAAGACGCGGAGCGATGCTTGGGATTTGAATACAGTTGTTTTTATCGCAGGATAGGCAATATCATGCTATTGAAATTGGACTGACTTCGCGACGAGCTAAGCGGCCTCCAAGGATTGCCATTGGAATGTATGCACCTAGAAGATCCAGCGAGATGAACCATAAAGGGCCTCCTACCATGACAACCATTGCGATACCACAAGCAAGAAACAAGCCACCGATGCCTATCGCACACTTCATGGGGTGAGTTACTGCGATCCGAGCGGCAACGACTGCACCGGCGAGTGTACCGAGTGAGTGGGCCAAAAATGGAAAAACAAAGTTTGCAGGCTTCAGTAATTTGATGTTTTCCTGCAGGTTATCGACGTCGGACATGTCAACTCCGGCTGGATTAGCAATCACATCGGGGCCGATGGTGACAAGGCCGTAATTGACCACACAGCCAGCGATAAATCCTGCGATGACGGCAAAAGTGTTGAGCACCAAGGTATGGATGATAGTTTCCTTTCGCCAAAAAATCGCTGTCAGGACAAGGCGGATTCGTGTTTCAGACTTAAGCTGTCAAAAACCAACAATTACTTCATGGGTATACATCACAACTTCCTTCTTGTGATCGAAATTGAGAATCCCAAGGTCATTGATCATTTGATGGCAGTGAGAGTTGTGCACAAACGGCGTATCATTGATCATCAATGCCGGGATGTCAAATTCCCAATCGCTTCAATGGTCTGACATCCCAGCGAGGTTTTCAATCATGGGGTGATCAATGTTCTGGGCATCGATGTCCGTCTTGGCCTTCATGATTTCAAAAACCTGTTGGTTGAAATCATGATACTTCCGCTTGCCAACAACGGCGGTGACATTGCTTTCTGCGGATAGGCTGTTTTCAGTCGTGGATCAGGGTAAGGCTGGTCGTCCTCGTTGAAACATCCAATCCTTTCAAAATTGATCATTCCAATCAAATCAGACATTTGATCTCTGAGTGAGTTCACGTCGATATAACTTTGCATTTCTTGAGTCCCGTAAGAATGCAGCTCTTCGAGACTGAAGGCTACGAAGTCGATGCCATAATCAAGTGTTGGCCGTGCCTTGGTAACCATTCTCGCTGATTCCATAGCCTGCTACAGCACTGGCATTGTCATCTGCGGCCGGTGGTCGCCACAAACATCGTAATGAGTGCCCACGATTAAGTGGCGTCTGTTGTTCGATTTGTAAGACGCAATCACATGGAATAGGTCAGAAGTGTCATCCTAGTTTTACCCAGTCGGCATCGTCGTTCAGTTGGGCAAACGAGCTGGCATATTCGGCATGACGAAATTCATAGTCGATACTGTCACCATAGGCCGTCATGTCAAAGGCAGGTGGATAAAGGACTGACAGGAGCAAAAGAGGCAGAGCGGCGACCAGAATCAGTCCCACACAAATCCATTTGCGAAGAGGTTCCGGCGCGAAGTCGACAACTTGCGGCCACACGAAGGTAATGACCAATCCTGCAGCAACGATGGTGGCTAATAGCCCCAGTAATTTGCGATTGCGGATTTTAGCGGCACAACTTCGACAACAGGGGATGTGAACGGTGAACCCTTTTCCAAACACCATCAGGAGTGAACTCAGTAACCCAATCGTGTGGGTGCGCACTCGCATTGTATTGCCATTCGTGTTGAGATTGCATTGGACACAACGGGCTGGAAACTGCGCGTCGTGATTGCGCGGCAAATTTACATCAATACTAAGGGGCATGTAGCGAGTTTTTTTGATCTGTGGAATTGACTACGGAGCATGAGTGCTGTGCTACTCAGTTTCTGTTTTAAATAACTGAAAGCCGCGTTGGAGGTAATTTTCAAGAGCATGTTTGTGGTCGTTAGTGCAAGTGTGAACCCAGACGCGTCGTGTGCCGGGATTGAGCCATGCAGATTCGATTGCGGCCGTGAGCATGATGCCACCCAACCCCAAGCCGATGTATTCCGGGAGTAGTCCGAAATACATGATTTCGACGTTGCCGTTGTGCTGCGATTCCAGCTCAAAATAACCCGCTCGTTCACCCCTCCAGTATCCGACCCAAGTATTGAGACTGCTGCGTGTGACATACTCATTCCACTGGTGATCATCCCAAGTCAAGCGGTCTGTCCACTGCCACATGGATCCCACTTGTTGATAAAGCTGACGGTTTAGGTCTGGGTCTGGTGGATTTACCACAGCGGTTGCGAAATTGAGTGAGCCCCGTTTGGGTATCAGATCATCTCGATTCAGCATTTCGAGGTGGAATGTCTTGATCGCATTGTCGGGCATGAGTAACGCATTTGTGGGTAATAAAGCTGATCAGCACTGGCCCCGATTGCTTAGGCGATTTTATCGCTCACTTTGTTGTTTCAGAACAGACTCAATCCGCAGGAGCGAGTTTCTTATTTCTGTGAGCAGCGAGTTTCCGTCAGAAAATTCCTGTTCATCGACAGATTGCAGCGAACGGACCTGTGATTTGTCTGCGGCTTGTAGTTCGCGCTGGTGCAAGACAGCTTCTCGAAACTCCGGCGCTTTGACAATTCCAGTCAGCGAAACAAGTGATCCGACACCTGATTGTCCGGCAGTCTCTACGGTCAAGGTGTGCAAATCAAACGATCTCATGATCGGTCCCTGTATCATTCCCATGTCGGTTATTTTTTCCAGTGGTATTGTCTTTTCAACACGGACAAAGATTCCTTTGCGGACCTTGAGAGCTTTGTCGGTCAAGACACACTCCATTCGATCCAGATAACGCTTTGTAAAAGCAAATCCAAGTGGGAACCAAAGTAGTAACAGGGGTATGCCAACAATCGTAATGACAAAGACGAGGGCACCGCTAAGGAGCCAATAGATACAGACTTTGGGATTGAAATCGGCTTCCAGAATATTTTGTTCTGATGACATGAGTTTCGATTGAACAGATTTTGGGAATTTTGTTGGTGACAGGAAATGCTGATCGTGAATCGTATGTTTCGTCAATGAGGCGGGTGTGTTTTACCCGGTTTGTTGCTTGGGGCGATACCATGATCGCCAAACTTCATGAGATGCTAGCAAGTGTAAGACGAATGCCGATTGCGAATTGCCTGGATTGCCGAATGCTCCGGTACTGAGCTAAGCAGCGGTCCGGCATTCTGTATTTCGCATCGGGAGTACGTTCCTTGGTGAATTGATTACGACTTTGGATAATTTAAAGCGATTTGATCTGGACTGAGAATCGCAGAATTCTCTACTTTCATGCGTAAAACTCGCATTTTATATGCATGCTTGGCATGCCGGATTTTGTGGCATTTCCATGTAAATCAGAGGGCATTGCCGATGATCGGTCGTCAACAAAGAAACGACGACAAATGCAACGACCACCAGTTTTCCGCTTGTCATCGAGAATCGTTTCATGGGACGAATCGTTAGCAGATCTTTGCTCAAGACTCCTGTAGCGATGTTCATTTTCAATCGACCTGATGTGACGGCGCGAGTGTTCGCTGAAGTACGGCGAGCGCAACCAAGGCAGTTGTTTCTGGTCAGTGATGGGGCGAGATCAGAACGACCTGATGAGCAACATAAGGTTTCATTGACACGTGAGCTCGTGACCGACGTGGATTGGGACTGCGATGTGAAAACTTTGTTTGCTGATCAAAATATGGGGTGTAAAGCACGGGTCTCGAGTGGGTTGGCTTGGGTGTTTGAGCAGGTAGAAGATGCAATCATTCTTGAGGACGACTGCTTACCACACCCCAGTTTTTTCGGCTATTGTCAGGAATTACTCGATCGTTATCGTGATGATGAGCGAATTGGTGCGATTAGCGGTAACAACTTTCAGGATGGGACAAGTCGCACACCTTACAGCTATTACTTTTCGAAGTACTTTCACTGTTGGGGTTGGGCCTCTTGGCGACGGACTTGGGAAAATTTTGACTTGGATTTCGAAACATGGCCCTCCTTTCGAGATCAAGGTGGTTTGTCGACCGTTGCTGATTCTCCAACGGAGTCTTGGTACTGGCAACGTCTTTTCGATGAACAGTACTCAGGTAATACGAAAGTCAGTAGTTGGGCTTATCCTTGGCTCTATAGTGCTTGGGCTCAGAACGCGCTGACGATTCTGCCGGACGTCAATCTGATCAGTAACATTGGATTTTCTGGCGGTGGAACTCATTGCACCGATCCAGACTCCAAATTTGCCGATATGGAAGTTCATGACATAGGTGCATTGGAGCATCCTGAGATGATTTTTCGTTCCGTTGCAGCGGATCGATTTTCATTTGGACGCAATTACTACCGCGATTCGATTTCTCGTCGAGCGCGACGCATTTGCCAACAGATATTTGTAGGTGCTGGTAGTGCGGTAACCTGACGAGATGATTTTTTTACCCAGTATCCGCGATTCAACATGTTCATCAACTACGTGGCAGGGTGAATGAGGTGAAGAGGGGAACGGTGTCGGCACTCGATCGCAGTACTTGGCACGCTCGTCAAGCTAGTTACTTCTGAAACGCTTCATCTTCAAGCCATTTGATCATTGTGTTGAAGACTTCGTGTGCGTTGATGAGGTGATGAGCAGAAAACAGGAGATGTTTTTTTTGTGTGCTTCCCAAGTCTGCAAACATGGGCTTTTGAGAAGTTTCAACGGGAAAGACTTGATCTGAGGTTCCATTCATCATCAGGATGGGTTGTTTGACCTCGGGCGTGAAGTGAAAGCCCTGTATTTCTGGACGAGTTTTATGCCAATTTGTATAGCCTCCCGACAGTAGTACGGCTGCGCGATAACGGGTATCAGTCGCCAGAGCCATGGGGGCTCGAATTGCTCCGTTGCTCAAACCAAAGTAGACGATTCGCTTCGGGTCGACATCGCTGCGAGTCAACAGATAGTCGATCACTCGCGAGCCATCTTTGGTCACCGCAATGTAGTCGTCTCTTGCTCGAATGGGTGTGTTTTCAAATTGCTGGTTTAAAGTGCTACCCGACCACCTTTCGTATGTGCCTTGATAGACAGGGAAGCAAACGATCCTGCCACTGTCTGCTAGTCGCTTCAATAAAGGGACGTGAGGCTCGTTTTCCAGCTTGAGTTCCCTACCATTTTCCCATGCTGTGACACCCGGCACGAAGATGATCGTTTCCATCTTGTTCAAGGTATTGTTGGGTATCAGAAGATGTACCTTGAATCGCTCATTGTTGTAGGCCGCGGTAAGTTCAATCACATCATGACGAACCTGAGGTTTTTTTATGACACTGGCATCCACAGAATGAATGACTGGACGCAGCGGTAATTCGTGATCATAAAGATACATCGCACGAAGTCTTTCAAATGGTTCACGCTCCGGTCCCAAGTCAAGACTTGCGGGTTTCGCTACGCTTGCCAGCACTTCCGCTGAAGGTTCAGATCCCTCTGGGTATCGAACGCATCGGAACCCATTTTGCATGCTGCGATCCCAGGGTGAAATGCTGAACGACTCGCTGAAGGAGTAGTGGGGTGAATCCCAGTCTCCTCCAAGATTGTATCGTTTGCCTTCATTATCGGAGGTCTGACACCATTCTCTCGCATTACCAGCAAGATCGAGAGCGTCGAACCGTCCGACACCCGTCATACTCCCGCATGGTGTGGGACCAGAACTGAGAAAATTACCAGCGGCCGCCATGATGCCTGGTTGGTCGGAGTCGGCAGCCCATTTCCAGTGATGCAGGGTTGGCAAGTGCTTGGAACGGAATTTGGCGTAAGCACACGCTTCAAACCAGCTGATACCACCCACGGGGTGTTTTGCATTACCTATGGGGTAGTGACCATTTTGCCAGCCTGCCGGAGCAGGTTTCCCCGTCAGGTCTGTGAACCATTCCATCGCTTTCTGCCATGGAATGGTTTCTGCTTGTTGCTCGAAACGAATTCCATCCCAGAATGAGGGATCTTGATAGCCACCTGCATCGACAAAGGTCTGGAAGTCTTCATTTGAAACTTCGAGTCGGTCGATCCAGAATTCTCCTAATGGCAACCCATCTTTCATTTCGTTGTTGTAGATCCAAACCATTCCGGCAAGTTGAGATTCCTCGCGTACAAGATAGCCACACGCAGAGGTATCAAGTGCCTTTGGTACTTTCAGCTGTAAGTCCCGTGAAACGTAGCCAGGCTTTTCAAAACGTATTCGGATTGGCCCTTTTGGAAGTTGGATATTTATGAGAGGCGTTCTACCAAGAGTTATCCATTGATCTCTTCCAGAGGCGGCATCACGAATTTTGACACATGTGTCAGCGGGGAGTTTATCGAAGCTGCTGGTCAAAACGAGATCACTCATGATCTCTTCGAATAAGGGATCTGCTTTGATCTGTGGCTCAAGTGATTGCAGCATTTGATAGGCGGCGACTGTCTGCTGATCGTTAATCAGATCAAGGATTTTGGGCGCAATAATCTCCCTCGCCTCTTGAAGTTGCTGTGCCTGATTTTGCGTTCTTTCCAATTCACTGGATGTTTTCGCAAGCTCCAGTTCTTTATTCCGTCGTGCGGTATCTTCGATGTAAATCACAAGACTTGTCAGCGGCAACACGATGAGCATCAGCAACATCAAGATGTATGCGGTGACTTGGTACCGATGTCTCCTGACAAAGAGTTTGGTTTTTCTGAAAATTGAGTGTGGGCGGGCTTGAACGGGAACATTTTTCCGAAATCGTTCAATATCTTCTGAGAAAGATTTTGCTGTGGCGTATCGGTCGTCTGGATCTTTTTCCAATGACTTTGCGACAACCCAGTCCAATTCGTGTCCAAGCTGTCTCGTGAGCGCTGCGGGTGTGGTCCGCCGGTTTTCTGAAACCTGTTGCCGCTTTTCCGAAAGCTGAACACTTCGACTCAGTGGACGGGGAACCTTTTGACGCGTGGTAGCGAGGTGTTGTTCAAGAGTTTCTGCCGTACTGTACTCTTGAGCCAGAGGAATTTCGCCACTCAACAGTTCATGCAGAATCACGCCTAACGCATAAATATCGGATCTCGTGCCGATATCTCTTGGGTTGGCCCCTGTCTGCTCGGGGCTCATGTATGTCAGGGTGCCTATGATCTGATCCGCTTGCGTGAGCTGGTTGTCAGCATGCAGATCCAAATCACGAGATTTCGCTACACCAAAGTCGATGATTTTTGGAACCGGTTCGTGGTTGTATTCTGTGATCAGAATGTTGGATGGTTTCAGGTCTCGGTGAATCACGCCCCTGTAATGTGCATGTTGCACTCCATCACAAATTTTCTGAAACAGCTTTAGGCGTGCGCGAATTGGCAGTTGATGATCATCGCAATAACGGGTGATTGATATACCGTCGATCCACTCCATCGCAACGAACGGTTGTGAGTTGGCGGTTGAGCCAGCGGCGTAGACAGACGCAATGTTCGGGTGGTGGAGTGTTGCCATGAAGCGGCGTTCAGATTCAAATCGCTCTGCTGCTTGCTGGTCGAACTGTGTTGTCCTCAGCAGTTTTAAAGCAACTTTGCGGTTTATTGGCTCCAATTGCTCCGCCAAATAAACCACTCCCATACCGCCTTCACCGATTTTTCGGATAAAGCGGTAGCCCGAAATTTCAGGCATTTCCAAGCTTATGCTCTGTGTAGGATCGACCGATTTTTCACCGCTAGGCGTATCAAGAATCTCACATGATTCTTGATCAGCGTAAAGCAGTTTTTCCAGTCGCGTTCTCAACGCAGTATTTGTTCCACAGACCTGATCGAGATACACAGATCGAAGGCTGTCTGACTCAATATTTGCGGCAACACGGAAGATCTTTTCTTCGTCCAGTGTCGACATGAATTTAATTCTCCCTGCCGGTTCACCCTCTTATGGATTAACAGAAACCCGCTCTGACATAGAGGACAGTGCGATTAATGGCAGTGAAAACATGACAAAAAACAGGTGTTTAACTCAATTACTGCTCATATCTCATGGATTTCCATCCATTTTGACTTTCAACCATGCTCTGGCGTATCGCCAATCCTGATCAGCGGTTGAAGTTGAAATTTCAAGAACTTCCGCTGCCTCACGATTTGATAACCCTGCAAAAAATCGCAATTCGACCAACTTGGATTTTCTTGGATGACTCTCAGCAAGAATAGTCAACGCCTCGTTGAGCGTTAGAAGTACCTCAGGGCTCGCAGTTAAAGTTTGTTCAATCTCATGACTACTGACACGATTGAATTCACCACCGCCACGTAGGGATTTTTTTCTCCGAGCTTGCTCAATGAGAATTCTTCGCATTGCGGTCGATGCCGCGCCAAAAAAATGAGCACGACTGTTCCACTTTTGCTGGTCCGTACTTTTGGTCAGTCGTAAATATGCTTCATGAACCAACGCCGTTGCTTGCAGGGTTTGGCCAGCTGGTTCCGCTGCCAGTCTCGATGCAGCCAGTTTCCGCAACTCTGCATACACCAAGGGTAGCAAGTCAGCTGATGCATCAAGGTTTCCGTCTTGCATGTTTCTCAGCGCAGATTCAACCTGCTGTTGCTGCTGTTGAGTCGTGTCATGCATCGGGAGACTCATTCGCAATTAGGTGCGCGGAGGTTAGCTTGGGGCGTCGACTTTAAGGGTAGAGACAACCCGTAGCACGATGATCAGGTTTCTGAACATTGCGCTACAATGTAACCGAAACTTGAAGGGCTGGAAATGTTTTCCTCGCTCAGTGCAGGAATAGCGTGGTATAAAAAATGAGCCCCCCCATTCAGCGAATGTGTACAGATTGGACTTGTACATATCAATGTGCTATGGGGTAGCAAGACACTGCGGCAACCGTATCAAAGATCATTTATACATTTAAAACGTAGGATGCTGCTTACACATTTCTCTGGTGAAACGCTCCGTTTTTGGCCAATGATTTGCAAAACGGGTTCTTTGCCAATGGTTTATCAGCCTCGTTTTGAGACCGAGCCTTGGAGACTGCTAAGTCCGCATCCTTTGAGCACAAAAGGCCTGTCAGGACTTGAAGTCGGCAACTTCTTGTCGACGGTTCGGAATCAAACAGTTCAGCCTTTGCAGATTCCGCATGGTCTTCCTTCGTTGGCACTACATGGGCGACCACGTTTGGTGTTCTTGTAGTTCTTGCATTGGGAGTTGTGACGGACTCCCGATGACAGGTTGAGCCAGTACCCAGTCACAGGGCCTTCGGAAGACTTGCTGCTTGCATTGGGAGTTCGTGGCTGTCTTCGGAATTCCCAAGGAGCGATCGGTTGGCTGTCAGCCCACAGACCGAGTTTGCTGTTTCTTGCTTTCGTCTCTAAACTTGCCAAACGCTCTTCGTCGTTGTAGTACTTGTAGTGCCAGGCCCAACCGCCTTCGACCATCTTCGCATTTATGTCTGAATCAAGGTAATGAATGATACCGAGTGTTCGCCCGTATTTATCTTTGCCAGTTTTCTTAAGGGTGATGGTTTTTCCAAAGACCATTGCTGACAGAGCCTGCTTGGATTTGTTCCCAAAACTTTGATTTGTTTCTGGAGCGTCGATGCCATAGAGGCGAACTTTCAGAGGTTTTTGGTTCACCAGAAGTGTAACAGTGTCACCGTCAGCGACACTGACCACTTTGCCAGTCAAATGCTCCGTGATCTTAGGTGGCGTGGCAAACGTGAGACCAGCAAAAACGAGAATCAGGAATGCTGTAAAACGCATGAGGTTGGTGGGGCTGAAAGGGCTGTGTCAGGGTGATCGATAGGAACGATGCCATCACTCACAAGAGCGATTGGTTGCCAATGGTCTTGTGGTGGATCGAGGGATCCCCGCGATTCTGACGAAAAGCCTCAGTGCCGTTCACTGTTTCTAGGGCCGCTAAGACCAGTTTGAACAATTCGTTGCCTTGCTCCTTTAGTTTACTTCATGCGATCCAGGCGGCAATACAACTGTAGGAAACGGCCAGTCGTGAAAGAAATCCGTTTTGAAGATTTCGCCGAGTACCTTATGAACCTTTCAGCTTCATCCGAAAAGGTCAGAGAAAGCCGTATGAGATGGCAGCATCATGCAACAAGCATGGCGCGATGGTTCGTGGGATCCTACGCTGCGAGTGCTGCGACTCGGCGATATCCCACACCTACAGGTCCAAGGGAAGCCGGCAGTATCGCTACTACGTCTGCGGCAGGGCACGCCTGCGCGGCTGGGACGAGTGTCCATCCCCGCCAGTGAGATCGAACAGTTCGTCGTTGAGCAGATCAGGGAGATGGGGAGCGACCCAGAGCTGATCCAGGAAGTGACCGCCAAGGCGTGCGAGCAGGCATCGGCCGAGATAGTGAAACTACAGCAGGAACACCAAACGCTGCTCAAGCAGATTCGCACCGACTGGGAGCAGATCGAAACGCTGGCCGTCTCGTGCGATACGACCAAGCGAGTGTCGGCTTTCGCGGATTTGAATCAGCGGCAAGAGATCGCCAAAGGGCGTCTTGGTGAGATCGAAGCAGAGTTCGAATCGCTCGCATCCGAGCAGATCGATACTGCCGAGGTGACCGCGGCATTTTCGAACTTTCACGAGCTTTGGGCGCAGTTACGACCTAATGAACAAGCTCGGCTTCTGGCCCTTCTTGTCGAGCAGGTCGACCATGATGGGCGGCACGGGAACGTCTCGATCACCTTCCACCCGACTGGCATCCGAACATTGATGCAGGAGTCGGTCGACCTCTGTGAGGTGGCAGTATGACCGGCAAGCTCACCGTCAGCCGCAAGTTCCATGTCGCTCGCGAGGGTCTTGGTCGCAAGCGGTTCCGTGAAGGCGAGGAGGCGGCGAAACCTGCTGGGCGTGTCCAGCAGGTGTCTCGGGTGATGGCACTTGCCATCCAGTGTGACCAGCTAATACGCGACGGCATGATATTTACCGCTTTTAAAGGGTGTTCGACACACTAGGGATCGGATGAAAAATGGGGCGAAGCTCGGTAACCGTGGAGGCTGGGTATCTGATCACGTGGTTATCTGGGAATCTTGGGTTGATTGGGGGGTTGTGCCTCGCGTGGTAACGCTGTAACATAGGTACTGTACATTTATTTACTATTCGCAGCCCTCAGCGTCGGTATGTCGCATGTACAGAGTTCCACGAACCAAGAAGATCAGAGAGTCAACCATGAAACAATTTCGCAAATACGCATCGAGTTGTTTTGCTCTCGCGACGCTGCTGACATTCCAGTCCACCGCGATCGGAGGACTCATTGTCGTTGACAGCGATACGGACGGAACCAGCGCTACCCGGGATGGAAATTTCAATTTCACTGACGGATACGTCAAATTATTTGATTTCAACTATCTGTCTGGGAGTCTCACAGAAGTCGATGTGAAAATTTCCAGCTTCACTAAGACGGTAGAGGCGTTCCCTAATGATTTCAGCATCATTTTTTTACTCCAAGGTACACCGGCGAACGTAGCGGTAGCACAGATTGGGACAAGCGGAACCCACATCGGAGCATCCTCTAAGCCAACAATCGACGGAATGCAAATCGGCGACACTGGATTCGTCTACGACGCCAATGGGGGAATCGATAAATATTTATCCGGTGGGTTCACGAAATTGTCATACGCCAGCAACGTAGGAACTCAGAACACGACAACGCTCGAGCAGGTTTTTGACATAACATCAGAGGGGACTCTGCAAATAGAATCCGGCAAATCAATAGTGACGACCGAAAAGCGTTTAAACGAGGTTGATGCAGCCAAACTCTCAGCATACTACTTTAATGGGTACACTGCCGGACGCGTTCTATCTAACCAAACACAACCAAGCGGCAGATGGCAAGGAACAATTGAGTTTACAGCAACAGGTGGGTCGAATGCCGTACCGGAGCCAGGGACGTCAACGATGGCAGCGTTAGGCATGTTGACACTCCTCGGAGGACTGCGACGCCGGCGGCGTTAACTTCACTGTGGACCCAATTAGGTTGCGTTGAGCAGTCCAAGAATTGTGAGCCGTTGAGTTCCGAAGATCTGCCTTCCACAAAGCCTCATGATGCAGGGTGGTGAGGTCCAGAGGCTCTAACTTCTTAGACCACGACCCTAGACCACTGGTTACCCATCTGCACCATCGTCTCTGGTAACCGTCGATTCTGGTTTGAATTGCTTGTTGCTCATAAAGCTGGCTTACCCGTGAGCCGAAATTCTGTCGCGTTTTGTTAGCCACACTCAGGCCATTGGGCTTAAGTGGTAGCCAAGAAAATCAAATCCATTGGCAACCCGACCGACGAACGTCTTGCCAGGGTGCTGCCACACTTCTAATTGGTTCAGCACCTGATTGATGATGCGGGCCGTTTTCGATAGGTCGCGTCATTCACAGCAATCGACAGCCGACGCTTTCCGAATGGATCGGTGGTGTAGCCGTCTTCGATCGCGCGCTTTCTGACCTAGAAATGAAAAAGCTCGCGACCATTGGGAATTGCTCGGTTGTGGTTCCGTAAAAGCGTCCAGGACCTTGCGTTCCTCACTCCCTGGGTATACCATATATGGGATGGTTTCTATATATGGATCAAAGAATGCAAGCGGCTACGAAACAATCAAAAGTCCCCTCTAGCGCGAACGGAGAAACAGCGGGGTCGGTACCAGCACTGGATCGGTCCCTGGATCTCCTCGAAACACTCAGTGTGGAGCCATTTGGGCTGACGCTTTCTCAACTCAGTGAGAAGCTTAGCGCCCCGAAGAACTCGGTGTTTCGGATCACTCAAACACTTCTTTCCCGTGGCTACGTGGCTCGGGACGAAAGCACTCTGGCGTTTCGCCTGAGTTCGAAACTCTTGAAACTTGCGCCTCCGCAATGGGGAGGCGTCAGTTTGCCCGCAGCGTCACGTGAGGCGATGAACTGGTTGCGAGATGAAACGGGAGAAACCGTGCAGCTTGGCGTGCTCAGCGAGTACGAAGGTGTCATTATTGATCAAGTGGAAGGAAATCAGTCGCTCAGGATAGTTGTCGATTTGGGCATTCGATTCGCACTTCATGACAACGCACCGGGGAAATTGCTGCTAGCCTACATGACACCCGAACAGCAGAGTCTGGCGCTGTCGGAAATAAAGCTCACCGCGACAACCTCGCGGACGATCACAACCAAGACAGAGTTGCGCAAAGAGTGTGAGCGAATTATTGGCACTGGATATTCAACCGATTACGCCGAAGCCGATGACGGCGTACATTGCATCGCAGCACCGATCTTCGACACAGATGAACAAGTGGTTGGGACGCTTTGGATTTCAGGTCCCGCCAAGCGGATGCCTAAAAGCACCTTCCGTGAACTAGGTGAGAAGGTGAGTACAACGGGGCAACGAATCTCGCGTCTGATTCGGGAGATGGCATGAGCCTCGATCGGGTCACACTGGTTTGTATTGCGGCGATGGGGGCGATGCTCTTTACGCCGTGCGATGTCGGTGCGGAACTTCATCGCAAGCCGAATGTCCTGATCATAGTCACGGACGACCAGGGATACGCTGACTTGAGCGCGTATGATCATTCGGCAGCGGACATACAGACACCGAACATGGATCGTCTTGCAAAACGTGGCGTGCTGTTCACTCAGGCATACTCGTCGGCAGCGGTGTGCAGTCCGGCGCGAGCGGGGTGGAACACAGGGCAGCATCAGGTGCGTTGGGATCCGAGGAGTAGTTTCGCTTGCGGCCTTCCCAATGGCGCGCCTCATCTTGCGGCGATGCTCAAGAAGCAAGGATACGACACAGCAAAATTCGGGAAGAACGACTACGGCGGGAAGACGCTCCATCGGAAGGACGTTTATGCCTATCCACTGAATCACGGATACGACGAGTTCCTCGGGTTCTCCGCCCATGGTCACGACTTCTTTCTGCTCTCCGAAGAGATCCGCAACCGCACGCCCGACCCGCGCAGTCATAGCGCGGTGGTGGGGCCGCTGCAGCACAACCGAGGGGAAAAGGAGTTCAAGGATGGCTACCTTACAGAGATCTTTACCCATGCGGCAATCGACTTCATGCAGCGGAAGCGAGACCAGCCGTTTTACGTGACGCTCTCCTACAACGCGGTACATCATCTGATTCACCAGTCGCCGAAGCGTTACCTCGACAAGCACGGTGTAAAGGAGATTCCTAACTACGACCCAGACAAGGACGGCAGTTACGCCGAGTGGTTCAACCAATACATTACTCTCGGCAAGATCACCGATGCGGAGATGCGCAAGTATTACCTGGCGAACCTGGATTGCCTCGACGACAATATCGGCCGGCTACTCGACGCGCTGGACGAGTTCAAGCTAACAGACAACACCATTGTCGTGTTCTTTTCCGACAACGGCGGTCCGCCCACGAATGGGGCGTGGAACCGTCCGCTCGCGGGAAGCAAGTTCACTCTTTGGGAAGGCGGCATTCGTATTCCATTCATCCTCTCGCGCCCAAACGATCCCAATGCCGGCGAAACATGGGACCAGGTCGTGTCGACTCTCGATGTGGCGCCCACCATACTAGAGGCAACGGGTATTGCCCTTCCCAAAGGACTTGATGGTCAGCCGATTGCGAAGTCCGACGCATCGCGCGATCTGTTTTGGCGTTTCAACAAGAGCCATGCGGTGCGCAGTGGCGACTGGAAGTTGCTACACAATGGCGGCAAGCATAGGCGAGTGCCGACATCGGGAATCGTGAACCGGGAGCAATACCTGACGGGCACGCGCCTGTTCAATCTCAAAGAGGATCGCAGCGAAAGCCAGGACCTCGCGGAGAAGCACCCCGAGGTCGTGGGGCGACTTCAACGCTTGTATCTGGAGTGGTCGAACGAAGTGGCCAAGAAGTGAAAGGGAACTCGCTGATGAAACAATGGATCTTCATACTGTCGTTATTGTTCTTCTCTGCCGCAACGGTGCCTGCGGCCGCGCAAAGTGACAAACCCAATGTGCTGTTCATTGTTGTTGACGACATGGGGTGGCGAGATCTCGGCAGCTACGGACATCCAACCCACGAAACACCAAACCTCGACAAGCTCGCCGAACACGGTATGCGCTTCACCAACGCCTACGCGGCCTGTCCGATCTGTGGACCGTCGCGGGCAGCGATCATGACCGGAAAGTTTCCGTCGACCAGCGGATTCGTTGATAATTTTGTCAGCGAAACCAAAGGCGGAGTTTTGAAACGTACGCAAGAACGTTCCCATCTTGAACTCAAGACGGTTACGCTCGCGGAGAGCCTGAAAGCTGGTGGCTATCAGACCGGCTTTCTTGGGAAATGGCACCTGACGAATAACGACGAAACGCATCTGCCGACCGATCAGGGTTTCGATGTCAATATTGCCGGCGGATGGAAAGGACATCCACGCGATGGCTATTTTAGTCCGTACAAACTCGCCCATCTTAAAGACGGTCCCAAAGGCGAATATCTGACTGACCGACTGACGACCGAAGCAATTGGCGTGCTTGACCGGTTTTCGAAACACCAAGTGCCGTGGATGCTCTACCTGAGCTACTACACGGTCCACGCGCCGTTCCACTCGAAGCCGGAAAAGACAAAGAAATATGCGGCCAAAAAAACAAAGAATCCGAAATATGGCGGGATGATGGAATCGATGGACGAAAATATCGGTCGCATCCTTTTGTGGCTTGACGAAAAAGGGTTGCGCGAAAACACGGTCATCTTTTTTACATCCGACAACGGGGGCCATAGACCGGCAACGGATAACACTCCGCTCCGTGGACACAAAGGCGATTTGTATGAGGGCGGGATACGCGTTTGCTGCATTGCCGAAGGGCCTGGTGTTTCCAAGGGCGCGGTCAGTGATACGCCGATCCACGGAGCCGATTTCTACGCAACGTTGCTCGAAATGGCGGGTATCGAAAAGAAGCCTGAAATCGCACCGGACAGCGTGAGCCTTGTCCCGCTGCTCAAAGACGACACGAAGTTCAAACGCGGCCCGATGTTCTGGCACTATCCGGTTGCCAAGCGGCTAACCCCCTTGTCCGAACCGGGTAGCGTGGTTCGGGACGGCGACTGGAAGTTCCTCCATTTCTATTCCGATGGACGGAGCGAGCTATTCAATTTGAAAGAAGACATCGGCGAAACGAAAAACCTGATCGACACGATGCCGGAAAAGGCGGCGGCGATGAAAGCACAGCTCGATGCCGAACTCAAAAAACACAACGCGATCATACCGACGGCCGTACCAGTGAAAGCTTCACGTCCGGCGAGAGCAAAGAGTGCGGTGAAACAACAAACGGAATCGTGAACCCTTGAAAAACTACAATACCTCAGTCGTTTATACCGTCGTCGCCTTGCTGTGCGCTTCCAACGCATATGGCGCAGAGCAACCAGATTGCCCCAACATCATCTTCATCCTCGCAGATGACATGGGCTACAACGGGCTGAGTTGCTACGGTGCGACACGGATCAAGACGCCGAATCTTGATCGGCTGGCAAGCGAGGGCATCCGGTTCACTGACGGTCATTGCGCCGCCTCAACGTGCACGCCAACGCGGTATGGCTTTATGACTGGGCGTTACCCGTTCCGCTCGTGGTGCAGCTATAGCGCGCTGAGCACCAACGCTCCGCTGTTGATCGATATCAACCGCCCGACAGTGGCGTCCTTCCTTAGAGCACAGGGTTATACGACGTCGATCGTCGGCAAGTGGCACTTGGGGTATGGCAAGGCGGAGGGATTCGCTGACAATCGCGGCAACGCGCCGCCGAACCATTGGAAGCCGCGTGGCCCGGGACCCAACTGGAACGGCGAACTGAAACCGGGGCCGCTGGAGAACGGCTTCGACTACGCCTACGTTATCCCTGTTGCGAACAGCTTCCCGCCCTACGTGATCGTCGAAGACTACCGCGTCGTTGGCCTGCAGCCGGACAGCCCGATCGGCAAGATGGAATCGAAGAACAGCGGCAAGATGGAGGGCGGCGAGGGCGCACGTTGGAAGGATGAAGACCTCGTCGATATGTTTACTAACAAGCTGGTGTCGCAGCTGGAAGGTTACGCAAAAGACGGCAAGCCCTTCTTTCTGTATTACCCGGCATTTCAACCGCATAAGCCCTGGAAACCCAACGCACGCTTTAAGGGCTCGAGCCAGGCGGGAGCCTACGGCGACGTGATTCAGGAATTGGACTGGTCCGTGGGGGAACTGCTCAAGACCCTCGACCGGCTCAAGCTGGCCGACAACACCATCGTGATCTTTTCAAGCGACAACGGCGCTAGCGGACGCAACTTCAATGGTCACAGCGCGAACGGCAGATTTCGTGGTGGCAAGGGTGACCTGACCGAAGGCGGGCACCGTGTGCCTTTCATTGTGCGCTGGCCGGGCAGGATCAAGCCGGGGCTCGAGTCGAACGTGTTGATCTCGCAGTCAGACCTGTTTGCAACCTTCGCCGCAATCATCGGAGCGGACTTGCCCAAGGGTGCCGCGCCGGACAGCTATAGCATTCTGCCCGCTCTACGGGGAGAGCAGCTACCCAATCCCGAGCGTCCGGTCGTCATGTCTAGCGGCGGGACAGGTGCGCTCTCCATCCGCTCGGGCAAGTGGAAGCTGATGCTCGGTCAGGGTGATTGTGGCTACCGAGAGTTCTTCAGCAGAAAGCCCCATCCTGCACCAAAACGCGGCGATCCGCCCGCCCAGCTCTATGATGTTGTTGCCGACCCTGGCGAGAAACATAACCTGTACGTGAAAAAGCCGGAGATCGTCCATCGGCTGATGTTGACCTTGCTGACGATCCAAGCCGAGGAGGGCTACAAGCCGGATAGCCCTGAACAGCTGAAGGAACAAATCACCATCCAGCAGTTAAATGCATTATTGCGTGAGGAATCAAAATGAGGAGATTCGAGCGTATCTTCCTTTCGGTCATGGCTGCAGGTTCGCTTCTGTGCCTCTGTTTTGTGCCGAGCTCGTTGCAAGCAGAAGACCCGATCGAATTAGAAGACTCGATTGAGTTATTTGGGCGGTATTGCCTGGACTGTCATACAGGGCCAGACGCAGAAGGCGCCTTCAATCTCAGTCTGAAGATTGAAGGCCGGCCGTTCGACGCAACGCTGATCTTCGAAAACATCGCCACCGCAAAGATGCCACCGGCTGACGTGGATGCGCCGTCGGAGGCGGAGCGAAGCAAAATGTTGTCATGGCTGGCTGGTCAGCAGTCGGCATCCGAACCAAACGCGTTCCGAAGGCTAAGCCGGCATGAATTTGTACACAGTGTGAACGACCTGCTCGGGACGAAGCTCGATCTGGCCGCACAAATTCCGGAAGACCGCGGCACGCGGACTTTTGATTCTGACCGGCGCATCGGACTCAGTCGCCAAATGCTGACCAGCTACTTTGCCGTCGCCGACGAAATGCTTGAGCATGCGTTGCCGGTTGACGGGTTTGCGAATGAACAAACATGGGTGACAAACAAACTGCAGGACAGCCACGAGACGTACAACATTTACCTCCGCAACTACCAAGACGGTGTACTGTTCTCATGGACGCGAGCCAACAACGGGAACAGTTACTCGTTCTTTTACGACCACTTTGACCCGCCGGTTGCGGGCTGGTATGAGCTGACGTTTGATGCCGCCAAGGTCGGCGATTTGCAGGGGGATGTCAGCATTCAGGTTCACGCTGGTAGATACTATTACGCCGACGATCGACCGCAGCCACAGCGATTGCTGGGCGTGATCTCCGTCGGTAACGAGGAGGTCGAAGCGAAGACGATTCGAGCTTACTTGCGGCCCGGTGAAAACGTCTCCGTGCATTGTTTTCACAAGGACAATTTCCGCGAGAAAAACCCGCGACGCGGTGCCTACATCAAGCAAATGACGGCACGCGGGCCGCTGCAGGACGCGTGGCCGCCACGTCGTTATGGGATGTTGTTTGGAGACCTGCCGGTCGAAACGATCGGCGATCCGGAGCGTCAGGGAGGAAAAAAGAATGGGGAGAAAATATCCCTTGCTCACGCCTCGGGTTACCAGTCGAAATTGCAAAGGATTGGTGGTTACATCACTGTCAGCAGTTTTCAGGATGGGATGGAAAAAGAGAAAATGCAGGATGGCTCCAACCGCACGTTTTGGCACACGCGATTCAAGCCGACACTAGCGGAGCCTCCGCATTACGTGGTCCTTCATAATCCAAACCATCACAGGATCGAAGGGCTTTCGTATGCGACATGGTCCGGCGGCAACGGGAATGGTCAGATTGAAAATTTTGAAGTCTACGCATCAAAAGATGGAAAGGATTGGGGCAAGCCCATCGCCGGCGGAAATCTCGAAACGCGGCTCGCAAACGAACAACCGATTCCGTTTTCAGAGGCAACGAACGCTCCGTTTATCAAGTTCCTGGCGACGCAATCGTTCAGCATTGATGGCCGATCACTCGCCTCGATTGGCAAGTTGGATGTTGTTGTGACGCTGAATGAAGCACTTGCAAAATCGCAGGTTTCAATTGCGTCCGCTCGTATTGAGGATCTGCGCTCGGTCGTCCGTCGGTTTGCAAAACGCGCGTTCTCATCCAGCCTTTCAGATTCTGAGTTGCAGCCGTATTTTGATGTCGCCCAGGAATCGCTTCAGCGTGATGGCGATTTCATTGAAGCAGCGAAGACCGGTTTCAAAGCCGTGATCTGCTCTCACCGTTTCCTGATGGCTCCTGGAGAACATTCCAGCGAACAGCATTCCCAGGCCGCAGCTCTCGCGCGAACGATCTGGCTGTCGGTGCCGGATGAACGAGCGATTGATTTGAACCTGCCGCTGCAAGATCAGATCGCAGCCATGCTGGATGATCCGCGTTCAGACCGGATGGTGAAGTCGCTTTGCGATCAATGGTTAAACCTTCGATCATGGAACAACGTGTCACCGTCGCTAAAGCTTTATCCACGCTACGACGATTTGCTGAATCACTACCTTCCGCTCGAAACGAATGCTTACCTTGCCCACCTGATTCGTGAAAACCGCTCGGTTCGCGAGCTGGTTGATTCCGATTACTCTTTTCTAAATCAGAGGCTCGCGAGCCACTACGGCATTGGCGAAGTCGTGGGCCAGCAAATGCGAAAGGTTTCCTTCGATGCGGATGTTCCCCGCGGCGGCCTACTGACAATGGGCAGTGTCCTGAAAGTGACAACTGATGGTTTCGGCACATCACCGATTCTGCGAGGTGCATGGATTTCCAAGAACATCGTTGGCACCCCTGTTTCCCCGCCGCCGGAAACGGTCGAAGCGATCGAACCTGAGCACGGAGCCGACGTTGCGTCGCTGCGTGAGCAGATTGCACAGCACAAAAACAGCGACGCCTGCTACGCATGTCACAAGAGCATCGATCCGTATGGATTCGCGTTGGAGAATTTTGACTCAACAGGCCAGTGGCGAACCAGGTATTCCACGGAGTTGCCTCACCGAGGGACGTTTACGTTTCGGTCGAATGGCTATTTCAAGACAACTTCAGTGATTGATGCCGCAGGCGAAATCAACGAGCAGACATTTACAGACATCTTTGGTCTGAAGAAAATCCTGGTCTCGGACGAACGCAAGATCGCGTACAACTTTGCCAAAAAGCTTTTTGAGTACGCCAACGGATATGCGCCCAGTTTGAAGCAACGAATTGAGTTGTTGGCGATGACCAATCCGGCAGGCTGTAGAATACGGGACTTAGTGACCAATGTGCTTGTATATTCGGTTGGACTGCAGCCAATGCAAACGGCAAAGCAATGAGGACGACGAAATGAACGGTCTGAACCCCATGGTAAATCGAAGCGTCGGCAAGGGATTGCAGCAGTCTGAATCGCCGGGTTCCCAAGTCCATGCGAACCCGAAATCAGGTTCACTCTGACGGAAGGTAATTTGGTTCATTGGGTGAATTTTAGCGACGAGAAAGATTAAAAAAATGAAGATGCCGACACGAAGAGATGCGTTGAAATTTGGGGCCGCATTGCCATTGGCGATGCAGTCACTGAACCTTCGCGCCAACGCAGGTTCCAGACCGGGGCCAAAGCGGATTATGTTCATTTGTAATTCGCTGGGCTTCTATGAACCGTACTTCTTTCCCAAGACACGCGGTGACCTCTCCACTTCCAAATATCTGAAATCTGTCGAGCCGAAGAACAAGCTGACCGTCTTTGAAAACCTCTATCACCCGGGGATGGAGACCAGCAATCACGATTCGGAAAAGTCGTTTCTTACCGGTGTGCCCAAACCCGAAGCTCCGAACTTCGTCAACTCGATCTCGCTCGATCAGATGCTCACACGCAAGATGGGTGGAGACACTCGCTTTCCATTTCTGCCGCTGAGCATTTACGACCGTGGTTGGGGATGCTCGTGGAACGATCGAGGCGTCGCGATACCGCCGCTCCACGACGTGGAACAAATCCACAACAGGCTGTTTGGGGAAGAAGACCTTTCCGCAAAACGCAAACAAATCGCGAAGGACCAGGCAGTCATCGCCTGTTTGCGGCGTGATCTGCGACAAATGGAAATCGGACGCGTCCGCGAACGATCTGTAACATCCAAAATAGAAACCTACCGCAACGTCATCGCCGAGTTGGAAAAGCAGATCGCACACGAAGCCTTCTGGCTGGACACTGCAAAGCCTGATGTCCCGGGCACGCTTAGCGATGACCCGGAGTTTGCATTTTCAACGAAGGTCGAAAACCTGCTGAAACTTTCGAAGTTTGCCCTGCAAACTGATTCGACCCGCGTGATCACGCTCAGCCTGGACTGGATTTACGGAGCCATCAAAGTCCCCGGCGCGACCGGAGGTTGGCATACACTGTCTCATCACGGCGGAAAGCAGAACAAGCTCGATCCACTCAGCCGAATTGAGATGGACATTGTCAAACATCTCAATCGGTTCTTGACCGAGATGGATCAGATCAAGGAAGGAAATGGCACACTGCTCGATCACACCACGGTCGTCATTGGCAGCAACTTTGGTGACGCATCGAATCACACCTGTAACAACCTTCCAACGATCGTGGCTGGCGGTGGTTATCGGCATCAAACTCATACCCTTGCAGAGAAGCCGATGCCACTGTGCAATCTTTGGCTTGAGTTGCTTCACAAACACAACATCGATGACGGGGCGTTTGGAAGCAGCGACCGGAACGCAAATCTGCTGCCAACATAGTGCAGTAGTGCCATTTCGCGGCGGCTGATTCGCGCTGCCCGAGTCACACGGTTGGAACGGTTGGCGGAGTAGCAAGACCCGAGGGTGTGAACTCGGCCACTGGCCGACAAGGCAATTCGGTCGCCAGCGCGCTTCGATTGCATCGACCGCTCAGATTCCGACTGGACGGTCTCGGGTGCCGGAGGCCAATAGCCCCGTGAACAGTGCGGGCGAATCGTGTTGTAGTTGATTCGCCAACGTTCGGTCAGCACTTTCGCCTCAAGCCTCGTTTCGAAGATTTCTCGGTTGAGTAGCTCGTCACCAAGCTTAACATTGAAGGATTCGATGGTGCAGTTCTCCCAGGGGCTACCTGGCTCCATGAAGCGTGTTTTCACCTCCTCCTGAGACAACCACTGACGGACCGGGGTCGCGGTGAACTCCGGGCGGTCGTTGCTGCAAGTTTGTTTTGCCATCAGACACCGTCCCTGATCGAATAAGAATTTAGGCGAATGAAGCATCGCATTTCGAGTCTGGGCCGCCCCACTGAAAAGCGACATCGCTAATTGATGCGGTCCAAAACCTGAGAGAGTCATAGAGCAGAGCCGACGGCATTCATCACCCGTTGCGTTTTGACCGATGAATGGGGGCGCAAGCAGGTGTAACAGAAAGTCTTGCTCAACAAACGGTTGATGTAAGTCATTGGCAAAAGCACGTTATAACGACACTTTCAAGAAGGTTTTGCGATCGCAGTTGAGAGTCAACTTGTGGTGCGTGGTTGGGAGGTGACCGGAGGACGCACGCCCAAAGCAACCCTCCTCGAACCATGTCTATTTCGGAAGTTCGTCGCAAACCGTTTGTTGCCTGAGAGTTATGGCGAGGGTGTTGCTTCCGGGCTCACAGAGCCTGAAAAGGATTCGGAATTAGACATGCGTCGTCCAATTCCGAAGCCAAGTCACGACTGCCCGCATGACGCACATCATGTGGCTGACCAACCTGCCCCCGGATATTCAAGAGGCGATCCTGTTCCTGCCTCGCGTCGAGTCAGGGCTGGACACGGTTAAGGAAGCCGATGTGCGGCGCATCGCTCGGGTGATGGACTGGTGTGAGCAGTGGATTTTTGGGAAAACTTGGTGGATTTGTCCACACAACTTAGATTCACGCGATTGCCGGCGGTGTCTGAGATCGAACGAAATTGGCCGCCGACGTAAATCAATTCGTTGGGTCTAATGTCCGCGTCTTGTGAGGCGGAGTACTCAATTTCTAAGGGCTAACTATCCACGCCCGATAGAACTAAACCGAACGGCTACGGAAATCGCCTGTGAGCCGTGTCGCTTTTGTTTACCACGCTTCAGCCGCCCATTATGTTGCGAACGCTACCCATCTGGGGTTTACCACAGCTTCGGCTTCCATCAGCCGCACAATCTCGTCGGCAATGTCTTTGCTGAGCTCCAAATGAGTGCTGAAACCGACACACGACGCGTTGATTTCACCCAGTACGTATTTATCATTGCCATTCTGTTTGTCCGTGTCGAGTATGAAATCGATCGTCCAAATGAGTGGGAGATCATAGTTTCCAAGACGCTGCTGAATGACTGGAACATTCGCAGTTACCAGCTGGACCAACTCCGGCCACTGATCAGGCGACTCATAACTGTATTTTGCTCCCGAGAATAGCGTGGCAGAAAACGCATCTGGCACATCCGCCGGCTTCTTGTGAACGATGTTGACAACTTTGTTGCGTAACATAAACACGCGGATTTCACCCTCCGTGATTCGTTCCAGAAACGGCATATCTAAGATCATGCCGCCTTCGCCGTCGAGGTATTGAACACAGAAGTCAATAAAGTCGGCCAGTGGCATTTCTTCCACATGGTTGTCCTTAGCTTCTGTGCACTTGACGACGGTGTCCAACGAAATGGATGGAACGCCATTTGACAGGGGATCAACTACTTCGACTCGCCATATGCCCTCACCCGTTGAACCGCGATTTTGCTTAGCAACACGTACCCCATGTGTCAGCGATTCAGGGAACTCCGACTTGATGTCCAAATTTCGCAATATCCCCTAGCTTTGCCGTCATCCATGTGCGATTCATACTTGCATATAATTTCAAATGAA
>NZGD01000176.1 GCA_002690925.1 Rhodopirellula sp.
TCAGTGTGTTGATGGCGGGTGGCGGCGTTGCAGGTGGTCAGGTGATTGGGAGGAGTGATTCTGTTGGCGAATCACCCTTGGATCGACCCGTCACACCATCAGATTTGGCGGCTACCATTTATACCCTGCTGGGTATCGATCCAAAGAAAGAATTTCACACCGGTGATGGTCGGCCCGTAAGGATTTCGCCGTATGAAGCCGAGCCTGTGTCAGAGCTGATCGCATGAGTGACGTTAGCTGCTCGTTGTCAACTTTTTGTCGCGTGGTTCATTCAATTGTGAGTGGGCTCTTTCGTGCTGCAGACACGTTTCGCGTCCGAAAGGTGATTCCCCATTGTTTTTGTTTGCCGTGGCTTGTGCTGGTGAATGGCGTGATTGCTGCAGAGCCACCTATAACGTCGCTGGTTTTCGATCCAGCTGGGAATTCGATCATCGCGGGGGCACAGTCTTTTGTGACTGTGCATGAGTGGCCAACCCTGAAGGCAAAAAGAACAGTACCCAGTTCATTGGTTTTGATTCAGTCTCTGGCATTTTCTCCCGATGGACAGAAGTTGGCAGTTGCTGGCGGAACGCCAGCGGAGATGGGTGTGGTTGAGATTCGATCTTGGCCCAAAGGAGACTTGCTTGCCATTCATGAGGGACATGAGGATACTGTTCAATCAATTGCATGGATTGATGAGAAAACCTTTGCGACAGGCAGTCTTGATTGCGAGATCGGCATCTGGCGTGTCGGGCTGGAAAAGCCGATTCGACGTCTCAAAGGACATTCCAAGGGAGTTACGGCGATACAGGTGATTGCTGGTGGTAGCCTGATCGTCAGCGGTGCACTTGATCAAAATATCAGGGTTTGGAAAGTTGGGACCGGCGAGTTGGTTAGGACCTTGAATAATCACACAAACGCGGTGAATGAATTGAAAGTGCAGCCTCTTTCCCAGAGGCAGGATTTTGGAGCCCGCAGGCTGCCACGGGTGGCATCAGTGAGCAATGATCGCACCGTCAGGTTGTGGCAACCGACCATTGGTAGGCTGGTTAGATTTTGCCGAATCGATGCAGTGCCTCTTGCACTGACATGGGGCTTGCAAGGGGAGTGGATTGCGGTTGCCTGTGATGACGGAATCGTGCGTGTCATCAATCCCGATACAATGAAAGTCGTAGCAGAAATCAGGGTCAATGATTCATGGCTGTACGCCATTCAAACCCATCCCGCGGATGGGAGTGTGGCTGTTGGCAGTCGGCAGAAACGCCTGCAACGCTTGATTGAAGATGAGTTGATTGACAAGTGATGGTTTTTTATTGTCCACATGCAGCGCAAGTACTCAGTAGAGAGAGATTTTTATCGATGAAACCTGTCGTGAATGAAAGTGTAATTTTGTCTTGGATGAATGTTGTTGTGGCAAACTGCGGACAGCGATTCCGATCCGGAACAAGGTTCGATTCCAGTACTGTGGAACTCTGTGTAGTGGTGCTAAGCGTTTTTTTGTGGGCTTTTGGGGGCAGTTGCTCTGTTGCTCATGCAGACACCAAGGATGCCGGGTTGAATCTGTTCATTCTCTCTGGTCAATCCAACATGGCAGGTATGCAACCGGAGGAATCCTTCACACCGGCGGTTGAAAAGGCATTCGGAAAAAACCGAGTGCTCGTGGTAAAAGATGCTCACGGTGGTCAGCCCATTCGCAGGTGGTACAAGGACTGGAAAGCCGCTGATGGTACTCGTCCCGACAAGACAGGTGATCTTTATGATCGCCTGATGCAAAAGGTCAGAGAGGAAATAAAAAAGAAAAATCAGAGTATCAAAACCGTGACCTTTGTATGGATGCAGGGAGAGCGAGATGCCAATGAGCGACATGGGGAAGTTTATGGAGCCAGCCTGAATGGTCTGTTTGACCAACTCGCTGCTGACCTCGGGCGTGATGACTTGAATTTTGTGGTGGGACGGTTGAGCGACTTTGATATGTCAAATAAGCGTTATCCACACTGGACGAAGGTGCGAACGCAGCAGGTGAATCTGGCCGAGAAAAATCCAAATTGTGTCTGGGTAGATACGGATGACCTTAACGATGGTACAAATCGACGTGGCAATTCAATCAAGAATGATTTGCATTACTCCGCCAGTGGTTATGTGATTCTTGGACAACGATTTGCTGATCAGGCCATTCAGTTGATCAAATCACGCGCTGACGTAAAAACTGGGCAATCGACCAAGCCTTGAACGGTCACTCAGGAGGGATCATCATCTTCTTGACTTGCTGAACGGTTCGATCACAAACTTTCAGTTGATCCATCCAAAGAGTAACCGGTAGTATGAATGCCATTGGATATGGACGGACGTGCCAATCAGCGACTGGCTTGTTGGTGGATAGATACTTGGTGGCAGCGGTCTGAGTGCCTCGACTATTGTCCGGTTATAACCGGTGCAACACCAAAGGTCTCGGACAGCTCCAGTATCAGCCGTTCTGCAGGATTCAAGCTTGATCTTTCTGCAAGTACCCGTCGCGCTAGATCAGGCTTGTCCGTGATCAGTCCGTCCACGCCGATCCCAATCATTCGTGACATCGTCACAGCATCATTGATGGTCCACACGTAAACTTCTTTTCCACTGGCGTGAGCACGTTGGATGAAGGATCGATTTACGAACATCGCATTGACGGCAAGAAAGTCAGCTTTGGTGTCTTGGATATTGCCGCCCAACAACGACATCAGCAGACCGGCACGGCAACTCGGATCCAACTGTTTCATCTTTGTCACTGCGTCAAGATTCAAGGACATGTAAATCACATCAGATGACATATCATGATCACTTACGATGTTCAGTACACGCTGCTCAAGATCTTTGTCGTGCCCGTAGTACTTAAGCTCGATAACGACCTTTGTTTTACCTTGGCAGACGGTTAGTAATTCAGCCAAAGTGGGGACACGTTCGGCATGAAATATCGGATCTTTGTGACTGCCGATGTCAATCGATTCAAGGTCCGGCATGGTTGCATCCCAGATTTTAAGATCAACCCTGGCCAATTTCATGAAATCACTGTCATGGAAAACAACGACTTGGTCATCGCCCGTCTCCTGGACATCGATCTCCACCCAGTCGGTGGCATCGTCGATGGCCTCAAGCATGGCAGCGAGAGTATTTTCGGGCGCGTCAGCGGATGCACCACGGTGGGCAATGATCTCAACATCATCATCCAAGCGGATGCTTTCTAATGTCCAGATCCCACTCATGGCAGCAGCGGCTAAGCCAACCACGCTACCAGCGAGCAGACCCTTTGCACTCAAGCGGATGCCGCCCTCTGTGTCAGACGGAACAGAAGGATTGCTATTGGGGAAGACGGCTTTTTCATCGTTGCATCCAATTTCCCGGTACAGGTTAAACCACAGAGCTGCACAAAGGCTGCTACCAACCATCTGGATGAATAGATTGCCGAGCATCCAGATCAGCAGAAAGATTCCCAGATTGATAACCAACAGGGTAAGGGAAGTGACTGTATCAGGGATCATCCATCGGCCAAGGCAAATCAAAAGTGAGGTCATTATGGCGGACGCCCCGAGTCCAGCGAGCATCCAAATGATAAACATGCCAACGATGTGGATTCGAACCCCGACGGTTCGCAGGACACTTTCCTTGAGTGCTTGCGCGGCAGGGACTGTTTCAAAAAGTAATAGCGGTAGAGCAAAGATCCAGCTGGAAAGAAATTTCAATAACAAGATCGTAAAGCTGATGGCCAGAACAGCACCAATCAATACAGCAACAATGAACTCAGGTGGCTTTTCCTGAAGATAAAAATTGATGTCGAATTTACTTAATAGCAGGGTGTAGGTTGCTGCTGCCACAGCAAGAAACGGCATGGCGAGAAGGCCAACTCTTATGAACAGTCTGGCTGTTACCTGACTGATGCTCCACCAATGCGTCATCGTAAAGTGGATCGCAGCCAGAGTACTCGTCTTGTGTTTAGCGGGGACAGCTAGGATTGCCATCAACGCCGCCTGTCCCAGAATGATGATTCCCAACCACAAGGAGCCGAGCGTGATCGCGCAAATCCAGCCCGCTGGCTGGAGCATGAAAACGAGAATGTCCTGATCCACAAGAACCGGCTTTCCGGACAACTTGAGCAGAACTTGGCTCAATATCGCCAACATTGGAGTCAGCAGAACGACGACGATGACCGTGTACAGCCCATTGATCAGAAGTAATTGAGGCCAGTGACGGGCAAAATCGGCCAGCGTTTTTCGAAGCATCTCATTTCGTAAGATTCTCGATTTTCTCAATGAATCAGAGGCTCGTCTTCTGGATTTGATGTTTCAGTCAGTTGCTCTGCTTTGTCCTGAACCACGGCCATCAGTTGTCGCACCGTGATGGCAACAGCCAGCATGGAAATACCAGTCAGCAGGAAATCGATCCCCGCCAGAATACCAATGATCTTGAGATCTTCCTCGCCCGTTTGATTGAACATCCAATACCCCAGACCCAAACCAGTGAGTCCACTGAAAAATAACAATAGCCAGCCTTTCGCCGGGCGATAACTAAAAGCCGTGATCACTTTCCAGAAGCCACCGGCCACGAAAAAAACAGACATCACCCAAATGATCATCGTTGCCCCAATCCAGCGTTCCGAAAGCAGACCAACACCGGAGATTGTCGAAACCAGTCCGATGATCACGGGTGAGAGTTTTTGCGTCCAACGTTCGGCCCACCAAGCTGTCACCAATTGGATGACTCCAGCGATCAATAGAACGATCCCAATCACTCCTATTACCCACGTTCCTGCGACAATGGGTGCCGCGAATGACAGGCAACCCATGAGCGTCAGAACACTGCCTAGCAGGAATAGTGGCATCGTCCGGGGAAATTCACGGTCTTTCATGATTGATCACAGCTTTTAAGGAAACAGATCACAGGGGAAGAAATTCATAACCGACCTTTTCCCTGAGTGAATGTTGGTTGACAGCTCTCGATGCTACGTTGCGGCATGTAGTGATCGCCAAATGAAGCGGGGGTTCTGGTGTCTCGAGAGACTTGCAGCCCGCTATCCTACCCGATCAACTTACTCCTTTGTGAATTCTAGCGGCGGAGTTCCTTCGGTATCACCAATCATGTAGAAGTCGAGTCTTCCGTCCTTAAAAAGAACTTGGGCCAACATGACGCCATCATCGTTCATTTCCATCGCCAGAATTCCTTTATCATCGACATCCCAGACGCCGGTCACTTCCTGGGATTGGTCGCCCTGAGAATAGGTCCATGAAAAGGTCCCATCTTCTTTAAGGTCCATCTCAAATTCTCGGCCATCTCGATCTGCTGACCATGAACCATAGAGTTGATCGTTGGCGATTTTAGCTGTTGGCTGAGGGGGAAGCACTTCCTTCGGAGGATCGGGGATTTTCGCATTCGGATCAACACTCAGCAGCAACTGGATTGCGACAGGGTCAGCTGGCGTGAGAGCAACCAAGCGTTCCAGCTCAGTTGCTGCTGCTTCGTCGTGTCCGGCTGTGATGTACTGGTACGAAAGGACCAGTAGACCAGCACTATCGTCAGGGTTGTCAGTAACAAATTGCTCAAGCTCGCGCAATTGTTCCGTGTAAATGTCCACCTGCGGATACAGACCGATCATGGTGGTCCAATCCCAGCCGGGGCCGACACTCAGAACAGCATACAGCGTCGCTGCCGATTCTTGATATTGACCCAACGCAAAAAGAGTCAATGCCCGGAACTCATGCATGACCGCATCGTTGGGGCTTTCGGTGAGTGCTTTGTCCGTAGCTTTCAGTGCCGCTGTGTAATCACCTGCATAGAAATCGTTTCGCGCTTGGTCAAAAGTCGTTAGTGAAAGTTCCGGGACTTGCGCGGTGGGGGCATCTGTCGGGTTGCTAGACAGGGTTGTTTCATCAGGTGCCATGATGATCGGCTGCGAATAGTCGTAAACACTATTGTCAACAATCACCGTGCTGGGTGTGACGTAGGGGTTGTAATAATTGTTGTAACCAAAAGCCCAGCCTACGCGATTGATTCCCCATGTTGTCAGGCCAAATGCTGTGAGCGCTGGGTACCGATTCCACCAGTAATTCCAACAGGTAGGTGGTCGCCATGGGTGGTGCCATGATCCGTGATGCCAGTGCTGGTGGTGGCTGTAATGGTGATCATACCAGTGATCCCATCCATAACCCGGTCGATTGTGGGCAGGGTGACGGTCGCCGGGACGTTGATCCAAGCGGTCGTTCAATGACGCGCGCCGATCATCAATGCTGGGCCGATTTGGACGATCAGGTCGACCGCCATCAAGGCCTGGCAAGCTCGGCCTTACCGAAGGACGGTCAGTGCCTGGAAGTATGCCAGTTCCCGGTCGATCTGCAGGACGAGTGGAGGGAAGCCGGTCTGACAACGAGGGACGCACGTCCGGTAAGGATGGCCGAGTAGAGGGACGCCCGTCTGGCAATGATGGGCGAGTGGAGGGACGCGCGTCTGGCAATGATGGCCGCGATGAAGGGAAGGATGGTCTTGTGGATGGTATCGAAGGTCGCTTCGACGGTATGGACGGTCGCGTTGAGGGGAACGAGGGACGTGTGGACGGAATTGATGGTCGCGTCGATGGGAACGAGGGTCGCGTCGATGGCATCGTTGGACGTGAGACAGTCGGCATCCCTGTGCTTGGTCGGGTCGGTCGACTGAAGCTGGGGCTGGGCCTGCTGGGGCTGGGGCGACTAATGTTGCCGCGACTAATGTTGCCGCGATTCATATTACCGCGGCCGCCACCTCCGCCACCTCGGCCACGAGCTTGCAATTCGCTGATCGGAGTTATGAGCAAAGCTCCCGCCAGCAGAAATTGGGATGCTGTCTTCATCATCGGTCGAATCTCAAAAGTGTAAAAGTGTGCGTGAGGGGTATGCGAGAGCTAGTCAGCATCACTTGGCTGATCGGGTCGGCGGCGGTGGACGCTTTACCATCGTGATCGGTTCCATGTTCTCTCGAACATTACCGGCAACAATCATGCTTCGGTATTGCCATGTCACCATTTCAGCGTCATGAAGTGTGTAGGCAGTGGTCGCTGTGACAGTTTCACCACTCGCCGTAACTCCAGTGGACGTCAGCAGCCATTCCTTACCGTGTTTGGTCCACAGCCCGCTAAAAAATCCACCATGGGAATCGAAGGTCCACGATCGGATCTTTTTTCGGACTGGATCCCATCCAATGCGCTGAACTCCACTCATCTCATTGCCATCTCGCGTTTGCACATTGAAGCGTCGTAATAAGTAGTTTCCATCTTGGGACCAACTGCAGGTTGTATGAACTACCGAATTGTTATCTTCATTGACCCAGTTTCCTGTCAGCCATGAAAGTTGTTCTAATTGTTCCTTACGCCCCACCGCACTGGCAGGGAGGTTCTTGAGCGAGTTGATCCGCCACTTGCCATCCGCCTCCAATGTATGCAACGCGACATAACGACTTTGCGTCCGCACGTGATCCGGTGATTCAGCTGCAAGGACAACGCCTTCTTCCATCACGACACGGTCAGTGATTTTTCGAATTCGCTCAATTGCAATTTCATCAACGGTCGCGTTTTTGGAATTGCGAAATACATCTTCGAATACTGCAATGATGGCTTCTCGTCCCTGAGTGAGTTCACCAAACTCGTCCAGAAATTCAGCGTCAGCAGTAAACATATTGCCAATCGCTGCAGCATCACGCTCGGCATATGCATCAACGAATGCTTGGGCACTGGCAAGGAACGGTTTGTGCTCTTCCGCAACTTCAATCAATGGCTCGGGTGCCAGTGCAGGCTGATTAGCTGGGGACGTCGGACTTTGACCGACAGCAGAGTTCGGTAAAGTGAAGAGAGCACCTAGGTACACCAATAGCACGGCACAAGGAATGGATTTCATGATTTTGGTCGGATCAAGTGATACAGTGACGAGATTTACAACAGCATTAAGAAGCGGAGAAGAAAGAAATGGCAGGTGTGGAGTGTCTGACCAGATAGGGGCTGCCAGGTCCCCCCACGACGTGTCTGCATTTGCTTGTGATCGTCTTGCAACGCCGGAATATCGAGCTTGAATTAAACCGCCTGAACAAGCGAGGTCACTACGTTGATTGTAGCATTAGCTTGGTGGGAAAGGCCAAGAGGGGTCAGGTGATTCCTCTCTGGAATTCACTGCCGTCTGTTGTAGAAATATTCCTGCTTGGCCTTCCGGGCTATGGTGAGCGTGTTGCACGACACCCAATTCATTCACATGATGGGATTTCGTATCCTCTCGTGCACTTCGTTTTTTTGCGACACGGGTCTGTTTCGAGCCAGCTATGTGCCCCCAGCAATATCCACTTTGCAGGGTGGTTGCTCTCGAATAAAAGGTAGATTCAATCTTGTGGTCGGTGCACCAAGTGGTGTGTGTTTGCAATCGCATTGTCATCATGCCGGGTTTGCGTCACGTGCTCACCATCACTGTGGTTCACGAATTTTTTTCAAATTACACTCGCGAATCAGCGGCTCATTGCATAGCAGGAAATTCTTGGCAGGTGGTACGGTTGTTGATCCGCGAAAAAGTTTATCTTGGTCAGACACTTGCCTGTGATCAGGGCTTTCGCCGTGTTGGGCGTGACATGAGCGGCGATGATCTGCGGAAATCGTTGTCGTAGAATTCGGCAAAGTTGGGTTGGGGAAACAATCGGCATTTCTCATGTGTATTTTTATCACATCAAAATGCCGTTCTCCGGCTCTTGCTTCTCTGGGAGATTGGTTTCACCAAGCATTTCACGAACATTGATATCGATGGTTCGCGAGAGGCTTTGAATGGGCGTGTCTGATGGTCGATTGCTGAAGGGATCTTGAAGGAAAATGGAGACTCGATCAACCATCAAAAATGCAACTGCGAAACTGATGGATGTCGAAACCAGGCCGAACCATGGCAGGTCGACGAGGCCAAAGGGAAGGCAAATGACAAACAAGTAAATCAGTAAATTGATCATCCGGGTATAAGATCGGGGAAAGGTGGTATTGCGGATTCGCTCGCAACCGCCCATCGCATTGGTCAACCTGAGTAAGGTTTTTTCAAGCTCGACGAACTCCAATGTTTCCAAATGCCCTTGCTGTCTCAATGCTCGAAGTTCCTGGCCCTGTCGCAAAAGCAGCAGGTTCGGCAAATGCTTTTCACGGATCTCACAAATTTCTTCTTCCGCCAGCAGGTTGCCCAAGTCTTGTGTTGCCTCTTGACCTCGCAGGCCTCGGCTTAATGCGTAACACCAAGCGATCTGGCGGTGGCACATGCGAGTCAGGGTTGTTTGACACTCCGTACCTGTCGAAGCTGTGAATTCCAACAGCTGACGTGTCCACGTGCGGGAATCATTCACGATTGCACCCCACAGAATGCGGGCTTCCCACCAGCGGCCGTAACAGGAGTTGGTTCTAAATGCCAGCAGCAAGCCGATTACCGTGCCCATGATTGCGATCACAGGAAGAGGAAATGCATTGTCTTTCCAGTCATAGCGAATATCGAGCCCTTCTATCACACTCACATACAAAACGACTGCGATAAAATGACGCCAAAGTTCGCGGGCGACCGACCACAAAGTTGATATCGGTGTGGCTGCAGGTGTGTACATAGTGAATGGAATCTTGTTAGGCAGTGAGACAAACCATCAGGTCATGAGAAACTCAGACGAAACGCAGGTTTCCCATGATCCCAGATGACGTGTGGGAATCTTGATTGCATAGCTATGTTGGAAAGAGTCGCCAAGACACCGATAAGGCACGCAGAATCCCCTTAGCTGAGGGGCATACTGCTGTCATGAATTACCGAGTAGGCGGAGGTGGGAGATTCAACGTCGATGACGCGCTGGTGATGGTTTGCTGGTAGTGACGCAATACACCGTAAACCGACTGAAATGCGGGATAAGAAGCCAGCTGTTTGTAAGCCGGATTGGTTGCGACCGCTTCAAAATGTTGCACAACCGTAGCGATCTCAGATTCCGAAGGATGCCCACCTGTCAAGAAAATGGACGAGGGAAGTGCGAGATAATTCTTCCAACTGTTATCCAATTTGTCGTACAACTCTGGGGCCAGTTTCGTCAGCTGTGTTCTCAGGACATCTGACTCAGACCCAACTTGTTGACGGATGATCGGTGGGTGCTGAGAACTCACCGTGATCGCTGGAGTCGCGGGCACTGCTAACGCCGGCTGCCTGTTACCCACAGTAGGCGTGCTAAATGGAACGCTCGGATTGGCGGCCACTGGTGCTGCTGGTAAGACTGTTTTCGGAGCCGGTTGTGGAACCGTACCGGCATAACGAGCAATGGTTTGGGTTAGCTGCAACGCAGCTGGTGGGATGACCAAAGGAGTCCCGGCGCCTGCACTGTGGTAATACGAACTGGTAGCTAGCGGATCCGTGCGAACCACTGAGCCATCAATGGAAACACCAGCAAACAACCCCCGGCTTCGAGAATAAGTATAGATTTCTGCTTTCAGTTGACCGTCCGTCGCAGCAGCGGTTTGACGTCCAATCGGGCCAGCAGACGCAGCGGCGTCAGCACCGATTGTCAGTTTCCCCTGTAAAATGCCCTGCACGCTGTTGAGCGTTTTGAAGACCAGAATGATATCCGAGGACTGGACCCCTACCTGCCATCCGATGTTGCCACCGGTCAGTGTGATGAAGACCGGAGCGTGCCAAATGCCATTGGCGTCGCGAATGAATAATAGGCCGCGACCAAACCTCGCTCCCACGACAAAGCCACCCTTGATCACGTTGGGAATGATCGCTACGCCGTAAGCATCCGACAGCATCGCCTGCGGAATCTTGTTCCCCGGCGTGGTCATGGCCTCGCTCAACACAGACGTGGCGGCTTGAACCGTGGCCGCTTCCATTTGTTGGCCGTGGGCAACTCGCGAAGAAGCGGTTGAACTCAAGAAAATGGCGATCAGAAGTGTTGGAAACGAGTAACGAAACATCTTCCTGGAGTCCTTCCCGGTGCGAGCAATTCTTAAACTGAGCAGAAGGCACAGTGTAGAGGGTTTGGCGGATTTCCAAAACACGAACCTTGGCATACTTCACCGAAGCGAAGAAATGGAAATGCAAGCATTTGAATGGTCCTGAGGAATCCATCGCATGCTGGTTTTGTGCAATCCAAACAATCAGATAGTGACTGCGTCACGAGGCGGCTGGTGATTATCCCGGTAATCAGTAATCAGTGACTTGTGATTTGTGATTTGTGATTTGTGATTTGTATTGAGTGTGCTTCGTCACTTGTCGGGTTATTCAGAGCCAATTTTTCGACACTGCCTTCGTCAGTTTTGGGCTGATTCTGAGTCATTGCTTGGCTTTGGGGCACTGCTCGGTGCGGGGTGGTTCGCGTTAGGAGACGACTTGCCCAGTTGGCCTGCCACTGCAATCGAGCCTCGCCCCACTTGTTCGCATGTAGCGGCGGCATGTCCAAAGTCTGCATTCAAACGGGTGACGCGATCGAGTTTCATGATCACTACTTTGCCTGACCATGGATCAGGTGATCCAGGTAAAAAGATCGTGGCCAAGCCCTGTCTTTCATCCCGTTCCGTTTCAAAGGCGATGCGTTGGCACTCGTCAAAAACTACGAGTACGGGCTTCATTTGCGGCCTTGTTTCATTGCCCCCGATCGTATCAGCCATCTGATCCTTGAGGATCGAGTAGCGTGGAAAGAAGAGCGCGAGCTTTTTCTCAAACGCGGTCGATATTTTCCTTCCAAGTGACCAGCGTGCAAACATGCCAGCTGCGAAACAGAGCAGCAGGATGAGAGCGATGGACAACCCGATAAGGATAGCGATTCCGGTCGGCGTCTTTACCGGGATGTACTCGTTGAGTGCTGTTGCGACTGACACGACAACCGGAGCGATTTGCCCAACTAATGCTCCCAATACAATTAGAGGCAACAAAAATAACAGCCCGCCGATCGCCGTTGTCTTCAAGAAATTGATGAAACGTTTTGAATTTTTAACGATCATGCAGCATTCATGGGTTCGGTAGATGCGGTAATGGTATACGCCGTGGAGGCAACGCTACACTGAGCGATCTGGAGTTCGGCGAATTCACCGATTGAAACCTGCTACACGCTGATTTTTTTTGACCTACAGCGGAATATACTCCATGAAGCCGATCATCATTTCATCCTCACTCTGCGGACCCCAACGCACACGTTGGCCAGGATCGGGATTCGACAGATTGTTTGCCGAGTTATCGAAGACAGCGGTGCAACGAATGAATTGCCCTGGTCGAATTAATTTCGGTTTTTTGAGGATGTATTTCAGCTGCCAATTGAAGTCGTATGCTGGCACATCCAGCAGCGTTTCAATAACAGTATCAGTTTTGGCATCGATCAGATCATACCGAAACGATTTTCCTCTCAAATGCATGTGGGGAGTCATGCTGACTAAGGCAACATTCCGCGTCGTTTTTTTTGAATCTTGAACCCTTTGCTGGTCAGGATCATTCTTTTCGATGATTAGTTGCTTGGGAGGAAAACTTGCAGCATCTCCTTTCAGTTCCCGTTTTATTTTGGAGGGTTCTTTTGCAAAGCAAATGCCAACAGAGCTTTGATCTTTTTGCGCATATCCATCTGGCGTGTAATGCATTTCGAACAGCAACTTACTTCCAGCTTTCACCTTGATCGCAACTCCATCAGGCGTTTTGAGCGGAATCGCACCGGGAGCGTAGCCAGCAAGAATGGGGCCGCGCATTCTCAAGTAGTTTCTGGGTGAGGCCTCTGGTGGAATTACATGCAACAAAATGTGATGCACGACACTACGATTTTGGGGACGTGCTTCTGTGGCAACAATGTACTTGTCCTCCGTCCATTCCGGATCAATTACAAAGTGTTGGTAATCAACGGTGCCCTCTGCCGGAACAGGGAATGCTTCAGGCATTGTGATGATCTGATCGGGTTCTGGTATCTGCCAGCCTTCTGTGAACACCGGTGGTTTTGGCAAATCAGTCAAATCCCCTTTGGGCATACCGTTTTCGATCCAGCTGAAAATGAGGTCTTTTTGTTCTGCACTCAGTCTTGGATCGTTAGCAAATTCACCATGTTTTGGATTGGCAAACCAAGGTGGCATGCGACTTTCCTCGAGGACTTCCATGATGGTGTCTTCCCAGCCGACCACATCCTCGTAACAAGTCAGATTGAAAGGAGCGATTTCACCCTCACGGTGGCAACGCATGCAGTGGTTATTGAAAATGGGTGCGATGTGTTTGGTGAACGTGATTGAGCCGCGGGGCTGGGTGCTCTTGATGCGGCCAATATGGCAGCCCTCAACCGGCGTTTCGGGAACAGCGATATCCTCTCCTGCCAGCAACTGCTGGATGGCATCTGACAATTCCGAAATTTCCGGGCGTGCCCGCGAGCCCCCTACAAAGTACTGATCATCAATTCGGCCGTGGTACCGTACGGCGAAAGTAGAGTCGAGTAGAAATACTTCGGGCGTGCGTTCGGCAGCAAATGCATCAGCGACCTTGTTGCCAACATCTTTCAGCATTTGAAAAGTGATTTTGTGACGATGACTGTAGGCTAATATTTCGGTCAAGCTGTCCTGTTTGTTTGAATTGATTCCGATGACTGCAACATCATCAGTACCAAATTTCTGCTGAAGGTTTTCGAGCCGAGGGCCGTAGAGTTTGGCTAGCGGGCATTCTGTTCCAAGAAAGGCCACAACAATAGCTTTCTTGTCAGCAAATTTATCCAGCGAAACAGCACGGCCGTAGCAGTTATCCAGCGTAAACAGAGAGACCTTTTGTCCGATTTTGGCTCCGGAGTTAGGTTCAGTGCTTGGCTCATTGCCCAGTGCCGTCCAAGAATGGAGGGTTAGGCATGCAACAGCCAGCAACGCTGTTGTGAGTCGTTGCAGTCGGGTGAGTTTTCGAAACATGGGATGATCTTGGTAATTGATATTGATTTCTAACTGTCTCAAGAACAGTGTCTCAATTTTGGCTCGAACTGATGTCGCATTGCCAGAATCTGGTATCCGATAGTAGGTTTTGGATATGAGACGTCGGGATTATCGTATTTTGTTCAATGGGTCAGTCTTCTGTCGACCCTGAGTGGTGAGGTAATTGAATCGTTAGGCAGGCCCCGCCCAAAGTGCTCTTGCTGACGGAAACCTCGCCCTTATGCTGCTTGGTGATGCGTTGAACTAACGCCAGGCCTAATCCCACACCCCGATTGTCACCTTGGTTCAGCCTCATAAATGGCTCAAAGACGGTTTCCCATTGGTCTTCGGGAATACCGTTGCCGTCATCCTCAATCTTGATTAACACAGCTTGCTCAATGGTCTTTGCAGACAGCATGACTCGTGATTTAGCATGTTGACCACCATTGCTGACCAGATTTTCGATCGCTCTTGCCAAGCTGGCTGAATGAGCCCGTGTGATCAACCGTGCGGGGTCAGCGGGCAGAGTGTACTTGATGTGGGGGTACAAGGGTGCATGGAAATCTACCGCTTCTTCGACCAGATTCCAGACGTTCACGATTTCCGAGGGCATTTCCGAAGCATTGGAATCAATTCTCGCGTAAGTGAGTAACTCGCCAACAAGCGAATCAAGTTTTTCGGTAGCGTCATCAATGGAGTTCAGTCGATTGCGTCGTTCGTCCTCGTTCTTTGCGGTCTCGATAAGATCCGTTGCAAAACGGATTCTAGCCAGGGGAGTGCGTAGTTCATGTGAGACGGCTTGCAGTAATTCACGCTGTGACCGCACCAAGGACTCGGTGCGGTCTGCCATTGAATTGAACGCGGTTACCAAAGCCAGATCTTGTGATCGTGATTTGGTTGGTATGCGGGCATTGAGATCACCACCGGCAATGGAAGTCGCTGTGCGTTCTACCGCGCGGAACTGCTTGGCAACGGGACGCAGCAGGATTGCGATCGCAAGGGCGGCCAGCAAAAATATAATCCCATAACCCAGTGTGACTTGGACGGGACTTGGCCCGACGAATTGTGGCAGAGGACCAAATAGCAGAAAGTATTCCGGATCTGCACTCTTGATTGTGCGACGCTCTGCATCGGCTTGCCTCTCCGAATCGCTTTGGTTCGCTGTCTCTCTCTGGCTCGCCGCTTCAGTCATGGATTGTGAATCACCACGCCAAGAAGAATCCAGTTCATCAGCAATCGATTTTTCTGGTTTTGGTTGCGGGAAGACAGCGATCCCGAGATAGTCTCTTAGCAGTACGACCTCACCGTCGATCAAGCGTTGTCGATAGGGATCCTCTAACCAAGTTGCATCATTGAAGGATTTGAGGTCCATCGGGTAATCGAACTTACCTGCAATCTGAAGATAGTTGGATGTCGAAATGGCTAGATCTTCATTCCAAAAAGATTCTACTTGGTCACGGGCCAGGCGGACGCCCCCTCCGAGTGCGTTTTCGACCACGTTGACATTTTGGGTCGAAGATAAGTTCGCGATGTAAGCCTGTACCAGCCACGCAACGACTAGAATGATGACGACACCAACATAAAATCGAATGAACAATCGTGTCATGATTGGGTAGCCAATAAATAGCCGACACTGCGCACAGATTTTATGCGTTGTGGCTGGACGGGGTCATCTCCGATCTTCTTCCGAAGACGCGATACGCGGAGGTCAATCGAGCGGTCCAGGCCGTCATATCGTACACCGTGCAGTTGCTGATAAAGTTCGTCGCGAGGAATAACCTTGCCAGCACTTTGGGCCAACAACCACAGCAGATCAAATTCGGCTGTCGTGAGATCGATGGAAACTCCGTCAATGAGGACGGAGCGATTGGTTGTATCAATCACAAGCCCATCGATCGTAATTCGGGTTGTAGCTGAATCGGTTCCAGATTGGCTGGAACGACGCAGGTGGACACGAAGCCTGGCCAGTAAGGCATGGGGACGCACTGGCTTGGACATGTAGTCATCAGCGCCCACTTCCAAGGCGACGACTTCATCAATCTCATCACCTCGGGCGGTCAGCATCAGGATCGGACCCTCGTAGTCAGATCGAACGCTGCGACAAATACTGATGCCGTCCATCCCCGGAAGTCCAATATCCAACACGATCACATCGAATGATTCGGACTGAATGCGGCTGAGTGCTGATTTGCCATCGTGTTCGACAATGACTTCAAATCCATTCCCTGTCAGAAAATCAGAGACCATGGATGCAAGCTCGCGGTCATCTTCGACCAAGAACAGACGCTGTTTTTCTACTGGGGTCATTGTCCGTACTTTTTTTAAAAATTGGCTCACATCATGTTTCGTGGCAGCAACCTCCGCTTGCCACGTGTTCGTCCCTATTAGAACCCGATTTGGATCCTGTTCAGCCACCAGTTACCAAAAAGATACACACTGCACTGCTGGGTCGAGGTGCTGTACAGCGGTGCACACCCCGTTTCAGGGCGGCGAAATCACAGGGCGGCGAAATCACAGGGCGGGCTTGGAAATCATGGTTTTGGACAGAGCATGCTGAGAATTAAGCGGAGGGCGGGACTATTTTCGGCCGGGATTACGTTAACCGAGAGAAGCGTTTCCGACAGGTTTTTGCATGATAAGCCGAGTTTCTCCATTGGGGCCGGCGGGTAAGGACCTGCCCGACAGGCGTTGAAACCACCAGGACATCGCAAAGCGACTGGGAAACCGTACAAAATGCTGACGTTGGGATCGAGTAGCAGGTGTACGAGTTGTAGGCGTAAACTGCCTGCCGCTGAGCTTTGTCCAACCGTTCATCGCCTGTTCAGGTAACGCTCATTCGGACAACACCCATTCCCGGATCGCGCACTCAGGCAGCGCGATAGAGGTCTGCACGGGTGGGAGGCAGCCCCGACAGTCCCTTGCTGGCACGTTTACTGGCAAGAACTTGGTAGATCTTGATGGACCCAGCTGTGAATCCGACCGAACCGCCAGTCATGTAGGCCGCCCAAAGGCGATATCTTTCAGGTCCTACCAAGCGAATTGCTTCTTCCTTATTGGCAGTCAGGTTTTTCGACCAATATTTGAGGGTCAAAGCGTAATGCTCGCGTAATGATTCGACATCATGTACTTCGAAGCCTGTATTTTCCAAGGTGTCGGTTGTGGTGCCGACGGGAATCAATTCGGAACCCGGGAAGATATATTTCAGTAGGAACTTTCTTTCGGGGCGAATCTTCTTTGCTTGTCGTTTCGTTGCCTTTGCACGACGGGCAATTGCATGGTTGAGCACCAGGCCCCGGTCGCGTAACAGAGAATTGATTTTGTTAAAGTACCGAGGGTAGTTCGCTGTGCCAATGTGTTCAGACATTCCGACACTTGAGATCTTGTCGTAGTTTCCTGTGTGGTCGGCATAGTCGCAGATCTCGACACTCACTTGATCGCTAAGACCCATCTCGTCGATTTTCTGCTGCGTATAATCATGTTGTTCCTGCGACAGGGTGATCCCATGAGATTTGACTCCGTAGTTCATCGCTGCGTGCCGAATCAAACCGCCCCAGCCACATCCAATGTCCAGCATCTTGTCACCTGGCTGCAGACGTAATTTTCGACAGATCAAATCCATCTTGTCACGTTGCGCCTGCTCAAGTGAATTGTCCCATTCTTTAAAGTAGGCACATGTGTAGACCATTTCATCACCGAGAAACAGTTTGTAAAAGTCATTGCTGACGTCGTAGTGAAACTGAACATAGTCCGTGTTGTCGCGGCGTGCTTCAACTCGGCCCACCATGTCGTCTGCAAACTGGTGATTGACGTCTGTTTCTTTGGTTCGCGCGAACAAGAAGGGAACAGTCTTTTTTACCAGCATTAATTTGCTGATTTCTTTTAGGCGTCGGCGATTCTCTTTTTCGGTCTGAAACGCATCAGCGAACTCCATCAAGTCGCCACCCTCAAATCCGATGTGTCCGGTCGCATAGAGTCGCACCAACGTTTCCAACGTGGGACGACGCAGTAAGCTTCCAATTACTCCCGGCCCTGAAAGTTTGAGCGTGTACTTTCCATCCGTACTTTTTCCCATTGGAATCATGTCACCGTTCCAAAGTTGAACGGTGACATTCATGTCGAGTCGGTCGCCGACTTCGTTCAAAATTTGCTTCAGCGAGTCGATCTGTGCTGTGGCAGAGAAAGGAAGTCCCATCCTTGGGTCTCCATGAGATTGGGGGCATGATTTCATATTGCAACTGGCTTCTGCCAACGACGGCTGGCACGCAATCCTATCGGGCAGATCACGAAGGGAGGCTAACAGAGTTTGGGTGGTGGCGTTAGCTCAGTTTTTCGTCGTTTTTTACGTGTCATTTACCCCCTCCGATAGTCGGTTCGCAAACGCTTCGTACGCAAATGATGAGCAAGCTGTGTCTTGCTTGCTTGGGTATGCAAGCAATCGCTGTTATTTCCCCAGTCGTATGGCTGCTGATATCGCGGGGTGAAAGTGTGGTGGTCGAGCTCGTAATATGAGTGGAAATCGGTGTTGCAACACGATGCTCTCGAATTGCGAAACGCCTTTTTCTGTGTGGTTTGTGCCTCGCTAAATACGCGAATTGGCGAGTACTTCGCGTTCAGTGGGGGTTTGCTGTGCTCATGAATGGGTTGCTTTGGCCCGCTTTTGAGACGATGCAGTTCAGATGACTGACTTCTTCGATTAGAATACGCTGCCTTGTTCTCCCTGAATCACCTGTTGATCCAGAGTGGTTTGGTGCCGCTGTTACCTTGACCGCTTAATTACCTTTTGGGCACGGCCCTGCGGAGGTTGGTTAGCGAAAATACTGATGCTGCTAATCGAGTGACTACATCGAGCAATTGATCAGAAACATGTTACGAATCGAATCGCCAGTCTGGACATCACGCATGCGAGGAACCAGTGGGATGAGAGTTTGCGGGGAGGCATTGAAAATTTTGGTTGTACGGAGACTCTCTTTCGTTAGTAGGCCACACCGAAGCGTGGTGGCAGGCGTGTTGGTGCTATTGTTAGGCCCAATGCCCAAAATTTTTGCAGAAGTTGACTTCGCTAGTGAAATTGCGCCACTGCTTGAGCGACGTTGTTTGAGCTGTCACAACGAACAGGAGCAAAAGGGTGGCTTCTCACTGGCAACTGTGGAAGCTGCAATGGAGGACGGGTATGTGGTGCGTGGTGACTCCGTTGCAAGCCATCTCTTTGAGGTGATTTCTCCTGGTGCGGGAAAAGCACGAATGCCCAAAAATTCTGATCCGCTGGATGCCGAACAAATCAAGTTGATCGGAAAATGGATCGATGAGGGAGCACAATGGCCAGCAAATTTTAAACTCGCGGAATCGCGTATCTCAGATTTCAATTGGTGGTCGTATCAAGCCATTCGCAGACCTGTGGTACCCAAGTTCCAGAATGATTGGGTCCGCACCCCCATTGATGCGTACATTCTAGAAAAACTGAATGAAAAAGGTCTGACTGTTGCAGATCAGGCAGATCGGCGCACGTTGATCAGGCGGGTGACCTACGATCTGATTGGTTTGCCGCCCACTCCGAAGCAAGTGCAGGAGTTTGTTGAAGATTCTGATCCACAGGCGTATGAGCGTCTGGTAGATCGCTTGCTCGAGTCAAAACACTATGGGGAACGTTGGGCCAGGCATTGGTTGGACGTGGTGAAGTATGCCGACACGTGTGGTTACGACAAAGACAAGTTGCGTCCGAATTCTTGGCCCTACCGCGATTATGTGATCCGCTCATTTAACGAAGACAAACCATTCAGTCGTTTTGTGCAGGAACAGATCGCCGGGGATGTTCTTTTTCCCGGTGACCCAGATGGAATTCTGGCCCTCGGATTCATTGCTGCTGGTCCATGGGATTTCATTGGACATGTGGAAGTGCCGGAGTCCAAGCTTGATGGCAAAGTTGCACGCAACCTGGATCGAGACGATATGGTCTCAGGTGCTCTGAATACTTTTTGCAGCATCACTGTCCAGTGCGCGCGATGCCATAATCATAAATTTGATCCTGTCACGCAGGATCAGTATTACGGTTTGCAGTCAATATTTGCAGCAGTTGATCGTGCTGAACGACCTTACGATTTGGATCCAGAAGTTGAGAAACGTCGTGAGCAGCTAAGGATCGTAATTTCAGAGCAACAAAAAAAGTTGGATGCCATCGCCTCTGACATCAAGCAGGCAGGCGGGGTGAAATTGTCTGAGCTGCGAAAAGAAATCAAAGCGTTGGAAGAACTCGCCAGTTTCAAAAAGTCGGCGCAGTTTGGTTTCCACAGTTCCACAGTGAAGCGTGATGACCTACAAAAATGGGTCGAGGTCGATTTGGAGGATTCGGTGGATGCTTCGCAGATTGTTCTGCACGCATGTCATGATGAGTTCGGAGGAATCGGAGCAGGTTTTGGTTTTCCGGTGCGATACCAGGTAGCTGTGGATAGTGCAGAAGGTGAGATGACGATTGTTTACGAACGTCTTCAGGCTGATGTCGTGAATCCGGGTTTGGAACCGATCGTGATTGACTTGGATGGCCGTAAAATTCGACGGGTGCGTGTAACCGCAACCAAGTTGGCTCACCGCAAAGACGATTACATTTTTGCACTTGGCGAAGTACGTGTTCTGGATGTTGAGGGTAAAAATCGGGCAATTGGCAAACCTGTCACGTCTCTTGACTCAATTGAGGCTCCGGTGCGATGGGCGCGGCAGAACTTGACTGATGGAGATTGGCCACATTATCAAGATCCGGACGCTGCCAGGTCATTAGAGATTGCCAAACGCGAATTGGTGAAATTGAATCGTGAAATTGAGACTCCGCAACGAATTGGGAAACGTGCGTCTGCGACTAAGAAACTGACGGCATCAAGATCAGAATTAGCAAAACTTCCCACAGGCAAAATGGTCTATGCAGCCGCCACTCACTTCAAGTCACAAGGCAATTTTCATGCAACGGAAGGTAAGTTGCGGCCTGTGCATGTTTTGCATCGTGGTGAGATCAATCAACAACGCGGAGTCGCGTCTCCCGGTATGTTGCCACTGGGGCAGGGCTTGTCATGGAAAATTGACGCTTCCACTACCGAAGGTGAACGCAGGGCAACGTTGGCGAACTGGCTGACAGATGAGCGGCATCCCCTGGTTTGGAGATCGATTGTCAACCGAATGTGGCAATACCATTTCGGTCGAGGCATTGTGGCAACGCCCAATGATTTCGGCCGAATGGGTGCGGCACCAACGCACCCGGAGTTGCTGGACTGGTTGGCCGTCGAGTTTCGTGACGGTGGTGATTGGTTGAAGTCCCAGTCGATGAAGGATCTGCACAGATTGATTGTCACAAGCAGTGTTTATCGCCAGAGTTCTGCTGGGCGAACTTCCAATGCACTGGTAGATGGAAGCAATCAATATCTTTGGAGAATGGCTCGTCGAAGATTGGAGGCAGAGGAAATACGTGACTCAATCTTGCACGTCAGTGGTGCGATGGATCACTCGATGGGGGGGCCTGGATTCTATCTGTTCAAGCTTGAACGAACGACACATTCTCCGCATTACGAATATCACAAGTTTGATCCAAATGATTCCAAGTCGCATCGTCGCAGCATTTACCGTTTCATCGTCAGGTCGCAGCCTGACCCATGGATGACAACACTCGATTGTGCGGATTCGTCGCAAAGTACACCAAAACGCAACGAAACGCTTACGTCATTGCAAGCGCTGTCGCTTTTGAATAGCCGCTTCAACCTTGTGATGGCCGAGAAATTTGCGGCACGTGTCGCAAACAAACAGGATTCATTGCAGCAGCAGATACAACAGGCGATTCGACTGGTGTTGCAACGCGATCCCAGTGATAGCGAGCTGGAGGCGTACAGTGCTTACGCGCGGGAACATGGCATGAACAATTTATGCCGGTTTCTTTTTAATCTCAGTGAATTTATTTATATCGATTGAATGGCGGATTGAGGGCACCTTGCAGGTGTCGTCACCATTCATCAGCCTTGGCAAGAACTGATTCATGAAACGAATGCTTGATCGACGAGATTTTTTGCGAGGAACCAGCAGTGGTTTTGGTTCCTTAGCGCTTGCGATGATGCTTCAGGAAGAAGGACATTCTGGTGGCACCGTAAAAGTCTTGCATCACCCCCCTAAAGCCAAGCGGGTGGTGCAGCTGTTCATGGGTGGAGCGGCGAGTCACCTTGATCTGTGGGATCACAAGCCAATGCTGGAAAAGCACCACGGTGAAAAATCGGATTTTGGAGAGCATGTAGAGGCATTCCAAAATGGACTTGGGCCATGGATGAAATCGCCGTTTACATTCCAACCTTACGGGCAATCCGGAAAGATGTTAAGCGACGCGGTTGCGCCGCTCGGTGAATGCGTGGATGACATGACGTTCATTCACAATCTTGTAGGGAAGACTGGGGTTCATTCACAGGCAACCTATTTGCAGGCAACAGGATTCCAGCGGCCCGGCTTCCCCGGCATGGGGTCGTGGGTCAGTTATGCTTTGGGTTCCATCAACGAGAATCTGCCCACCTTCGTGGTTCTACCTGATCACCGCGGGTTCGCCAGCAATGGACCTAAAAATTGGGGCTCTGCTTTTCTTCCAGCGAGTTCTCAGGGAACTGCTATTTTTCCGCAGCGTAGTAATCCGATCGAGGATCTAACGCCACAGGCAGATTTTGCGACTGCGGCAGGTGATCGTGCGGGACTCAAGTTGTTGTCGAAATTCAACCAGGAATTCCAGCGTGAACGGCCGGACGACTCGCGGCTCGAAGCTCGGGTCAGATCGTATGAATTAGCCGCAAAGATGCAGCTTAGCGCGCCCGAAGCTCTCGATTTGTCCGGTGAACCCGCACACATCATGAAGCTGTATGGACTTGATCGTGCAGGGGCAAAGTATCCGGACACGATCAACGCGCCGGAAGAGGAAGAGTATTTCGGTAGAAAATGTCTGATCGCGCGTCGCCTTTTGGAGCGGGGCGTCCGGTTTGTTCAGATCTGGTCAGGTAATGACAACAGCTTCCCCCGTCGCAATTGGGATAGTCACGAAGATATTGAAAGGGACCATGGCCCGTTGGCGCGAGGCATGGCAGTGGGAACCGCCGCGCTGCTGAAAGACTTGAAACAGTCCGGCATGCTTGATGACACCATTGTTCTTTGGACTACCGAATTCGGACGCATGCCAAGCACCCAAGGCAGCAAGGGACGTGATCACAATCCATATGTTTTCACCAACTGGCTTTGCGGTGGTGGTGTTCGGGGCGGAATGACACATGGTGAGTCTGACCAATGGGGCTACAAGCCATTGGATCGTGATAATCCAACTCAGGTCTATGATATCCACGCAACCATTCTGCATTTGATGGGTATTGATCATAAGCGTCTGACTGTACGTCATGATGGGATTGACCGCCGCCTCACGGACGTTCACGGACATGTCATACGTGAAATCGTCGCTTGAAGCGGATTGGTTTCACATTCTTTGTTGCGAATGCAACCAAGGCGGCTTGACGTCACCACCCTGTCAAAGCGAGAACAGGCAGTATGAAAATTTGGATTGATGCTGATGCGGCACCTCGTGATGTGAAAGACGTTGTGTTTCGGGCTGCAAAAAGATTGAGTGTTGAGACCGTGCTGGTCGCGAATCAACGAATTGGGATTCCAGCTAACGCAGAAACCGTGTCGATGGTCACGGTGCGTGAAGGAGCTGACGTGGCTGATCGGTACATTGTCCTGAACAGCGAATCGGGCGATCTGGTCGTCACCGCAGATATTCCGTTGGCAGCTTTGTTAGTTGATAAGCAAGTGGACGTCATTGATCCTCGAGGAGAAGCCTATGACGCCAGCAACATTGCCAGTCGTCTTTCGATGCGAAATTTCATGGATGACCTTCGCGGCGCTGGTACGGTAACTGGAGGAAGTCGACCTTATGGTGATCGTGACAAAAAAGCATTTGCAAATACCTTCGATCGCCTGCTAACAAAACTTCTGAAACGTGCAGCTTCTTGATTTAACTAAGCCAAACGGGCGAATGGTAAAACATAGCTTCAATGGACGTGGATCATTCTGGAACAGCAAAGGCTTTGCGGAGGTGGGTCCAAACCCACGCGTAGTGTTCTTTGCCAAGCCCGTGTCGTTTGCTGGGATAGATTCGAAATTTTTTCGCACCCGGAATGCGATTGAAAGTATGGAAGCAAGTGGTTGGTGGGCAGACTGCATCCTGCAGACCTACGGACATCAGCGTTGGGCAGTTGATGCGATCCGCCAGATTCATGGTGTCAAAATAGCTCAGTGTTCGCAGTGTCGATTGCCAGTTCCGGTGAGGTTGATCAGTAATCCACTCATCCATTTCAGGCCAGTGTGTCAAACGGAAATAGTCGACCCAGTCGCAGAGAAAAGGGATGTCAGCGATGCAGTGGTCGACCCTGGGATCAAGAGCCGCAGTCGCGAATGCAAATCCACCTCCTTGGCTACCACCCCAGACAGCGATCTTGTCCTGATCGACATCTTTGCGCGCTGCGATGAAATCCACTGCCCTGATGCAATCGAGATAACTGCCTCGGTAGTAATACTCTTGCGGACTGTCTAAGCCCCGAATCCAGAAATTGTTGGGTTGTCCGGGAACGTCTTGTTGGCTGTTTCCATGACCGCGGGGATTGAAAGAGAATACGATCATGTCATCGCACTTGCCAATTGGCTTCATGTTCTGGCCGTAACCAGGCACACGAATCACTGCTGGAAGTTCTTGGGTCGCATTACGTGGCACTTCCAGCCAGCCGCGCACTCGGATTTGGCCATGGCTCCGCATGCTGACTTCGAAAACCTGAATGCGTTCATCACTCAGGTCGAGGCGTTCCTCGGATTTGAACGCTGCGGGAACGGCTCTCAATTCTTTGATTGCCCGTTCCCAAAATTCGTCAAAGTCAGGTTGCCGTGTTAAGGGTGAGATCACTTTGTCTGGGTTGCATCCAATACGGAGTGTCTGTCGGATCGGTTTTTCTGCTCCACTTGGCGTGAACACACACACCATTTCTACAAAACCAGCCTTCGGAATTGTGATGGTGTGAGCGAATGACTCTGTTTTTCCCGCATCAACCTCGGTTGCCATTTTGGGGCTTGGCGGAAGCGGGCTCGTCGTACTTTTCACGCTCCAGTTGAGCACTCCTGATGCAACTTGATTCCCTGCATTGGTGATTTTTGCCTCAAATTTGACAGGTGTATTTAGGACGGACATTCCCCCGATTGCGTCCGAACTGAGTGTTAATTCCAGACGATTCTGTTTTTGAGTCGTTGTGTGAAGTAGTGCAGGACTGTTACTGATCGCGACTTGAGTCTCTGCGCCGGAATAAACGAAAAACAAAACCGCAGCTATCAGCAGGCCGCTACTTTGCCGATTTGATGTGGGCGTTGGGAATGTCATGATCACTTTTCTGCTGTGGATGCGTTGAGCCAAGTGCTGACGCGGTGCGTCACTTTTTTAGCCGCGCCATGCTGCACAAAATGATCCACTTTGGGAATGGTGACCAGCGTCAGGTCATTGTCCAGCCATTGCCATGTGTCATTGAGTGCACCGGGAAGTAAAGCGGTGTCACCGAGTCCATGGATCATCAGCACAGGACATTGCACTCGTGGCATGACTGTGGCGTCGGTTGTGTAAGGTGGTTTTGGATAGTTCGCCTTGTAGTAATTAAGCATCCCCTCAAAAGAAGATCTTTCAAACGCCTTCACATATTTTTTTCGAGCCTCAGGATCCTTGACCCAAAATGCTAGCCCGTTGGCAGTGAGTTGTGATGCAGCCCCAGGGGTTTGGAAGTGTCGGGCGTAGGCAGACGCTTTGTGTTGTTCTGGATTGTTTGCCAGTTCTCGCCGTAAACCATTCATGTGGGGGAGATTCAGAATGACGAGACGGTCCACCATTTTTGGGTAAGTCATGGCGAAAGACCATGCAACAGCTCCACCCCAGTCGTGTCCCATCACGACTGCTTCCTCACGACCAAAGTGCTCAATCAATGCCTTGACGTCATCTACCAGTTTTGGCATCGCATAATTCTCTACTCCAACAGGCTGGTCACTCAAATTGTAGCCCCGCTGATCAAACGCAACGACCTGAAACGTCTTTGCCAGTTCAGGCATTTGATTGCGCCATGTGTACCAATAATCAGGAAAACCATGAATCATGACCAGCAATGGGCCTTCACCTGACGTCACGTAATGGATCCGTGTGTCGCCAGACTTCGCATAACCGTGTTCGCCAAGAGAGGTTGCTTCGGCTATCGGTTCGGCCGCTTGTAATTCGCGGCAGGTAAAGCTGAAAGTACCGACGAAAGTCAGGAATGCAATGATCAACCAAAGACGCAAGTAGCGGTATCGATGTGGTGTCGCTGAAAACGCTGGTCGGTTTCTATCTCCCATTTTTGCGTATTGGAGAGTCTGGTGTAACATGAAATGTATCTTGCGGGTGAAAGATAATAGGAAGGTTGCTTTGGTTGCAGCTAGGATAGCGAATGCGAACCACAGCTAAGCTTTTTACTGATAGACAGGATTGAAGTCTACAATCAATGACGAGGTATTAGCGAGCATTGGAATTGCCGCAAAGCTGAACCCAGTCTGCCGCTATCTATCATACCTCCGGCTCATGGAAACATCGGCTCCCCTCCGGCGGGGAGGTGTTGCAGGCTTGCAAGCGGGTCCGCATTCCTAAATTACGTGATTGAACAACACACTTCGTGTTTGGTGGAAGGCAGGCTAGACTTGTTGCTCAGGGAGATTCCGGGAAAATTTTACACAACACACACCTCGTCGCTTTTATCCCCAAGGAATGCTGTGATGACAGGTAGAACTATTGGGAAGAAAGAGTGAGTCAGGAAATACCGATTCAGGATCGATCTTACAAGCAGGTCATCGTGATGCGACATGATTTGAAGATGCGACGAGGCAAGCAGATTGCCCAAGGAGCACACGCGTCGATGGCGTTTTTGAATTCGCGATTGAAAGTGTCGGGAGCTGTGTCGATGAATGAGTTTGATGAGGCTGCCCAGGCTTGGCTGTCAGATGGGTTCGCAAAAATCTGCTGTCGTGTTGACAGTGAGAACGAACTTTTGGCAATTCGCGATCTTGCGAGCCAGCAGGGTTTGGAAGTTCACATGATCACCGACAGCGGCAAAACCGAATTTCACGGAGTGCCAACGAATACATGTTTGGCGATTGGCCCAGATGAATCATCAAAAATAGATGCCATTACCGGGGAATTGAAACTACTTTGATTTGAGGATTGTTGTGGAGACGGATAATTCTTTGCTGTGGGGTGAATTGAGTACGATTTTATGATCAGATTGAACCGTTTGAGATGTGCTTGCCCAAGGTTCCAATACGGTGCATAGTGTGAGTAGCTAGACTGAGACTTATCCTGCCTCAGTTTTTTACATCCCCCGCCTTAGTAATCGCTGTTTTCTCCATGTCTTTTTTCCCGTCTTGGCGATCGCGAATTACATTTGTCTCTGGTTTAGCAGTGCTGTTCTTGCTGCTTTGTGCAGCCAGTACGCACGGGTACGCAAAGAGTCCGCCTTTCGTTGCTGGCTTTGAGCGATTTGCCAGACACGGTGACATGAGTCTTGCCCAGGCTGGCGATTTACTCGTCAGTGAGTTGAGCTGCGTGGCTTGTCATGTGTCAGGCAATCCACAATGGAAGCCTAAGCGGGGGCCAACACTCGTTGGCACCGCGAATCGATTTTCAGAGAAGTGGTTGCGGGAATATCTGGATAATCCGAATGGAAAAAAATCGGGTACGACCATGCCACATATGCTGGGGCATCTTGATGACGGTCAACGGCAAACAGTAATCAATAAACTGGTGGCATTTTTAGGCACCCAGAAGAAGCCTTTTGAAACGGTACGAGCAACCGGTGCGGTAGCCGTCATGCACGAGTTTTGGAATCAAGGTGACCCGTTGCGTGGCAGGAATCTGTATCACACTGTCGGGTGTGTTGCTTGCCATCAACCGGATGCAAAACAAGAGACGAATCAAACGGCACCCACCGCGGTAGATCAGATGATTTCACAGCTCGATTCTGAGGAACTACAGGAACTTGGTTTGTTGCGGGCCGCTCGGCGCGTTGCGTCTGTTCCCCATGGCGATCTGGTCGGCAAATACACCCATCAATCATTAGCGATGTTCTTGCTCCGTCCCGATTCAGTTCGGAAAGGGGCCAGAATGCCAAACCTGCGTTTGTCGCCGAGCGAGGCGGCGGACGTGACTGCCTATTTGCTAAGTGAAAAGGGACGCGAAGTTTCGATTAAGGAAACCGTGCTGGATTCTGCAATGGTTGAAGAAGGGCGATCTTTGTTTGTGGAGTTGCGTTGTAGTAATTGCCATGAGGCTACTGACGTTGCGTCACCGAGGATGGCGACGCCATGGGACAAGTTGAATCCTGAAACAACACACAACTGTTTGACCAGGCCGGCGGCAGTGATGCCAGATTATGGACTTGATGAGCTGCAGGTTGACGCGATCAAAGGCATGCTGGAATCGGATTCGCGGATTGCAGAAGTGGATGCAGCTGAGCGGGTACACCATCGCATGCTGCAACTTAATTGCTACGCCTGTCATCAGCGTGAAACGGAACTGACGAACGATGGGGGAACTGGGGTGCTTGGTGGAGTCGGTCGCTACCGCAAGGCTTATTTTGAAATGGTTGAGCAGGTCGATCTCGGTGACGAGGGACGCCTGCCACCGCCTTTGACCGGTGTCGGCAGTAAACTCCAGCCGAAAGCTTTGAAGGCGATTTTTGATCAACGCACGACGGCTTATCGTCGCCATATGAAAGCCCGTATGCCTGCTTATCATGCCAACGCAGTCAAGGATCTGGTCGAGAATTTACCGGTCGCTGATCAGGCGAGAGATAAAAGTGAGTCGTTGGTTTTCGGTAAATCCAGCGATTTGATGTTTCGCGCCGGGCATGAACTGTCGGGAACGGGTTGTGTTGAATGTCACTTGTACCGGGGGGAAAGCTTGCCCGGGGTGGTTGGCTTGGATCTTGCCGGAATCACGTCACGTGTTCGACCAGAATGGTTTCATGACTTTGTGCTTGATCCCGGTGCGCTGAAAAGCCGCACGCGAATGCCGACCTTCTTTCCAGATGGTAAAAGCAATCGTCCCAATCTGTTGGAGGGTGACGTCGAGAAACAAATCGCATCACTGTGGTTTTATCTGAAAGATCTGACCAACCAGCCATTGCCGGCAAAGATTGAAAAAGTCCGTTCGCAGAACTATGAACTGCGACCTGCCGGGCGACCTGTGGTGCTGCGTTCGTTCATGCAGGATGCGGGGACACACGCCATCGCAGTCGGTTTTCCCCAGCAGACCCACTACTCATTTGATTCCGAGCAAATTCGTCTGGCGTCTGCCTGGAAAGGACGTTTTATTGACGCCAGGGGAACGTGGTTTGAGCGTTTTACACCTCCCGCAGATCCGCTCGGTGAATCGCTTGTCGGTTTCCCGCAGGGTTCACCCTTCGCTCTGCTTGATTCTGAAAATATGGTTTGGCCAGCGTGGAAGAACCAGGAAGCGTTGTACCAGTTTCGGGGGTACCGGCTGGATTCAAAAGGCGTGCCCACCTTCTTGTATCGGTTCGCGCAGTGGCAAATCGAAGAACGCATTGAACCGTTGGAACGAAGGGGGCTGCGCCGGAAGTGGAAAATACAACGTGTGGAGAATGAAGCTGCCAAAGCAATGGATGAATCAGGCGTTTTGAACCTATGTATTCATCAGGCAAAAAAGTTGAAAAGACAGTCGGTGACTCAGGTCAATGGCAGTGGATTGCAGGCTCATCTTGCAGTCGTGCCTGAGCAAGACAACGGGTCAGAAAACAGGGTCATCAAAATGCAAGAAAGCGAACGTTGGGTCGTGCCTCTTGATGGAAATGATCAACAGATGGTTGTGGTGGAGTACGTATGGTGATGCAACGATCAAACCTGATGCGGTTCATTGGTGTGTTGGCATTTTGTCTCATGGGATTCAGCCCCATGAGCAGGATGATCGCAGCTGAGAAAGATTACTATCGGCTCCTGTCTGTGGCGACCAGCAAGGCTCCCACGGAGTCACGGTCCAAAAATTGGAAGCCTTCGCCAGAGGGATTGCCACTGGAAATCAGTGGGATGACATTTCTTGATGATCAGCGTTTAGCGGTGGCCATTCGGAAAGGCGAGATCTGGATATTGGATGGAGTTTATGACGAACCCGCTGTGAATGTGACCTACAAACGCTTTGCCAATGCTTTGCATGAACCGTTGGGGCTGTTACAGCATGATGGCGCGCTCTACACCGCGCAGCGTAGTGAACTGACCAAAATACGTGATGTCGACGGTGATGATATCGCCGATGAGTATCTGACAGCGGCAAAGGGTTGGGCTGTCACCGGGCATTATCACGAATACGCGTTTGGTCCCAAGCTCGATGCCAAGGGCAATCTTTGGCTGACTTTGAACATCGGGATGGGGCTCAAGGGCGACCAACTCAAGCGAGCCGTTCCTGATCCACCGCTGGGTTATCGTCAGGGTCGCTGGCGCGGTTGGGGCATGGTCGTGACCCCTCAGGGGAAGCTGGTTCCGATGTGTGCCGGGATGCGATCGCCCGCAGGTCTGGGGGCCAATGCCGCGGGTGACATGTTTTATACCGATCAGCAGGGGAATTGGGTGGCAACCAACTCCTTGCACCATTTAAGGCCGGGAGTGTTCTTTCATCATGCCGAGGCATTGGCATCGATGAACGAACCCGGCTCGACGATCCAAGGAGTGAAGAAGGTGCCCGCTGGTGTGCCAATTCCAGAAGCCATGAAGCAGTTTCCTCAATTACGCCCTCCGGCGGTCTGGTTTCCTTACAAGCGAGCGGGACAGTCACCGACTGACATCATGTTGGACACGAGTGATGGAAAGTTCGGACCATTCGCAGGTCAGTTTTTTGTCGGTGAATTCACCCAAGCGGGCGTCAATCGCGTCTTTCTCGAAAAAGTCGGAGGTGAATATCAGGGGGCATGTTTTCCATTTCGAAGTGGATTTGCATCAGCTGTGCTGAGGTTGGCTCAAGGTGCAGATGGCAGCATGTTTGCAGGTTTGACCAACCGTGGCTGGAGCAGCCTTGGCAATGCCAGTTATGGCTTGCAGCGTTTGGTTTGGACCGGAAAAACGCCTTTCGAAATCCAGGAAATGCGAGCGACCACAGATGGGTTTGAATTGCTCTTTACCCTGCCGGTCGACCCTGAAACTGCAAGTGATCCAGCATCCTACACCATGCAGAGTCACACCTATCTGTACCATGCCGCGTATGGCAGCGATGAAATTCAGAAAAAGGATCTGAATATCAGTTCGGCGATTGTCTCAGATGATGGACGCCGTGTCCGTTTGGTGATGGAGGGTCTGCGTGAACTCTTTGTGCACGCCCTGAAAGCCGACGGTGTACGGAGTGAAGCTGGAAAGCCGCTACTTCATCCCAATGCCTATTACACCCTGAATCGACGACCCCAGTAGCAACTGGAATCGTTGGCGGATGACGTTGTCGTGCCAAGGGCTGAATGAGCGTCGTTTCAACGCGAAAATTCTGGATTGGCGATGGGGCGTTTGGCATCCATTGATTCCAGAATTGCTGACAGTCGAGTCCGCATCGTTTTGACTTTGTCCGCTTTCTGTTCTGCCAGATTGTTTGATTCGGATAGATCATTTTCCAAGTCATACAGTTCGGAAATCCCCTCATCAAATTGGATCAATTTCCAATTTCCTTTGCGAAGAATGCTGTAGGGTCCGGGAGCATGTCGGTAATGGGGGAAATGCCAGATCAACTCGTCACGTTTCAACGGGGTTTGACCACCGGATTTCAACAGGGGCAACAGCGACAAACCATCGATTTCGCGGTCTGTTGGTGCTGTTGCACCGACGGCGTCGAGGATGGTTGGAAAGACGTCGATTGAACAGACAGGGGTATCCGAGAGGGTTCCCGGCTTGATCTGCCCAGGCCACCGAACCAGAAAGGGAACACGGATTCCACCCTCATAGGCATAGCCTTTACCACTGCGAAGAGGAGCATTTTCGGTGGGTCGACCTCCGTTGTCCAAGCCCCCGTTATCTGACGTGAAAATGATCATCGTGCGATCATCCAGGTTCAATTCCTGAAGCGCCTGAAGAATCTGCTCTGTGGAATCATCGATGGACTCCACCATCGCCGCATACTTTGCGTTCACATCCGATTTTCCATCCTGCTTGTACTTGGCAGCCACTTTATCAATCGCCTGAATCGGAGTGTGTACTGCATAGTGGCCAAGGTTGATGAAGAAGGGTTTGTCTTTCCATTGACGGATCAACTGAACTGCTTCATCTGCCTCGCGGTGGGTCAGAAATTCACCCGCTTTGCGGCCTGGCAATGATGGAATGCCGGCCCGAATCATTGGGTGTCGATGCTTGGGTTGATTGTAGGGATCAAAATAGGAAGGTGGTTGTCCGTAATCGCATCCACCACGATTCTCGTCGTAGCCTTGTCCTGGTGGATACCACGCTTCATCACCCAGATGCCATTTGCCGATGTAAGCAGTTTTGTAGCCATGAGATCCAAGTACTTCCGCAACGGTTACTTCATCGTGTTCCATCCAGAACGGATTGGGTGGACAAAGCAATTTTCGATTTTTGCCACCCACATATTCCGTGGGATTTTGTTCGGGCGTACCAAGCTTGCCACGTTGAAACAGACTGCGGATCCAATCGGTGACACCGATACGTGCTGGATAACGACCCGTTTGCAATGCCGCTCGAGTCGGTGAGCAGACAGCGCAGGCAGCGTAGCCATTGGTGAATCTCATTCCTTCTTCGGCGATTCGGTCGATGTTGGGTGTCTTGTAATAATCACTACCTTGGCAGGATAGATCCATCCAGCCCATGTCATCGACCACAATCAGAATCACATTGGGAGGTGTACTCTTTTCGACGGTTTCGTTGGCCAATGCCCCATTTAAGCCAGCGAGCAAACTGCATGCGAATGATGTCAGTGAGAATACAATCAGGGGTGTATAGACAGCGGCAGCAAAAACAGGGCGACGCATTTATAATTCAACCTTCGGAATGGACGGACTCGGGATGGACGCACAGTAGGGCGTGATTTCACAACTGATTGTATCCCAAATCAATCCTGACGCGTTTCCCATTATGATGTTTGTTTTTAACAGGAAGATGGCGTTTTGTGCATCAAGAATTCCACTCACTCAGTTTGGTTTTGTGTCGGGATGGTGCTGGTTGTGAGTGCAGGTTCTGAAGAATCGGTTGCCCAGCACAGCGATCCGGTTGCCCCAGTGGCACGAAAAAACGTCCTGTTCATCGCGGTTGATGATCTGCGAGTCGAACTGGGCTGTTATGGGCAGAAACACGTTCGTTCGCCAAATATTGATAAACTTGCATCGCAGGGTTCATTGTTCGAACGTGCTTATTGTCAACAGACGGTATGCAATCCATCTCGGGCATCGCTGCTGACGGGGAGGAGTCCAGATCAATTGAAGGTCTGGGACCTGCCCACCCACTTTCGTGTGCATTCGCCTGATGTCGTGACGCTTCCCCAGCTGTTCAAAAGTCATGGTTATCACACCCAGTGTGTTGGGAAGATTTTTCACAATTGGCGTCAGGATGAATGGAAGGGTGATTCCGTTTCATGGAGTGTTCCTGCACGTCTTCATTACAATAGTCATGGACGCGACAAACCGCAGGTGGATGGGGTGTTGCCTGCTAATCTCGCTTCAGGTGTGGGTGGAACGGAATGTCGAGATGTTTCTGATGAGGCCTACTTTGACGGTCGAGTTGCGACCTTGGCATCGCGGGTATTGCGGGAGTGTGCTGAGAGTGAAAATCCCTTTTTTCTGGCGGTGGGATTTTGGAAGCCACACACGCCTTTCAACGCCCCCAAGAAGTACTGGGATCTCTATGAACGATCCCTGATTCCCTTTCCACGCCATTTAAAACCTCCGCAAGAAGTCCCCGAACTGGCACTGACCAGTGCACGCTATCGCGACGGCGAAGATTCAGACTTGTTGAAAGAGATGCATCATGGCCATTTAGCTGCAATCAGCTATCTGGATCACCAGA
>NZGD01000177.1 GCA_002690925.1 Rhodopirellula sp.
GGCATGGCGGACGGCATTTGGCTTGTCAGCTACAAGGTGGACGGCTTGGCCGTGTCGACCAAGCGCCTCGTGATCCGCTGATTCGGGCGGCGCTTCGACTTCCTCACATCCTCGATTTCGGTCGCGTCTTCCAGGCCATGACCTTGTGCACGTCATGATGTGCATCCTTTGGTGATGGGGCGATGATTCGAGCGACCTTCGTGGTGAACTTCGTCCATTCATGCAGCAGAACAATTTGAAGAGAGAGGCCCTCGAATACCACGCCCGGGAACGACGGGGGAAGGTGGAGGTGATCCCGACCAAACCGTACAGCACGCAGCGGGACCTCAGCTTGGCTTACAGCCCTGGGGTGGCAGAGCCGTGCAAGGCGATTGCAGAGAATCCACAGGACGTCTACACCTACACTGCCAAGGGCAACCTCGTGGCGGTCATCAGCAACGGCACAGCAGTGCTTGGTCTGGGGGACATTGGCCCCGAGGCGAGCAAGCCCGTGATGGAGGGAAAAGGCGTTCTGTTCAAAGTGTTCGCAGACATTGATGTGTTTGACATCGAGGTGGACGCCACAGACGTCGACCAGTTTGTGGCCACGGTCAAGGCGATTGCACCCACGTTTGGTGGCATCAACTTGGAGGACATCAAGGCCCCTGAGGCGTTTGAGATCGAGCGCCGCTTGAAGGAAGAGCTCGACATCCCGTTGATGCATGACGACCAGCACGGCACCGCAATCATCAGTGCGGCGGCCTTGCTCAATGCCCTCAAGCTTGCGGACAAGAAGATTGAAGACATCCGCGTCGTGGTCAGTGGCGCAGGAGCCGCGGCCATGTCGTGCCTGGACATCTACGAGCAGCTCGGCATGAAGCGGGAGAATGCGGCGGTGTTTGACAGCCGCGGCCACATCCACTCCGGACGCGAAGGCTTGGATGCCAGCAAGCAGAAGTACGCCACGGACGTGCAGTTCGCCGACTTGGCGGAGGCCATGAAGGGGGCGGACGTGTTTTTGGGCTTGAGCAAAGGCGGCCTTGTTGATGCATCCATGGTCCAGGCCATGGCGGCCAATCCCATCGTCTTTGCCTTGGCCAATCCCGACCCAGAAATCGGATACGACGAGGCCATGGCTTCGCGCGAGGATGTCATCATGGCCACAGGCCGTAGCGACCATCCCAACCAGGTGAACAACGTCCTGGGTTTCCCATACATCTTCCGTGGGGCCCTGGACGTCCGCGCCACCGGCATCAACGACGCCATGAAATTGGCCGCTGTGCGTGCCATTGCATCGTTGGCGGAGGAAAACGTTCCGGACGAAGTGAGTGAGGCTTATGGAGAGGGGGCGCTGACCTTTGGTCGGGATCTCATCATCCCGAAGCCAGTTGATCCGCGCTTGATTGCTGCCGTGGCGCCTGCCGTGGCCGAGGCCGCCATGGACTCAGGCATTGCGCAAGCGCCAATCACAGATTGGGATCACTACAGGCGCCACCTCGAGATGCGTTTGGGCAAAGACAGCACGTTCTCGCGCAACATCGCCACCCGGGCCGCCCGTGCGCCGAAGCGCGTGGTGTTCGCCGAGGCTGAGCACTACAAAGTGTTGAAGGCTGCAGAGATGGCGATGGACGAAGGCATTGCCCACCCCATTTTGCTCGGACGCCAAAGCCGCATCGAGGCACTCATTGAAGAAAACAACCTTGAACTCGAAGGCGCCACCATCCTCGACCCGCGCGGGGAGGATCAGGAGGAGCGTCGCAGAGCGTTCGGGGAAGTGTTGTTTGAGCACCGCAAGCGCCACGGCTTGACGGCCCTAGAAGCCGAGCGCTACATGCGCCAGCGGAACTACTTCGGGTCCATGTTGGTGGACCAGGGAGAGGCCGACGCTTTGGTGTCGGGCTTGACCCGGAACTATCCCAACGTGATTCGTCCTGCGTTGCACGCCATTGGGAAAGCCCAAGGGGTCAACAAGGTGGCGGGGATGTACATCCTCCAAACCAAGAACGGTCCGATGTTCTTTGCCGACACGACCGTCAACACAAACCCCACTGCAGAAGACATCGTCAACATCACGTTGCTTACCGCAGAGGCCGTTCGCAACCTGCGCATTGTGCCGCGCATCGCCTTGCTGAGCTACTCCAACTTTGGCAGCTCCAAAGGCCACGATGCCGAGAAAATGGCCGAAGCCGCGCGCTACCTCCATGTGCACCATCCCGAATTGATTGTGGATGGGGAGGTCCAGGCCAACTTCGCCATGAACCAAGAGAAACTGGGAGAGAGCTTCCCGTTCAGTGCCCTGCACAAGCGGCAGGTCAATACGCTCATTTTCCCGAACCTCTCGGCGGGCAACATCAGCTACAAGCTGCTGCAGGAGATGGCGGGCATGGACGCCCAAGGCCCCGTGCTTCTGGGCATGCGCAAGAGCGTGCACATTTTGCAAATGGGGTCGAGTGCCAAGGAAATTTTGGACATGGTTCGCCTCGCGGTGGTCGATGCCCAAATCAAAGACGCCCACCTGTGATTCATCATTTGCACGGCCGCCTTGTCGAAAAGCATCCGACCCATGTGGTGGTGGAGTGTGGCGGCGTGGGCTACTACGTGGCCATCAGCCTCACCACGTTTGACCAAATCGGCGATGACGAGCTCGTCAAGATCCACACCCACATGGTGGTGCGGGAAGATGCGCAGTTGCTGTACGGCTTCGCGACCGAGTCCGAGCGGGCCCTGTTCTTGCTTCTGCTTGGCGTGAACGGGGTTGGCGCCAATACGGCCCGACTCATCTTGAGCGCCATGGATCCCGACACCGCGGCGTCGGCCATCTCCTCGGGGGATGTGGATGCCATGAAGCGGGTGAAGGGGATTGGAGCCAAGACAGCCCAGCGGATCATCGTCGATTTGCAGGACAAAGTGGGCGCTGTTTCGGGCGGCGCGACGGCTTCTCCCACATCCATTTCTGCTGCGCACAATACAATCAAGGCGGATGCGTTAGGGGCTCTGACGTCGCTTGGCTTTGACAAGGCGAAATGCAACAAGGTGCTGGATCAACTCTTGGAAACTCAAGGAAATTCAGCATCGTTGGAGAGCCTGATTAAAGCCGCTTTGCGCGAACTTTGACCGACACCGACGATTGAACACGGAGCACGCATGACCCCCTCACCACAGGCCGATGGGCCGCAATGGAGGAGATTTTGGAGCCTTGGCTTGGCCTGGATGGCCTGCGCCATTGTGACCACGTTGCACGCCCAGACGCAGTCCGACACCACGTTCAATTTGCCCTTCCCCCACGACAACGGGGACATGTTCAATCCGACTGAATTCCCGGGTGGGGTGTCCTTGCAATGGCCGAGCAATTTCAACTACGGTGTGGTCTACAACCCCCTCACCGGGATGTACGAGGTGCAGCAAACCATCGGCGACACCTTGGAGTTCCGTCCGTCGAGCTTGTTCACCTTGGACGAGTATCTGAACTACAACATCGAGGGCAACCTGACGGAGTTTTGGAACGAGCTCCAGGAAGAAGAAGATGAGGCTGACCGCGCCTTTGCGCCGAAGCTGGAGATCGACAGCGAGCTGTTCGAGATGATTTTCGGCAGCAACGAGATCGAAATCAAGCCGCAAGGAACCGCGGAAATCACCCTGGGTTACACGTGGAACAACACCGAGAACCCGCGCATTCCAGAACGGCAGCGGCGCGCGGGGTCTGTCGATTTCGACCAGCGGATTCAGTTGAACCTTGGCGGAAAGATTGGAGACAAGATTGAGCTTGGAACCCAGTTCAACACGCAGGCGCTGTTCGACTTTGAGAACCAAATGAACATCGGCTTCCAGGGCGAGGAGGACGACATCTTGAAGAACATCGAGGCGGGCAACATCAACATGCCGCTCAACAGCAGTTTGATTGCGGGCTCGCAGAGCTTGTTTGGTTTGAAGTTGGAAACACAATGGGGGCGTTTGTACAACACCACCGTCTTCAGCCAGCAAAAAGGAGAGCGCAGCGAGATTGAAGTGGAGGGGGGTGCCCAAACCCAAGAGTTCGACATCCGCGCCGACGACTACGAGGCCAACCGTCACTATTTCCTGTCGCAGTACTTCGTGGACAAGTACGACGAGGCCATGCGGTCGATGCCAGTCCCGAATTCGGGGGCCATGATCAACCGGATTGAGGTGTACGTCGTCAACACGCAGGCCAACACCCAGGACGTGCGGAACATCGTGGCCTTCACCGACCTCGGGGAGCACCCGGATTACGTGTCGACCAACCTGCCTTTGGGCAATTTGATCGACAACACCAGCATCTTGGGTGGAGGGGTGCTTGAGCCTTCCACGGAGCCCACACCCGACCGCGCACCAAACAACTACAACAACGACCTTTTCCGAAGCATGACCCTCGACGAGGGTGTGATGAGCTACACGGGTGCGAATCAGGCCATTTCCACCGCGCTGGGAGGCGACCTGCGCCAAGGGATTCACTACGAACGCGTAGGCAATGCGCGGAAGTTGAGTCCGTCGGAATTCACGTACAACAGCCGCCTTGGATTCATTTCGTTGCGTCAAGCCTTGAACAACGCCGAGGTCTTGGCGGTGTCTTACGAATACACGCTCAACGGCGAGACTTACCAAGTGGGTACGCTGTCCCAAGACGGATACGCGGCGCCGGGCGCCCTGATTTTGAAGATGCTCAAGTCGTCCGTGACCCAGGTGGAATTGGACAACGGAGACCAAGCGCCGCTTTGGCGCACCATGATGAAAAACGTTTACTCGATGGGCGCCTTTGGGGTGAGCAACGAGGATTTCCGTCTCGACATTTGGTACAACGACCCCAATTCAGGGGTGGACTTGAACTACATCCCTCGGGAGCCGCTTGACGGCCAGTTGTTGATCCAAGTCCTCGGGATGGACCGGATCGACATCAATGGCATGCCCAACCAGGATGGCGTCTTTGATTACGTGGACAACGCCGCGGTGAATGGTGGGACCGTCAACAGCCAAAACGGCCGAATCTTCCTGCCGTCTGTGGAACCGTTTGGTTCGAATTTGGCCAACAAGATTGGGGAGTACGTCGACAATTCAGACATCCCTGCGGCCGACCAGGACGCCATCCGCGACGCCTTGGTCCAAACCTTGGTGTTCCAGCCGCTGTACGACAGCACCAAGACCGCCGCACAGCAAATTCCATCTTTGAACCGTTTCCGCATCAAGGGCCGGTTCCAGTCCCAGAGCTCCTCAGAGATCCAGCTCAATGCACTCAACGTGCCCGAGGGTTCTGTGACCGTCACCGCAGGGGGCGTGAGGCTCGTAGAGAACCGGGACTACACGGTCGACTACAACTTGGGCCGCGTTCGCATCATCAATGACGGCTTGCTTGAATCGGGCCAAACCATCAAGGTGTCCCTGGAATCAAACTCGCTGTTCAACATCCAGACGAAGACCCTCTTGGGCACGCGCTTTGATTACGTGGCCAGCGACAACTTCAACATCGGAACCACCTTCTTGAACATGCGGGAGCGCCCCTTGACGCGGAAGGTGAACATGGGCGACGAGCCGGTGAACAACACCGTTGTGGGGGCGGACTTCTCGTGGCAAACGGAGAGCCGTTTGCTCACAGAACTCATGGATCGTCTGCCGTTCTACAGCACGACTGCCAAGTCGACGTTTGACATCAGCGCGGAAGGGGCTTACCTCATCCCGGGGCACAGCCGCGCGGTGGGGGATGAAGGCACGGCGTACATCGACGATTTCGAGGGGTCTCAAAGCACCATTGATTTGCGGGCGGTCAACCGCTGGTTCTTGGCTTCGACGCCGCGTTGGCAAAACGACAAGTTCCCCGAGGCGTACCTCGAGGACAACCTGGCCTCGAACTACAACCGTGCGGGCTTGAGTTGGTACACCATCGATCCGTCGCTCATGAACGGAAGTGCATTGCAGGACGGTCAGGTGGACGCGGAGATTCGCCAAGACCACCGCATGCGCCAAATCCTGTTGCGCGAGCTCTACGAGAAGGGCGATTACAGCAACAGTGCCACGGCCGGGATGCCGACCAACCTGCCGACGCTGGACATGACGTACCGTCCGACCGAGCGTGGCCCTTACAACTACGAACCGTTTGAGGGCTCAGATCACTCTTCCGGGTTGGAGCCTGACGGAACCTTGAAGAACCCTGATCAGCGTTGGGCGGGCATTCAACGGGCCTTGACCACGACCGATTTCGAAGCGGCGAACATCGAGTACATCCAGTTTTGGGTGATGGACCCCTTCAACGAGGATTCGGAAAATGAGAGCGGAGGAAAGCTCTACATCAACTTGGGCAACGTCAGCGAGGACATCTTGAACGACAGCCAACTCGAATTTGAGAACGGGCTGCCCTCGGCGAACAACACCGAACTCGAGACCGACACCAGCGCGTGGGGGGTGTACCCCGACCCGACCACGTTCAATGTGGTCAACGCCTTTGACAACAGCACCAACGACTACAGCCTGCAGGACGTGGGGCTTGACGGCCTGAATTCCGAAAACGAGCGCACCTTCTTCGCCTCGTGGTTGGACGGCTTGGAGGCCGAGTTGAACCCCGATGCGTTGGCCCAATACCAAAACGACCCCTCCGCCGACGATTTCCGCTACTTCCGAGATCCCGTGGCACAGCAAAACGGGGAGGACATTTTGGAGCGCTACCAGTTCTTCAGCCGTTATGAGGGCAACTCCAACACGCAGCAGCCTTCCGGGTATCCCATCACCTCGACGACCATCCCCAACACGGAGGACATCAACGAGGATTTGACCTTGGGCACCATCGAGTCGTATTACCAGTACGAGATTCCGCTGACGCTGTCTGACTTGGCTCCCGAGAACGTGGGCAAAGGGTACTTGGCGGATGTCCTTGAGACCGTGTCCAAAACCAACGGTGCCGGAGAACAGCGACCCATCAAGTGGTACCAATTCAAGATTCCTGTTCGAGAGTACCAACAGGCATACAACGGCATCAGCGACTTCCGGTCCATCCGATTCATGCGGATGGTCATGCAGGGATGGAGCGAACCGGTGACGTTGCGTTTTGGCCGCATCGAACTCGTGCGAGGCGAGTGGCGACGCTACGAGCAAAGCCTTGCGGGCTTGCAGGAATTGGAAGTGGACGACCCCACGGGAACCCAGTTTGCCCTTTCCGCGGTGAACTTGGAAGAAAACGGGGTGCGTCAACCCGTGCCGTACGTGATCCCTCCAGGCATCAACCAAGAGATCGACCCTTCCAACCTCAACCAGCGTCGCTTGAATGAGCAGTCCCTCGCGTTGGACGTGTGCGGTTTGGAAGACGGCGATGCGCGTGCGGCGTACCGCAACATCAACTTCGACATGCGGATGTACGAACGTCTGAAGATGTTTGTGCACGTTGAGGCGGGACGACAGGATGAAATCCTGAATGAGGGAGATGTGAACGTGTTCGTCCGTTTGGGCAGCGACTACGACCAGAACTACTACGAATACGAGATTCCGCTGAAGCCGACGCCCATCGACGTCGCGGCGTTGGACGAGTACGACATCTGGCCGCTCGAGAACAACATCGACATCAGCTTGGACTCGCTGCGTTTGCTAAGTCTGCAAAAATTGCAGAACCGCTATGTGGACGGCGAAGTGTCGGCCACAGGGGTGTACTCTGTGGTGGACGCCGGGGGCAAGCGACGACTTTCCGTTAAGGGCAATCCCACGTTGAGCAACGCGGTGACGGTCATGGTGGGCATCCGAAACCCGGACAAGGATTTGGAGCAGCCTTTGTGGTCTTCAGACGACGGCCAGCCCAAGTGTGCAGAACTCTGGGTCAACGAGCTCCGGTTGTCGGGCTTCAACGAAGAAGGTGGATGGGCAGCTGTGGCCCAAGCGAACGCCACGTTGGCCGACTTGGCCAATGTGAGTGTGGCGGCCAACATGTCGGTGCCCGGGTGGGGTGGTTTGGAACAGCGTGTGCAGGAGCGCCAGCGCGAGACCATCCAAGGATTGGATGCGAATGGCACCATCCAGTTGGGCAAGTTGTTGCCTGAAAAGTTGGGTGTCACCTTGCCGATGTACGTGGGGTACAGCAACCAAACAAGCACCCCGCAATTCGACCCCCTTTCGCCCGATGTGGAGATGACTGATTTGGCCGCGATTGCAGACCAAATCAC
>NZGD01000178.1 GCA_002690925.1 Rhodopirellula sp.
AGGGAGATAGCAGGGTAAAGAATTGTTAAAGCTTTGCAGTTGCAAGTGAAACGTCTAAATATCGTTCATCTGAGCTCTTACCAGGCTCGCGAACTCGGCGAAGAAGGCGAAAAACACTCCCGCGATCAGCCCCAGCATGCCAGACAACAAAATGATCAGGCTGCGTGCAGGCCCGGCAGGCTCCAGAGCTTGCCGCCCGAGTGCCAGAGTCTCCATAGCCTGAATGGACTTGAGCGTCGACTCCAGCGAGAGCCGCTTCTCGACGGCAGCTGCGATAGCTGCTCCTGCATCTTGCGTGCCCTTGAGCATTTCAATGCTTGAGGAAAGCGACTCTATCTGCGCTTTCAGGCTCTGGCTGAGATTCGAGACTGCTAATGCCTGGGACTTTTCAAGCTGCGCAATCAGTGAAGAGTGAATCTCATTGACGAATACAACCTCGGCCTGAGGAGCCTCAGAGACAATCCGGATAAAGCTTGTGTTCTCAGGATTCTCGAACTGTACCTCCATGGGCATCGGTTCTTCATGCTGATCATTATAGGCAGCACGATAATCAGGCAGCCACCGATTCTCCAGGGTTGCGATAACCAGGGCGGGTTTCTCAATAGTGTTACCGACATCCCGTTCAGCGAGCTTCACCAGACTGACAAACTCGTATTTCTGGGGCATCAAGAGCGCGTAAACAATCCCGGAGAGCAATGTCAGGAGAAAAACTGCATAAAAGATCCGGCGGCGTCTTAAAAAGGTCGAGGCCAGGTCCACCAGACTGATTTCATCGTCGTATGGCGGTCGTGACTTTTCGTTGTTTTCTGCCATTCAGCTCTTACCTTATTATTCCAGAGACCGGCACTTTTATGCTCTGCTGCTTCTGCATAAAGTTGATTAATACGACTGCCCGCTCTTCGCCGTCATATGCCTGAAATATTGCATGGATACCCTCGAAAGGTCCCTCGCTAACATAGACTGCCTGGCCAGGCTTGATACCGCCCTGCTCCGCAACGGAATCCAGGCTGGCTTTGATATGCCCGATAACCTCATCGCAGACGCCAGCAGGCTTGTTCGCAAAACTGACGATTTTCAGCACACCTCGGGTTGACCGGAGCTTTGACCACATGGGGTCAGATTGCTCCAGATTCACGAAAAGGTAGCCGGGAAACAAAGGTTCAAGCTTGCTCACCCGTCTGCCAGCCCTGACTCTCTCAACTGTAATTTTTGGGAAGAAGCAGGTTATTCCCTGATTCTGCAGATGCTGCAGAGCCCTATCACCCTGCGCGGGTTTATATTGAAGCGCGTACCACGTCATGCGTCAGGACTGTACCAGCCGCCGGCCGCGATAAAATACGGATTTAACACATCTTGTTTACCGTATTTCAACGGCTCGCCATCCAACGTTTGAACTTTTCCGCCGGCCGCCACCAGCACCGCCTGCGCTGCGCCTGTATCCCACTCGCAGGTAGGACCCAGGCGTGGATATATGTCAGCGTGCCCCTCGGCAATGCGGCAAAACTTCAACGAGCTCCCGGCCTGCACGAGTTCGTGCTCGCCGAGCTTATCGATAAACGCTCGGGTTTCCGAGTTCAGGTGGTTCTTACTGGCCACCACGCGCTTTACGTCTTTGGGCTCCGCCACGCGAATTCGGTGAACTCTTCCGGTGCGGTCGCGCATGTGGGCGCCCTCACCGACCACACCCCAGTACGCTTCTTTCAGAGCAGGAGCTATCACCACACCCATAACCGGCTCACCGTCCTCAACCATCGCGATGTTGACTGTGAACTCACCGGTACGCTGGGTGAAATCCTTGGTACCGTCGACAGGGTCCACCAGCCAGAACCGACGCCAGTGTTTACGCTCTTCCCAGGGAATATCCTTACCCTCCTCGGAAAGAATGGGAATGTCTCGACTTATTGTACGTAAACCGTGGGTGATAATGTCATGGGCCGCGGTATCCGCAGGTGTAATGGGTGACTCGTCTGCCTTGTAGCTTACCTTAAAGTCTGACTGGTATATGTGCAGCACCTTATCACTGGCCTCGTCTGCTACCTTGATGACATCTGGGAGGATAGAGCTGTAATGCATGCGATTCGCTTCCTGCTTCAGATCAAAACGTCATGAACTAAGATGGGTAATAGTAACACTCCTTTAACAAAGAACCAGAAGGACGCCTCTATGAAACTTCGCTTCCTTGGCGGCACGGGAACCGTCACCGGCTCCCGCTACCTGCTCTCGGACGACAAGCACCGGGTACTGGTGGACTGCGGCATGTACCAGGGCGTGAAAACCCTGCGCCGCCGCAACTGGGCGAAGTTTCCGGTGGATCCTTCCACCATTGATACGGTAGTACTTACCCACGCTCATATTGACCATTCCGGCTACCTGCCAGCCCTCGTGAAAAACGGCTTCAAAGGCAAGGTTTACTGCACCAAAGCCACTCATGAATTGTGCAAGGTACTCCTACCAGACGCCGGCTTTCTGCAGGAGGAGGATGCGAAATACGCCTTCCGCAAGAAGTTCTCGAAGCACGAGAAGCCGGAGCCGTTGTTTACCGAGAAAGACGCCTGGGAAGCCCTCAAGCACTTTGAATCCCTGCATTATCACGAGACATTCGAACCAGTAAAAGGTTTCGAGGTCACGTTTAGCCCGGCCGGCCACATACTTGGCTCTTCCTGCGTGCACGTTCATCACAAGGGCGCGGACAGGACGGTCGTGTTCAGCGGTGACGTGGGGCGACAGAACGACGTCATCATGCGTCCGCCGGAGCCGCTGCAGAATGCCGACGTGCTGGTCTGTGAATCGACCTATGGGGATCGAGCCCATGGCGAGACAGACCCTGAGGCGGTTCTCGCTGAAATCATTACCCGTACCGCGGGGCGCGGAGGTATCGTGCTTCTACCGGCGTTTGCCGTTGGGCGAGCACAAATGCTGCTGTATGTGATTCATAAAATTATGGCTGACGGGAAGATTCCCAAGCTACCCGTGTTCCTGAACAGCCCGATGGCCATCAAGGCCACGGAGATCTTCTGCAAGCACCATAAAGAACACAAGCTCAGTGCGGCGCAGTGCGAGCTGATTGATGACAAAACCAATTTTGTTCGCAAGGTGGAAGAATCTATTGAGCTAGATGCAGTGCGTTATCCGTGCGTGATTATTTCAGCCAGTGGAATGGCCAGTGGCGGACGGGTATTGCACCATTTGAAGACGTTGCTACCCAATCCTCGAAATAGCGTTGTTTTTGCTGGCTTTCAGGCGCCCGGAACTCGTGGGGACGCGCTAGTGAATGGTGCAGAATCGGTGAAGATCCACGGAGAGTATTGGCCGGTTAAAGCCGAGATTCATAACCTGGATTCGCTATCTGCGCATGGGGATTACAACGAGATACTGGCATGGCTGGAGCAAGGCTCGCTCAAGCCTGAAAAGGTTTACGTCACTCACGGGGAGATGGTTGCGAGTGACGTTATGCGCAAGAGGATACGTGACAGGTTTGGCTGGGATGTTGAAGTGCCGGAATTATTTGAGGAAGTGGAAGTCTAGCAATAGCGTGAATTAAAAACTCACCGCTTTTAGCTGCGCTTGTCCAAAAAAACTATCCAGCATTCCACTATATTCAAATAACGACACAGGAACCGGGACTAAATACGTCCTTCCAGCGAGAAGCACCAGCCGGATCGATTTCGCAATGCCAGATCCCGCCAGCGCTTCGTACAAATTTGAGCAAAACGCCCGACAGATTCGGGTTGGCGTTACCCCCCATGGTCACCTGCATGTGACCAGAACCGTCAGCATTGACTACGGCTATAGGTGTGGCGGCATTCCCCGAGGTGAGATCTGAGGGAGTATACCCCAGCGCATCATTCGTAACAGGGCCCGATACGGAAACTTGGGTTTCAAAGGGAGCTTTGTAGACCGAGAGCTCTCCAATAGCCCTATTTACCTGACTTTTCGACACATAATCTTGATATGAGGGTATCGCGACAGCTGCAAGAACGCCGATGATGGCGACGACGATCATAAGTTCAATCAGGGTAAATCCGGCATCTTTGCGTTGCACCATAAAAATTCCACCAAGATTAAAATATCATCCGCCTAACATAATGCAAAAAAAGTGCCAGATTTTTAACACCACTGCCACCCTGTCAATTATGAGGCGGCATCTGACTCGGATGCCTGGGGAAATTGCCGTGCAACCAAAACCGGGGAGTATTGCCGAGTGAGAGCTCGCTCTGGTAGAAATCAAGATCGTCTGTCATCGCCTGCTGGTACCTGAGCACTTCATAGAACCAAACCATACTGCCCACGAGAAACGCGATGGCAAGGCCGTATCCGGCCAATCTCGAGCGTCTTGACTGACTAGCGGAGACAGTCATTGTTGGTCCCGCAGGTTCAGGCTTTATAAATGCCCAGAAAACGGTGAGAACTAACAACCCCACCAACATAGAGCCCGGCGCGATGAAAACCGCCGACACACCGGCGTGAACCAACGCGGCTAGCACCGAGGCCATAAATCCCACCAACAATATACCATTAGGTGTTTGCCCGGCCCGAACCAATGCAATCTGACGCCACAAATGGCATAAGGCATAACAACACAGGATTGCCAGGCCAGCTATAGAAATCCAGCCATACTCCGCCGCCCACATCAGATACATATTGTGGGGATGCCCAAACGTCCGAGATGCCCGGTAAGCGTCTGTCAGAATTTCATGGGTCAGCCAAGATTGCGGACCCATGCCGAACGGGAAGTGCTGCATACTCATGGCCCAGGCCTCCTGCCACAAGGGCAGACGACCGGAACTGTGGGCCTTGAGCCCACGAACCTGAATCTCATCGAACACGAGACTGGGAATAGCCACTGACAGGATAAACCAAGCAACCACCCCATAAATCGCATATTTCGCGAACAACTTTACCCAAGGCAGCCCCGCTCTCCCAAAACAGGCCCACGCCAGAACAAAACCAATGAACAAGCCAATGACGGAACCGCGGGACGATGACAAAAACAGCACCCACCACCATACAGCGCCCGTAAATGCGGCACCCAGCTGCCAAAGCCTATTTCGTTGACAAGGCCCAACCAGGACGAATAATGGAAACAGCGGAACCACCCATGTCGCTACGTGGCTCCAGTAACGGATATTTACAAAGCCCCATGGAATAATGAGGTCGAGCTGGGAGAATTCATCGGAAAGAGCGAACAGGTAAACCGTGATAGTCATCGCTGCATAGAAGAAACAGGCTATCGCAGCCACCACTAACAGTGCCTGCGCGGCCTCCCGAGCCAGGGCCTTCGTCCGGATAACGTAGCCACCGATGCCAAATGCAAGAAAGTAAAGCGCATAAAACACGGGCTCTACCAGATAAAAAGGCTCAGTGTGGTATTGCAGCGCTGCAAGGAGAAAGCTGAACACAAGCAGGAGAAACGGCCATAGATCCGGCACTAAGGACGCTAAACGCCCCTTATATGACAGCATCAAAAGCCCCAGGGCCGTAGCGGCAATCAACAACAACGAGAGCAAGACCCGCTGATCCGCATAGGCGTCAAACACAGATGGCATAAAGTCGGCAAAAAGTACTGAACCCAAGAACAGAGCGAAAACTGGAGCCAAAACCGGGACAGATTTGTTTTTCATTTTTGCGAGTAGCCGGGAACATGCCTGAAAGACCAAAAGAATCCCATCGTCGAATTCTCGGCTTGCGTCCTTGGCATCACTTTATCGTTGGAGTTTCCGCAAGGGAAAATCGTTTATTCTTCTTCTCTATTGAAGGAATAGTTTCGCTTCTGGGCTCCAATCCCTTTTCAATACACTCTGCAAGTTCGATTACTTCTGTTGGAGCTAGTGTTTTTGCCAGAACCGCATGCTCAAGCATTAGGGGTGCCGACCTAGGATACCGATATGCGGTTAGGGATGCCGCATTACAGGCACCTTCTAAGTCTCCCATTAGAGTCAATAAAGAAACCTCGCGCAACATGACCAAGTCTCGTGGCTGCCAAGCTTTAATCTGGCGAACTTCTCGAAGCTGCCATTCCAGATTCGACGCTTCCGGTGCAAAGTCACGATACCGGCGTAAAACGGCGTAAGGCCCCAAAAGACTGTCATTGGCCAAGACAACGAGAGCCCTATAATCATCCTGATCAGGCTCAGGATCTAATGCTATAGTCGCAATAGTTCGATATTGACTGCCAACATTAACAATGAGCATCACTACCATTAAGCTGACAACCCCTCCCACTACTGGCTTAAGAAATTGCAAATCCGACTTAACCGAACGCACCGCAAATAGAGGAACAATCAGGAGCCAGGTTACAAACAAAAACCAGGGATACCAAAGAGGAAATTCGAGATTACTGTGAATGAAAAGTAGGCTCAGCCCTCCAGCAATAAAAAAAACATTACGCCCAATGGGCTTACGAAAAACCTGCCAAGCAATCGAAAGGACCACCCCTAAAACTAGCAAAAGCCCCAGCGTGCCCAACTCGACAAAAACCATCGTAAAAAGATTATGTGAGTGTAACCAGATAGCAGGGGTAAGGTTTTCTGGCGGCAACCCTAGATCCGCATCTGCCGAAAATCCGGCATATTGCCCGGGTCCGATACCAAAGACAATTTTAGATAGCGAAAAATCCCCTATTGACACTGTTAACTTACCCAACTCGGAGAGCCTAGCAGCGTCCTCAGACACGTTGCGCGTCGCTAAAGCCACACTTTCGTATCTGTCCACTATGCCATTCTCTGTTAACCACCGCCCCACTGGCTCGTTAACTGTCGGCACAAGGAAGAAGAGAAGGATGACGGCGAAAATACTAAAAATCAGCCCAAGCCGGCTTCCTGCTATTTCCGGACAGCGCAATGTAGGAAGCCAGCTTGCGCCAGCCAACAAAAGTAAACCTATCGCATACAACCATGACATGCGCGACGCAGCACAAGCGATGATCCAACCGAACAAAAATACACAGCTTGCCAGCTTGTACGGGTGAACTCTCCAGTCAAAGCGCATTACGCTCGCAAGCAGTCCAAGCCACGCGGTGGTGTTAGTCAGGTTTGGCTGACTCCAAATACCACCCATGCGCCCAGTGGAGGGCTCCAGCCAAGGCAAAACGAATTGTAAAATACCGTAATAGCGGAGCAGGCTCAGAACCGAATAAACCACCGCACCGAACCATAGTGCATTGATTAATGCACTAACGTATCGGTCCTTTCCTTCCTCACGCACCACATCTGAAGCACCCAACACTACGAATGCAGACAGAAAAAGGCAAAGTATGTACCAACGCCAGGATGCTTCAATCGAAAAAGAATTCGTAAAAACTGATAGCCCAGCAATTACCGCCATTACAACCACTGCGCCAAGCAACGGAGAAACAGTAAATCGAGGTCTCTGCGATAGCAACAAAACGCCGCCAGACATCAGGCCGCCAATCAATATCGCCAATCCGTCTATCAAAGCCGAATTAAGTGGCCAGGAGCGAAACAAACCTGCTGCCGGCACAAGCATTAGCAATGTTAGACCGAAAGCAAAAAACCGACCGCTGCGCGATGGCATCTTAAGAACCATAATTTTACTCGAAGATTGGTCGCAAGGACCCCCTACCTCAAAGTGGGATCATGCCCCAGGCAAAATAATATTTTCAAAGAGTGTGCGCTGAAAAAGGAAAAATTAGACCTACATGTCTAAGCTTGGCAGAGGATCAAGAAATGCTTAAAAAAAAGGAGAGCCAAAGCCCTCCTTTTTTTTCTGCCAACGATTAAGACTGGCCGCAACCTGTCGGTACGAATTTCGGGTCCATACCATTAAGCGTAATGCTGCAAGACCAAACGCCTGCGTCCGTGCGGCTGATTACAACGTCCGCCCCACTTACAGCAGTGCCTGCATCCTGACCAAGAGTACCTGTGATAGAACCAGACCCATCACCTGCTGTGAAGTCCACAGTGATGTCAGTGTTACCGGTACCGGCGATCAAGCTCGAGCCAGTGTAGCCGAGAGCGTCTGCATCCAGAGAAGTCGCATTGCCGCGCATCAGATTCTCTTCAGCTGCTGTTTTGAGAGCAGAAAGCTCGCCATATACTCGGTTCATTTGAGACCGGGCAATATAGTCCTGATACTGAGGAATGGCGATTGCTGCCAAAATACCAATGATCGCAACAACGATCATCAGTTCGATCAGTGTAAAACCCTTTTGAGCATGATTAATACGGATAGCTTTCATTATCAACCTCTATGTTTGTCGTTGATTAACTCTTTGTGCTGGCCCGGGCCCGGCGGAGTAGAACCCCGTGACCTGCGTTTTGAGCCTACAGTAGAGCAAGCAGCCAATGTGCCAAGTCACCTAAAAATCATAGAATATTAATAAAAATACTATTTTTCAAAGGCTTATGAACATAATGCCGCTCGTGCCAATGGCCAAGCTCGCTGCCGACAGCATGCCCCTAGATGTCAATGCCTGACAATAATTGTCACCAACGAACGTCATGATCCACTGAAAAGACCACAAGCGTCGGCTCAGCCTGTTTAACAAGTTCTGATCGTGAACAAACCTAGCTTTCAAAATTTCTCTGGGCCATCTAAACTCACTAAATTCGACAAAACATCGGTTTCAGTAACTTAGGCTGCGTTTCTTACTTAATTTATGTCTACCAATAAAAGCAATATCACGCTTACCGGCCTTGCACGGCGCTTCGTGGATGACGGACTTCTCGATGAGTCAACGGCAAAAGATGCCTTCCTTCAGGCTTCCCAAAACCGAATCCCTCTGATCACCTATCTCACCCAAAACAACCTGGCGGATAGCTCGAAGCTTGCGTTTTCCGCCGCTATGGAATTCGGGGTATCAGTTCTGGATTTGTCGGCGTTTCTCCCGGAAATGATGCCAGAGAAGGTAGTGGATGAGAAATTGGTCCGCAAGCATAACGCCCTGCCTCTTTATAAGAGAGGAAACCGATTGTTTATTGCGGTTTCTGATCCAACCAATATTCAGGCTCTGGACGAGATAAAGTTTAACACTGGCCTCAGCACCGATGCGATATTGGTGGACGATGCCAAACTTCGGGAAGCCATCGACAAGTACCTGGAATCCCAGGATACTTCCATGGGCGACCTGGATGATTCAGACCTCGAAGGAGTTGAAACCGAAGGTGGCGAACAGGAAGACGATGGCGCTGTAGTCACCAGCGAAGTCGACGATGCTCCGATAGTCAAATATGTAAACAAGATGTTGCTGGATGCAATTCGAGGTGGTGCCTCAGATATACACTTCGAGCCCTATGAAAAGGTCTACCGGGTTCGGTACCGTACGGACGGCATATTGAAAGAAGTCTCCCGCCCGTCCATCAAACTGGCTCCAAAGATTTCCGCACGGGTGAAGATTATGGCGCAGCTGGACATTTCCGAGCGGCGGGTTCCTCAGGATGGCCGGATCAAGATGAAGCTGTCGAAGACCAAGGCCATCGATTTCCGGGTAAATACGCTGCCCACGCTTTGGGGTGAAAAGATTGTTCTGCGTATTCTTGATCCCAGCCAGGCTAAGCTGGGCATTGATGTGCTCGGTTATGAGGCGGACCAGAAAGAAATGTATATGGATGCCCTCAAGCAGCCGCAGGGCATGATTCTAGTGACCGGCCCGACCGGCTCCGGTAAGACGGTTTCTTTGTATACCGGCCTGAATATTCTGAACACCCCGGACATCAACATCTCCACCGCGGAAGACCCGGCGGAGATCAACCTTGAAGGCATTAACCAGGTAAACGTGAACAACCGCGTGGGGCTGGGCTTTGCGGAGGCTCTGCGGGCGTTCCTGCGTCAGGATCCGGATGTAATCATGGTGGGTGAGATCCGGGATCTGGAGACGGCCAATATAGCGATCAAGGCGGCTCAAACCGGGCATTTGGTTCTCTCTACCCTACACACCAACAGTGCGGCCGAGACCCTCACGCGGATGATGAACATGGGCGTACCCTCGTTCAACATAGCTACCTCGGTAAGCCTGATTATAGCCCAACGTCTTGGCCGCAGGTTATGCAGCGCCTGCAAACAACCCTTTGATGTGCCAAAAGAGGTGCTGGTAGAGGAGGGGTTCACACAGGAACAAATTGATACAGGCTTTACGTTGTACCGCCCCAAGGGCTGTGATAAATGCAATGGAGGATATAAAGGCCGCGTCGGGATTTACGAAGTGGTCAAGATTACCGACGAGCTGGCGAACATGATTATGGAAGAAGCCAGTTCCATCAAAATTGCAAGGCAGGCTCAGGCCGAGGGCTTCCGTAACTTGCGCCAATCGGCACTTATGAAAGTGATCGAGGGCGTAACAAGTCTTGAGGAAGCCAATCGCGTGACGAAGGATTAAGCATGGCAGAGAAAGCACAAAAGCTGGAATCGTACGTTTGGGAAGGGAAAGACCGTAAAGGTAATAAGTCCAAAGGCGAACTTACGGGCTCTAACCTCGCTTTGGTTAAGGCGCAGCTTCGCAAGCAGGGCATTATTCCGGACAAGGTCAAGAAAAAGCCCAAGCCGCTTTTCGGTGGAAGCAAGAAGATTACCCCCTTCGACATTGCCATGCTGACCCGTCAGCTTGCCACCATGATGAAAGCGGGGGTGCCTCTGGTTCAGAGCTTCGACATCGTTGCAGATGGTCTTGAAAACAAGGGGCTTCAAGAACTGGTAATGAGTATCCGGAATGATATTTCGTCGGGTACCAGTTTTGCCGGAGCTCTCCGAAAACACCCTAAGTATTTTGACAATTTGTATTGCAACCTTGTGGATTCCGGTGAGAAAGCTGGTGCACTTGAGGCGATGCTAGACCGAATTGCAACTTATCTTGAAAAAACAGAAAACCTGAAAAAGAAAGTAAAAAAAGCGATGACCTACCCAATTGCGGTCATCATTGTTGCCATCGTTGTTACCGCAATTCTGCTCGTTAAGGTAGTGCCCCAGTTTGAAAGCCTGTTTCAAGGTTTCGGCGCAGACTTACCAGTTTTCACCCAGATGGTCGTTGAGCTTTCAGAATGGCTGCAAAGCTGGTGGTTTGTGGTTCTTTTAGGAATCGTGGGCACCATATTTCTCTTTAAAGAGGCCAAACGCCGCTCACAAAAGTTTTCAGACTTTGTCGACAAATATGTTCTGAAATTGCCAGTTGTTGGAGAAATCCTAGATAAATCTGCAGTTGCAAAGTTTGGCCGCGTCCTCTCAACCACCTTCGCTGCTGGTGTTCCGCTAGTTGATGCCCTAGATTCTGTTGCCGGAGCTACCGGCAACGCTGTTTATCGAGATGCTATCGACCGCATCAAAAACGACGTATCCAGCGGTACTCAGCTCCAGGCATCTATGCGCCAACAAGACGTATTCCCGGTGATGGCTGTTCAGCTCACAGCCATCGGTGAAGAATCCGGTAACCTGGACGAGATGCTGGCCAAGGTGGCGGAGCATTATGAGGCAGTGGTCGACGACATGGTCGATAACCTGACCGCCCTGATGGAGCCAATGATCATGGCGGTACTGGGTGTTCTGGTTGGCGGCCTGATCATCGCCATGTATCTGCCGATCTTCCAGATGGGTCAGGTGGTTGGTTAAACTCACCGACCCGAAGCCCCGCTAGACCTTGAGCGGGGTCAGAAGGAAAAGCTCTTCTGACCCCGAGTTTCCCCGCCTGATTCTCGGATAATTGATGATTACTCTGGACGCCTTTCTCGCCACGCCCTGGCTTCTTTTTCTTTCCGTCACCCTCGTATCCCTCTGCATCGGCAGTTTCCTGAATGTTGTGATTCTGAGGCTGCCGAAAATTATGCACCAGGACTGGCGCTGCCAGTGCGAGGAATTCCTGGAACTGCCGGACAAGCAACGTAAGCAGGAAGAACGGATTACGCTTTCCAAACCGGCCTCCACCTGCCCTTCCTGCGGCCATGGCATTCGGGCATGGGAGAATATCCCGGTAATCAGCTGGCTGGTTCTTCGGGGCAAATGCGCATCCTGCAAGGCGCCTATCTCGCCACGTTATCCAATCATTGAGGCGCTAACGGCGATTTTCTCCGTGGTGACCATTGCAGTCATCGGGCCGAACGAATCCGCCCTCTGGGCCCTGCTGCTGGTTTGGGCTCTGGTGGCGCTGACCGTTATCGATTTCGACACCCAGCTCCTACCAGACAGCATTACGCTGCCCCTGATGTGGCTGGGCCTCGTGTTGAATTATTTTGGCGTGCTGACGGACTTCAACAGTGCCTTTTGGGGTGCCGTGGCAGGTTATCTCTCCTTGTGGTCTGTTTACTGGCTCTTCAAGCTGGTAACCGGCAAGGAGGGCATGGGGCACGGAGATTTCAAACTGCTTGCCGCACTCGGCGCCTGGCTGGGGTGGCAGTTGTTGCCAGCGGTGATTCTGCTTTCCTCGGTTGTAGGAGCCGTTGTCGGTATCAGCCTGATGGTGTTCAAGAAGCATGGGCGGGAAGTTCCGATTCCGTTTGGGCCATACCTTGCGACAGCGGGGTTGATTTGTCTGTGGTTTGGCAGTGAGATTCAGGCGTTCTGGTACGGATTCCTGGGAGTCTGATTCATGAAGATTGCTGGCCTCACCGGCGGAATTGGTTCCGGAAAATCCACTGTGGCTCGCTTGTTTGGTGAGCACGGCGTGCACTGGGTGGACGCCGATGATGTTGCCCGTGAG
>NZGD01000179.1 GCA_002690925.1 Rhodopirellula sp.
CGATGCCCAGGTCCCCGATGCCCAGGTCCCCGATAACCAGCCCCCCAATAATCAGGCAGGTGCGGCGGACGCAGGTCCTTCAACCACAGTCAAGACCTGGCTTTCGATTTGGGTGACCGTTCATGTGGTAGCGATCACGGTTTCGTTCACTGCGGTGGTCCAGCCTTCTTCTCTTCATCGGAGGTTGTCGGAGGTTCTGCAGCCGTATTTGCGACCAACGCACTTCTCTGCTGATGATCGACCGGTCTACCTGACTTATGGGGAAGCCGATGACCAGCCGCATCGGATTGAGGTGACTGCAGATCGCGTCACCGGTGTCGCGACTTCAGGGGATCTGAAATGGCAGGTGATTGGACCTGCTCAGGGTGGTGGCTTATCGTCGACTGCTGGATTTGCTGTCTCCGATCGAGTTGCAAAGTGGCTGTCCACGGCTGCAATGCTCGCTGATAATGATCAACCAAGCCTTGTCGCTGATTTGCTCTTGCCAGTCGTTGCGAATCAACCTTCAGTGCAGGGAGTCAGGATAGTTCGTTACCCGACGGACCTTAATGATATCAACACCGGTGTCACAGTGCCCTATCTCGCTCGAGTCGTACGCGACCAAGGCAGGGTTTCGTTGGTTCAATTGAGAGAATCAAGGTTGTCGGCACAGCCTCGATTGTCTGTCTTTCGTCCTGAGCGTACGCAAGGCGTATCACAAGTGGTATGGTCCGGCGAGATGCCGAATGCATTGGCAGAGCCTATCACCTTGAATCACGCCTTTGGCAATCACCTCATCGGTGCGGAGATGGGGCAGTGAGCAAAAACAGTAGCGCGATCAAAGTTGCAACTGAATCAGAAATCGGTGGGTGGGACAGGTATTGGTTTTCAAATGCGCCGGTAGCTCCCGTCAGTGCGATTCGTGGTTTGTTGGCGATAATCACATTGGTGTACTTTCTAAGTGCTTGGTCTGATGCAACATTTTGGTATGCCGATGGTGGTCCTCTCTCGGCGACCAACGTCTCTGAATTTCTCACCACAGGTGGCTTGGAATCTGCCGGGAAATGGATCGTATCCCCGCTGTTTCTGACTGAAAGTGCTTGGATCTACCAACTGTATCTGGGAATGGGGATGGCAACGTCTTTGGCCGTCTTGTTGGGGCTAGGAGGTCGTTGGATGAGTTTTCTTTTGTGGGGTTTGTTTGTCGGGTGGGCTAATCGGGCGATGTTGCTTTCTGGCTTGTCCGAGACTTTATTAAGTCTTGGCTTATTTGCTGCCGCGATTTCACCTGCGGGTAACGCATGGTCTGTTTTTACCGTGAAGCGACCATTGACGAAAAATCGAAGTAATGAACCGTTGGCGACGCATTGGACGGCAGGGTTTTCGGAAAGGCTGCTCGCCACACAAATCACTGTGATTGGTTTCGCTACCTGGGTTGCAATGCTGGGAGGAAGAGTTTGGTTCAATGGACTGGGCGCCTTTGCCCTGGCTGCTCCGGTTGAAGATCGCACCATTGATTGGACTGGTCCCGACTCGTTATTGGTTGAGGTGTTTGTGTATGAAGGTCTCACCCACTTGATGATGATTGCATTACCTCTTGGGCTGTTTCTAGCGTGGCTGCCAAAAAGCAGTCGGAAAGGCAAGTTGATTCTTGTGGGTTGGTGCATCGCGGTCGCTATGCTCGGTTCACATTGGATTTACGCAATGACCTTTGCCGTACTCAGTTTATCGATTAGGCCTGATCCTCGAGGGCGTGATGTACGCATGATGCAATCGAGTGCTTAAGCTCTGATCTTCGGACTGTGATGCTGGTGTTTTCCCAGTCCGAGCAAAATATTCTGATGTAAAATGGTCGTCGAGGCCGTATATCCAGGGCCAGAAGCAGCGTGCTGCGTTGTCGTGCCGCAGGCAAACAACTATCTTCTAGGGAGCTGGTTTCGTTTCCCGTTCTGGTAGTTTTCGGTTGTTTTTTAAACGCAGATTTTTGTGCCCCGTAGTCATCTGGATGGCGGTTTGTTCTCCAGTGATCTCGGATGAACCCGCCGAGCTGGCTGCCTCGGTGCTGAAAATACGAGCTGAATTTGATCGCCTTGATAAAGATCAGGACGAGCGATTGAATCTTGATGAATTCTTGCAGCTTCGCGAAGCCACAGCGGAGTTGACGCGTGACTTTGCACTTTATGATTTCGATCGTTCCGGGGCTTTGAGCCGAGCGGAGTTTTCATCGGTGTCAGGACTGGCTCCAGCATGGATTCGAGGAAGCATCCCCGATCCATTGAATGACTTGCTGGAAAACGCCGTGTCTGCTCTTGATGAGTCTTACGAGCAGTGGAACAAGCGTCCCAATGAATACGTGAATTCGCACAGTTTTGTTGCCAACTTCATCGGGTCCATCTCACCAGAGGGAAAAAAGTTTGTCACCGGAAGGATCTTGCAGCAAGCTGATCCAGATGGCGATGGGCAGATGAATCGCGCTGATGCACGCAACTTTTTGAATTACCAGCTCGGTATGTATTGGGGCGATAGGCATGAGATTCGAGAGCCAACTGGCAGGGTCTTAAGGCTTGATCGATTTTTGGTTGCGGATATTAATGATGATCGCTCAGTGACCCTTGATGAGTTTACGAGTCACGGTTGGGATGCGCGCTCAAAAAAGGATTTTGTTCGACTGGATGTAGACGACGATGGTCGGATTACTTTTGGTGAGTATCGCGATTATCGAGATGCTAAGAATTATTTTGATACCGTCGAGTGGTTCAGAAAATCTGATGTTGATTTAAGTGGCTTGCTGGACATCGCAGAGATCGAGGCGGCGGTCGAACAGGACCGGCGTCATCTGGTTGCTTCCACCATTCCAGCGTTCGATCAGAATCGTGACCAGCTCTTGTCTCTGCAAGAGTTCCGTGTTTCCATGTTGGGAAATTTGAATTATCCATGGTCGAAGCGTCCTGTTGATTTGAACCGAGATGGAACGCTTTCCTATGACGAGTTCATTTTTCACAAGACAGACTTGTTTCAATTGCAGCGACGATATTATTTTCACCGCCTTGATCGCAATCGAGACCGAAGGCTCACGTCAGATGAGTTTGAGTTCAATGAAGCGAAGCCAAATGCCATTCGTTTTGAAAGTACGGATGGGCAAACAAGCGTCGTGATTTTTCAGGACGAGAAGTTTCCCACCCTCGGGTTGCCGGATGTTTCACCAGACGGAACACGAATGTTATTTCATCGCACGTCCAACGATCCTGCTGTGGGAAGTCAGATTGTACTTTCTGATTTGAAGGGTGAAGTGGTTACTGAACTTTGCAGAGGCAAGCAGCCCTCGTGGTCCGCAGATGCGACTCAATTTGTATGTGCAAGAACAGTTGGTGAGGGGAACGCCGGGAAACAGATTTGGGTTATGGCGGCGGACGGCAGGGGAGGAAGGTCCATTGGTCAAGGCACATCCCCACGTTGGTCACCCGATGGAAAGAGTATCGCGTTTTTTCGGGACAATGGTATTGTGCTTTACGATACGGAAAAAGAAGAAACACGAGTGCTCGTAGCAAGGCAAGGGCATCGCTATACAACCCTCGGAAATGCATTGGTCTGGGAACCTGACAGCCAACGCTTGGCATTGCTCGCTACTCGTCCGAACTTCACGGAACTTGTGCTTGTTTCAGTTGCGAACGAGGTGGGTAAGCAAAGCCAGGAACAGATTCCACCTGGGAATGCAGACGCCGGAGCAAAGAATGAAGTTGGGGGCGGTGAGGTGACGCTGGAACCGCAGCGAGGTTTTGCTTCCTGTCGTAGTGCGGGCCAACTATCTTGGGGATCTAACGGCATCTGCTTTGCAATCATACCAATGACGGTCACAAAAACTGTCAAGCAAGCATCACTTCAGTTGTGGGTCCCAGAGTCCGATGGGGGTGGGAAAGCTGTTCCGCCTATTTCTCGCGACGTGATCTGGAAGGCAGCCTCCCTTGAGAAGAATAGTAAGTGGTATGTCGGTGTCTCCGAGCACTGAGTGCTCCAGACCTTTCGCGTTGAGATTTGGTTTTTGACGACATCTTGGTTTCGCCCCCGAGTTCTGGTGACGGCCGAAACTGTGCTACATACGTGCCTCTGGGAAAGCCACAGAAAATTGGAATCAGGCGAATTGGAATCAGGCGACTTGGAATCACAGTGAATTGGAATCACAGTGCATTGGAATCACAGTGCATTGGAATCACAGTGAATTGGGCTCACATTGGTGAGTCGTTGTTTTGTACCGTGCGACCACAGCCATTCCCCAACATTGAATTTTCGTTTAGCCAAGTCAATGAATCGCCCCGTTTTTGATGCTAGCAGCGATCCTTGCCGGAAAGAATCGGCCGAATCTTTGGAAGCCACTCATTCGGCAGGCAGGGCAGGAAAGCAGGTTGCTGGAAATTCACCAGGTAATCAGAAAGCCCCGTTTCTTGGGATACATTTCAAGTGTTGCAAAACCTATGGAAGAATCTATCGGAGCCCATTACGTCTTGTTTATGAGGGCCACTGCCCGAAATGCCGAGGTCTGCTGACGGTTCCCATCGGCCCAGGCGGGGTTGATTCCCGATTTCTTTCCGCGCAGTGAGTCGGTGCTTACTGAAGCACTGCTCGAAACAAAAGCAATGCTCTTTTCGGGGCCCATGCGATTGGCATTGCTGTCAACTGTGACCAGCCATGCGGTCAATTGCGCAGCATTTGGTCGGGAAATCTGATCGGAACTGTCGGGGGTAAGCAACGTGTCTCCAATGCGGTGTGCCGAGTGCTACGTGATTGAGCTGCGGATGGCCAGATTGCATCGGGCTTTCGCAAAGTCGGGCTGTTTTGATACTGTCGAATCAACTGAAGCGATTGGTGAACATGCTTTTATGTTTCACAGGTTCGTTTCATGGTCATGAGCCAATTCGAAACGATCCAAGCATGTTGGGTGAATACAAAGTCAGTCGATGCACGCGGCAGTGCCATCATTTGAAACGTCCGCTTCGAGAAGGGGAGTGGTATTACTCTGTCGTGCTGGAGTCTGGGGATGACTTTGTGCGGCAAGATTATGCAGCTGAAAGTTGGAGTGATCCACCAGCCGGCGCTGTAGGTTGGTGGAAGTGCCGCATGCCAACATCTGACGAGAAGAAAATGGTTCTAGCGCCAATTGAAGTGTTGACAGATTTATTGCGGCAAATGGGCAGCCAACCTGAGAAAGCGAAAAGTCGTTACCTCCTTGCTTTAATGCTGATGAGGAAACGCGTCATTCGACCAGTTGAGACAGAGGAAGCTCAGGCTGACTTGTTACGAATTGAAGTGATTGCAACCGGTGCCGAGATCGATATTCCAATTTGCGTTATCAATCGAGGTGAGTCAGACCAGCTTCGAGAAGAATTAGACGAGCTGCTGTATTGTGAAGCGGAAGAAATGGAAGTGTGTGATCAGGAAGATGGGGCCTCGGAAGTCGAAGCCGCCCCGAATGAGTGAAGGTGACTGAAAGTCAAGCTGTGAGCAGGTCAATGCGAACGATGGCGTCATCAAGTGCTCGAGTCAAAATATTTAATCATGAAACATTTAGCGGCAGAGAACGTTCTGCTGAACACCGAAATTTGAGTGCAGGGATGCGATTACTCAGTTGGTTCGGAATACTTTTTGTATGCTTTATCTCAGGTGGTGCCACTTGCGCCCCGAGAAATGCGCCCATGCCGTTTCCCCCTCCTCCAACGGTTCTGAATGAAACACCCTCGCTTGAGCAGATCGCGAGTGTTGTCAACCGAAGTCAATCGATTCGTCAGTTAAGTACAAACTCGGCGACAGTAAAAATGCTCAGTGTTCCAAGTCTGCCGCGTTTGAATGCGACCATGCATGTTGAACGCGATAAGAATTTTCGGCTACGTGCCAGTTTACCCATCGTGATGGGCGCTGGCATGGATATGGGCAGTAACGACGAAGTGTTTTGGTTTGAGGTACCAGAAGGTATGTCAAAAACACTTTATTACGCGCGGCACGATCAGTATCGTCAGCAGTTGGCGCGTGCTATCTTGCCGGTTGATCCGTCGTGGGTGATGGACGCTCTTGGGCTTGTACAAATTGATCCAACGAATGTAGATGCGGGCCCGGTCCAAAGGCCTGATGGTCGATATGAGATCAGCAGCATGATCAGCATGCCCAACGGGATCTATCACCGCATTTGCTTTATCGACCCGAACGCGGGTTACGTGACCGATCAGTATCTCTATTCACCGTCTGGACAGTTGATTGCCGAAAGTCATGCGTCAGAGCACCGGTACTACGAACAATTTCAATGCAGTTTGCCCCATGTCGTGGAAATCAAGCTGACCCCGAATCTTGGTCCGCCCTTGGAGATGAAGATTGATGTAGGAGCGTACACGGTGAATCAGTTGCTGACCGGCGAGGCAAACGTTTTCTCGATACCAACCTCTGCGTCCAATATGGTGGACTTGACCACACTCTCATCCGAAGCGGCGGCAGCTAGTCAAACGTTGCCCTCCAATCCCGTTAATTACAGCGCGCAGGGAACTTCAGGTTATCCGCTGCGTGGTGAGTTTCGCTAGGTCGTGGGCCAAACGCCGGCGATGATTGCCTGTCAGTATTTTTGAAGTGCGACCTGTTCATCCGTGAGACTGGCTTGCAGTCTGCTGCTCACGGACACGCTGCTCACGGTCGCTATGAACCATGCGTTCCGCAAGTTCTGGTAACCTTGTGGTCGGAGTCCAGTCAAGTTGTTCGTGCGCCTTGCTAGCGTCACCGATCAACTGAGTCACCTCAGAGGGACGCATGTACCGTGGGTCTTGCTCTACGTAATCATGCCAGTCAAGACCGACGGCCTGGAAAGCTGCATCCAGAAAATCTTTGATGCTGTGTTGTGCCCCGGTTGCAAGGATATAATCATCCGGTGCTGGCTGCTGTAGCATACGCCACATCGCGTCTGTGTAGTCAGGTGCATAGCCCCAGTCACGTTTGCCATCGAGTGAACCCAGTTTTAGCTTGTCTTGTAAACCGAGGGAGATCGCGGCGGCAGCTTTGGTAATCTTGCGTGTTACAAACGACTCACCACGGCGTTCAGATTCGTGGTTGTAGCAAATGGCATTGCAGGCAAAGAGTCCGAACGAATCCCTGTAGAGACGGACCATATTGGTAGCGAATGTTTTCGCAACTCCATACGGAGTCACAGGTCTCATGGCTGTTTGTTCGTTTTGGGGAGCCACATTTGGGCGACCAAAGATCTCAGAGCTGCTGATGTGAAGGAAGCGTGGCTGCTTTGCAAGATCCCGGACGATTTCCAAAAGTTTGAGTGTCCCCATGGCTGTGAACTGGCAGGTCGTTTCGGGAATTTCGAAGCTAGCGCCCACATGGCTTTGGCCGGCCAGATGGTAGAGTTCATCTGGTTCCGTTTTCAGCAGAATGCGTCGGATGGTGGTGGCGTCGTCAAGGTCAGCGTAATGAAGGAATAGACGTTTTTCGTAGACGTCTCTGTCATGGAAAAGAGTGTCCAGCCTTACTCTTTGGGTAGTACTTGTGCGACGGACCAATCCATGAACTTCGTAGTTCCTGCTCAACAATTGTTCTGCAAGGTAGGAGCCGTCTTGACCGGTAATCCCGGTAAGCATTGCAGAAGGCACGACATTTTCCGTGGTTGAAAGTAAGTGCGGACAGTCAGCGGTTTAAAAGGACTGATTGCGTAAAACAAAAGTTCAGTGGACCAATCTCGTTGCTCTTGGTTTGTGAACTAGTGCCGACGCGACGTTCGCACGTGCTCGTTGGAACTGCCCGTTTCGTTCCTCGGGGAGGGAGATCGAGGACGAATGTGTCGGGGAGGGGTGGAGGACACTGGGACAGTTGGGTGGTAAAACGAGTTGACGTGCGAACGTCGCGTGTGGTGATCAGGCGATCGACTCAAGCTGGCAATCTTCCAGTTTGACACTGACACCTTGATCCATGAATTGGATAGAAACGAGTAAGCGAGTTTCCTGATCTCGTCGGATAACAATTCCTTCATAACCTGAGAATGCACCCGAGCGGACACGAACGCTTTCACCAGGTTCGATGCGACTCTCAATGGTCAACGGAACGCCTGTGTTGACGAGCCTGTGAATTTGCTTCAGATCAGTTAGGAATTGCTCCGTGTCGGTAATCTGCTCGTGTTGTACGATGCACCCGGTGCATACGGCTTCATACCGCTGTCGCTCAGCACCACACATGAATACATAGTTATTGAACAGCGGTGCATAAGTGGTTCTCAACCTGCCGGCGGGTGAACGCTTTCGGTGCGGAATCTGTGGAGCATAGTGTTTGACGTTCAGTTCACGCAGTCGTCGCATGAGTTGCTTCTCTTGGCGACTGCGGGTGTAAAATAGCCACCAGGCTTCGTCTGGTGACTGCGGTTGCTCGAGCAAATCTACCGGATGGCAATCTGGCTCGGGTGGAAGAATCGGCATATCGCTCGTAAAACCTGTTTGCTTGCTGCTGTTCGTGGTCGCTTCAGGATGTTCCCATCCTGAAGGCTTTCCGTATCCTTATCGATCGAAGAAAGCACCTGGGCGATTAATCCATCATCACGGTCAATCCGCCAAGATTCGCCTTTGCCTTCATCTCTTTAGCTTTACCTACTTCTGCATGATTCGACACTTGGGTGCTCAGGCAGAAGTAAGCGTGCTGCGGTCGAGAGTAGATATTCTTCCCATGAGCTGCATCCTGTGATTGTTTCAGTGATCGCTTGGGGTTCACTCTCTCGTCTAGGAAAGAGAAATCGGTTGAAGCGAGTGCTGAGTGTGGCAAAACGCTGCGGACCATGGTGGATAGCGAAGGCAGGGGGTTGGTAACGACACTGAAACCGATTGCAGGGACTGTGCTGATTTCGATACCAGGATGATCATGCTGCTCGCTCTGTCAGCAGAGAAAATCTTATCTCGTTGGGAGTTTACTGCGTTTCCCGGGGATAAAGTCGGGCACGTATGACATACAGGTGTCCCGCTGTATATTGGGCTGACTCTGCTGCTTACAAGTTTTAGGACAACAGCTGTTCAATAACCGAGGTGATCGTGATAAGTGAAACGATCGAAATCCAGGACTATTTGACGTCACCGTCCAGACCAACGATCGATGTACGTTCGCCTGGTGAGTTCGCTGCTGGCCACATCCCAGATGCCGTCAATATTCCGCTATTCAGTGACAGTGAGCGTGCGGAGGTGGGAATCGCCTACAAAAATCGAGGCAGGAACCACGCGATTGGGTTGGGTTTGCGTCTTGTGGGTGAAAAAGCAGACAAGTTGCTCCAGTCCTTGAGTCAGTTCAAAGAGGGCGAGAACGTGTTTGTTCACTGCTGGCGCGGTGGTATGCGGAGTGAGGCTTTCAACTGGCTCGCATGCCGCACGGGGTTGGTGGCAACGCGTATCGTTGGCGGGTACAAAGCGTTCCGACGGGCTGCCCATCAGAGTTTTGCTGAGCCGACGAAGATTGTCATTTTGTCGGGTTATACAGGTGTCGGGAAGACGGCTCTTTTGCAGGACTTGCAGGCGTCTGGTGAGCAGGTGATCGATCTTGAATCACTTGCTTGTCATCGTGGATCAGCATTCGGTGGGATCGGGCAGCCAACTCAACCCACAGTTGAGCAGTTCGAGAATGATCTTTTCGAAAGTTGGCGGCTGTTGGATCCGAATGAACCGGTTTGGCTTGAGGACGAAAGTCAGTCGATCGGGAGAGTCAATCTGCCCTTGCCCCTTTGGGATCAAATGCGGGCGGCTCCAGGGATTTTTGCGGAGGCTGATCGGGAAAGTCGCATTGAGTTGCTCGTCCGAGAGTACGGTGATCTGCCTACCAACGCACTGGGCGAGGCAATTGGAAGAGTGAAAAAGAGGCTGGGTGGGCTGAGGTATCAACAGGCAATGGCTGCATTGGAAGATAATCAGATCGCCGAATTTGCGGATATTGCACTGGGGTACTATGACGATGCCTACACCACGGCCTCGGAAAAGCGGCCACGCGGCAACTTGGTTAAGTTCGCGCTCGCAAAGGCGGGTGTAGCCAAACCGTTGGCTGACCTGCGTGAATTAGGGCACGAATTGGTGAAATCGAATCGTTAAACGCGAATCCGAACTTTCTGGCCAAAAACTGTGCTTTGCTGGGTGCGACAGCTGAGAGGTAATCTCGAGAGGCAATTCTGAGAGGTAATCTCGAGAGGTAATCGGGGATCGTTTAATGTTCGGAGGTCCTGGGCTGGACATCTCCCTACACTCTCCTGAAAAAAGGCATCCGCATCGCTCGTCTGGGAATAAAATCATGTCCGCAAAGCTTTTCACACTCCTCTCGGGTTTTTGCTTGCTGGCAACCGTGGCTGTGGCCGACCAACCCGCTACTAGTGATCAGACATCACAAGGAAGGGAATTGTTTGACTTTGACGGTCGGCAGGCTCTCTCGAAGTGGCAGATTGTGAATGATGGAGTGATGGGCGGGCGATCTTCGAGCCGTGTCGATCAGGGTGTCGATGGAACCATGAAATTCTCGGGGGTACTGTCGCTGGCAAACAACGGTGGCTTTGCCTCAACTCGGTCGCGAGGTAGCAACCTTGGTCTCAAGGGCGGCGATATCATCGTGCTGAAAGTAAGAGGTGACGGCCGTAAGTACACTTTCAATGCGTACGTTCCTCGACGCCGCATGGCTTTTTCGTATCGGGTCGAGTTCAAGACGAAGAAGGACGAGTGGATCGAGGTACGGATTCCTCTCGATCAACTGGTTGCGACATCCTTCGGGCGAGTTGTCAGGGGAGCTTCGCTGAATCCTGCGGAGGTGAACTCGGTTGGAATTTTACTTGGCGACAAGAAGGCCGGGGCTTTCGAGATCCTTATCAAAGCAATCGAAGTTGAATCCGCGACCAGTGGTGATAAGCTGACGCAAACGGCCGGTTGAAAACGGCATGCAGTTGATATTGGTCTTTCGCAGGCCCGGGCGCTCCGAAGTTTTTGTCGGCACGCTTCATCAATGGGTCTTTGATCTTCGTTGAGCTGTTATCGATTCCGCCGGTCGGATCGTTGTGACGCGTGCAACCGATACCGGGTGCGGACTTATCTGTCAGGTAGTGTTGTGCACTACTGTTCACCTAGGTTGCGGTTTCTCGCAGCTTAGCGGCTTGGGGTCGGCGCTACGCGGGAGTAGCCACTGAAATTATGACGTTGGTTTGTGCCTCTAGTTCTGGGTGGTTAGAGGCCGAAAACGCGGTCATTTGGAAGACCTTGGCCGTGGATTTGCGAAAAAAGCAAATTCGACAATCCTCACGGGTATTTTCTATTTGGTTTGTCCAGCTCATTCAGCACATGCGAACCTTTTGCGCCAAAGTATATATCTCCACCCTGTCGGCTCTTCGCGAAAGGCATCCCGTGTGCCTCTCGGTTCGATTGCGTTTTGGACTTAAATGGGCAAGACTTAATTAGCAGAACTGATGTATGTGGAGGCACTTGCCCCTGCATCCTTGTTCCGATGCTGTTTTGTGTTGTTCTGGCTCAGAGAGGGTGATCTGTGAAGGGAATCGTTTTTACTGCGTTTATCCAGTACGTCGAGGATTCGTTCGGTGATGTATTTGTCGAGCAAATGATTTCTGGTTGCAATCTTGCGACTGAGGGTGCCTATACGTCAGTGGGAACGTATGACCACGGTGAAATTATCCAGATGATTGTACAGTTGGGGAAACTGAGTGACCGTGAGGTACCAGGCTTGGTCAAGGACTTTGGACATCACTTGTTCGGAACCTTGGTCAATGGTTATCCCGAGGTGGTAAGGTACGTGAACGATTCGTTTGGCCTCGTCGCGACGATTGACAACCACATTCACGTTGAAGTCCGGAAGCTTTACCCAGATGCTGACTTACCTTCTTTTTCACATGAGTTTCGAGGGCCCGATGAATTGCGTTTGTTGTATGAGTCCGAACGTGGACTTGCTGACCTAGCCGAGGGTCTGCTTTTGGGCTGTTTTGCTCACTTCAAAGAGGAGGTTGAGTTGCAGCGTGAAGATCTTTCGCAAGGTGCTGGGACGCGCGTCGCTTTTACTATGAAAAGAGCCGTTAAGTAGATGGATTCATCTGAGATACTCAAACGAAAGCTTCGACGCGAGATCGCGGCTCGGCTCGAGGCAGAACGCCTTCTTGAGGAGAGAAGCCGCGAGTTGTATGACAAGAAACAAGATTTGGAGAAGCTCAACTTCACTCTTGAAGCCCGTGTTGCTGCCGGAACACTGCAGTTAAAACGGGCCAATGCAATGTTGACGATTCTTCACGAGACAGTCCTCATGGCTGCGGAAGTTGAGACATTTGAAGAGGCTCTTGAACAATGCTTACGCGCGATTTGTGAATTCAGTGGGTGGCCACTGGGACACATTTATCAACGCTCGACCAGTGGTCGCGATGTTCTCATGTCGTCTGGGATGTGGTTTGTGCAGAATCCAGTTCTGTTTAAAAGTTTTCGTGAAATCACAGAAGAAACAAACTTTCCAAAGGGTGTCGGATTACCCGGCAGGATTTGGGAAAGGGGAGCCCCAGTCTGGATCGACGATGTGACTCAGGACGACAACTTTCCTCGCGCGGATGTGGGGCCAAAATTAAACGTGCGGTGTGGGTTTGGATTTCCAGTCAACATCAAAGGGCGTGTTGCTGCTGTCTTAGAGTTTTTCAATGATGAAGCGTTTGAACGAGATGAGCCTTTGTTGGCATTGCTTGGGTCAGTGGGTGAACAAGTTGGACGTGTTCTGGAGCGTCAGGAGGCCCACCGTGAACAGAAAGCCGCCCGTGAGGAGGCTGATCGGGCTAATCATGCCAAGAGTCGATTTCTCGCCAACATGAGCCATGAAATTCGAACGCCGATGAATGCAATTCTTGGTTTAACCGAACTAGTCCTCGATGGTGACGTTACGACTACACAACGTGAGTACCTGTCGACGGTGCTGGCGTCTGGCGAGAGTCTTTTATCTCTTGTGAATGATATTCTTGACCTGTCAAAGATCGAAGCTGATGCAGTCACGCTGGAACAAACCGTCGTCAATCTCCATGAAATTGTGTTCTCGGTCATAAGATCGATGGCAACTCAGGCTCATGTCAAACAGCTCGAACTACTTTGTTCAATGGATCTGGGCGTTCCTGAGTTCATTTGCGGAGACAAGACTCGAATACAACAGATCTTGATCAATCTGATCGGGAATGCAATCAAGTTCACCCAGCAGGGTGAAGTTGAGTTGATGGTTGAGTCGTTTGTGACTGAGTCAAATGAAGATCAACTTCGTTTCGTGATCCGAGATACAGGGATCGGGATCGCCAAGGAAAAACAACGAACCATTTTTAGTGAGTTTGAGCAAGCTGATACCAGCACAACGCGGCAGTTTGGTGGCACGGGGTTGGGGCTCTCGATTGTCAGCCGATTGGTTGACTTGATGAACGGTACGATCCAGATCGAAAGTGTTCTCGGTGAGGGCAGCAAGATCGGATTCTCGATGCCCGAATCCTACTATGGAACTGGGGCAAAAGACAAATTATCAGCTGCAGTCGGTTTGCCCTCGATTTATGAGTTTGGCGACGCGTCCTCTGAGAAAAGTCTGTTGCGTGTGTGTGTCGTACTGATTGATGGCAATCTACGGCACCAGGCCATTTTCGCGGACTGGATAACCCGATTTGGTGGCACTGTGGTCTGTGCATCTGACGCCAGTGAGGTTTCCAAAGAATTGCAGCAGCACGCCTTATCTGAGAACAATGTGGATTTTGTTTTTGTGAATTCGAATTTGATCGCCGGTGATTCGTTTGGGGCACTGCAACGCGATTTTCCAGCGTCGACAAGATTCATGCTAATGCTCGATTCGACAACGCATTGGCAAGATGCGACCGAATCTGACCGTGCAACTTTCTGCCGGCACCTACGCAAGCCTCTCAATTATGCGGAGGTCGTGAACGTGATCTACAAACTGCAGAGTGTTCAAAAGAAATCTGAGCGGTCAGACGAGGAAAGATCTGAGGCGGGATCTGCTAGCCCTCGGAATTTACTGGTGCTCGTTGTCGAAGATAGTGTTGTGAATCAGAAATTGGCAGTCGCAATGCTCAGTAAATTGGGGCACGAATCGGTGATTGCCAATCATGGGAAGGAAGCTCTTATGGCGATTGAGGACCATGATTTTGATTTAGTGCTCATGGATATCCAAATGCCCGAAATGGATGGTTTTGAAGCAGTTAGAAGATTGCGTCAGGCAGAAGTTGATGATCATTTACCCGTGGTCGCGTTGACCGCGAATGCGATGAGGGGTGATCGCGACGCGTGCATTGAAGCGGGGATGGATGCGTACTTGTCCAAACCGATTCGGTTGCAGTTGCTTGCTGATGTGATTCATGACGTCTGTCATGCTGAGTGAATCGAGGCTTCCGAGGTATGGAGGATCGCTAGCTTCAACAGGCACCGGTTGGAACAAGCCAAGCCACCACCTGTTTCACCTTGCGGCACTGGCCTCGTCAATTTGATACTTTTCCGCAAGAGGTTGCGATACAATCAAAGCTTCGCTGAAGAGGTCCCTCGTTGTTCAGGTTACAGATGCAAAGATTGACACTAGTCCTTACATTGTTTTTTACAGCTGTTTTTGGATCAATCTCACCATTCGGCAAAGCTTTTAGACAGAACGCTTTTGGACAGAACGCCGAAACTGCAAGCGTTGACTCAAGTGCTAAACCAGATCTTTACTTCCCCAGTCAAGAGGGGCCATGGGAGTTGGTGGACGCAGAGCATGCAGGTTGGAATGAATCTCAATTGGAGTCGTTAGCGGATTGGACTGGCAAACAAGGTTCGACGAGTCTCTTGATACTGTGGCGAGGAAGAGTCCTTGTTGAGAAGCACTGGGGTAAAGGGCTTGGGGCGAGTACTCAACGCTATCAGCGGATGTTTGTCAGATTAAATGAAAGCCAGCAGGCAATCGAGGATGTCGCTTCAGTACAAAAAAGTATTGTCTCGATTCTGGTTGGCGTCGCGGTCCACAAAAAACTGTTGCAGGTTGACGATTTTGTGTCCATGCACCTTGCGGTGGGATGGTCCAAAGCAACAAGGGAGCAGGAAGCTAAAATTAAGGTGAAGCATTTGCTTTCGATGACGAGTGGTTTGACAGACGATTTGAAGTTTCGTGTGAAGCCAGGGACACGCTGGTCGTACAATACGGCTGCATATGCGTTGGTGCGTGATTGTCTGGTTGCGTCTTCAGGAATGTCGGTTCACGAACTCACTCGTAAGTGGTTGATGGACCCGATAGGTATGAGAGAGTCTGAGTGGATTCCACGCGCAAAGTCGATCACGGCATTGAATGCTTTTGGGTTTGCTTCAAGTGCACGGGACTTGGCGCGGGTTGGGTTGTTGATGCTAGCAGAGGGCGAATGGGCAGGGAGGAAGGTGTTGCACAACGATCGGTTTCGCATTGCATCTCTGAATGCATCGCAAACGCTGCGTCCCAACTATGGTTACCTTTGGTGGCTGAATGATCCTGTACGCCTGCCAACCGCTCCATCTGATATGTACGCAGCTAATGGAGCACTCGGGCGGCGTATTTTTGTGTCGCCGTCCGAAGGGTTAGTCGTGGTGAGACTTGGTGATGAACCAAAGAAGGGATCCGCAGCGGAATTTGACCGTGAATTCTGGCGGCGGCTGATCGCTGCAAAACAGTGAATTCGTGACCGATGAGTGACGACAATACGGCGAAGAATGTCGTTGTTTTCTGGGGAAAATGCCCGCGGAGGTGTTTGGTGCGGTCATCCGACGGTGCTTCGCCATGATGTCTTACGCTTGTAGCATTTTGCATCCATTGTGCTGAAATCTGCTGACATGTTCGTACGCAGTTGAAATGGCGTCCATGAGCGTCGATACTGTCGCACACTGCATTGCCGCGTTGTATCACTTCACGGTGCATCTGCGGCTTCCCTCCCTTGGTCACTTCCGCGAGTTCAACTGATGAAAATTTGTTCGCTTTTTGCTTCGGTCGCTTTGTTATTCACCGCTATTACGACAAGTCGAGCTGAGGAAACGCAAGCTCCGGTTCGTACGGGCAGTGGGGTGATGACCTTTGATACGGTTCCTGGTTGGGGGCTGCGGCCGGACGGAAGTTCCGCTTTGGGCCCGACTCATGGAGCCGTGGTGATCGATAAAGCTGGCAACATCTACACCAGCGCAGGTGCAGGCGTTTTCGCGTTCTCGCCAGATGGCAAGGTTGTGCAGTCTTATCTGGGTGCCAAGTATTCCAACTTGCACGATATGGAGATCCGCGAGGAGGGCGGAGAGGAATTCATTTATGGTGCCAGAAACGCGAACGCAGAGGGAATCAAATTCAATGCCCATAGCGGTGAAATTGTGTTGAAGCTGGGGGTGCCGGAGGAGGCGGGATTAGGGAAAATCAAGTTCAGCCCGACCGCCATTACTGTGGCTGCCAATGGCGATATCTTTCTTTCCAATGGATATGCGACCAACCACATTTTCAAGTATGACAAGAATGGAAAGTACCTGATGCATTTTGGCAAAAAAGGGAACGGCATGAAGGAATTCAATACGGCACACGGAATGACTCTGGATACACGTTATGAACCGGCGCGGCTTCTTATCTGTGATCGTAATCATCAGCCCAATGGAAGGCTTCTTCACTATGATCTGAATGGCAAGTTTATTGGAGAAGTCATCACCGGGCTTGGGATGCCGACCTCTGTGTCAATTCAAGGAGATTATGTGTCCGTTCCGGATTTGCACGGGCGGCTTGTTATTTTGGATAAAGAAAACGAGATTGTTTCTGTGGTCGGTGAGAATCCTGATCCCAAAAAAGGGCGAAGCTACGGAATCCCTCAGGATCAATGGGTAGAAGGTGCTTTCAGTGGGACACATGGTTCGGCGTGGGATGCGGATGGCAATCTTTATGTTCAGGACTGGAATGTAGCCGGTCGACTCATGAAATTGGTCCGAGCCAAATAGCCTGCCATCGGTAGATCCATGCAAAAACTGATGCTTCAGTTCGGAAGGTCGTGCTAGAGTGCTCAGTTTGTTTCAAAAAGATAGGGAAGAGGGCCGGCGTGGTGGCCGGTCATCTTCCACTGGGTTTGTTCTTTTCGAAATGTGCTTGTGGCTGGAATTGCTACGCAGATTGGTTTTCGGTCGCGACCGATGTTCTCGCCAACTTCGTAGTTGCTAACCACCGCGATGTCTCGCCCAATGATGAGTTTTCGCTTTTCAGATTCGACCTTGCCGCCTAGTGTGAGCGTTGCCTGCTTGATCTAGTCCCATCGTACTGCAGTCCACCCTTGCTTGATGCCATCGGTGGGCCGGTGGTAGGTGACGTCGTTTTCATGCGAGCAGATGCTGTCCATGCCCTTCAAGTCACCCAATGGAATTTGGTTCAAGGCAGTATGGAATTCTTCGAGTTCGGCCCTCCCTGTCACTTCACTGCCTTTTGGTTCCGAGCCGGTTGCCTTTTAATCAAAGGATAGTGCCGTTGCCAACGTGATGAGTGAGGCGGAACGAATTCATAACTTGGGTCAACATCCCGTCGAAATCAATTAAGTGAGAAAGGTATGATTGGGGAGGGCGTGAGCCCTCTCGGTCCGCTAGTATGACGCGATCATGGGAGAGTTCTACCTGAAGCGAGACCTAATGCTGCGTGTCACTACAAATAGCGTGGCTTTGGTTTGGAGGCTTGAAGTGGATGACTGATTGGATGGCGGGAATTCACCAGTGTGCCCACGCTGTCTGCGAAGCGTAAACATATTCAGGCGGAAATATGGCGAACGATGATGTCACTGAGGCTAGGGAGCCAAGCATGCGAACAACCAAGCTCATGACATGGCTCACTCGCTTTGTTTTCGTATTTGTTGGATTACTTCTTTGGTATCTAACGCAGTCATGGATCGGGCAGCGTGAATTAATGCCTGGTGCAATAGGAGATGGGGTCCACGAGTGGCTAGCGGGAGCCAATGCCTATCTGCATCAGCATCCGAATCGCACCAATCAACTGCTGATCGCCAGCTCCGCAGTCATTGATCTACTTGGGATTTTTCTGCTTTGGCGATCCATTTTTGGACCAAGCTTGCGGCCTTTCATTGGTTTGTTGTTGCTGTTTTGTATGCGGCAAGTCTGTCAGTTGGTATGTGCACTTGAACCTCCACCAGGAATGTTGTGGCATGACCCGGGGGTTCCAAGTTTGTTAGTCACCTATGGCGTGACGACAGACTTCTTTTTTTCAGGTCACACCGGTTTGGCAGTACTCGGAGCAGTCGAGATCGCTCGTCTGGGTGGTCGTCGTTGGATGATTCTTGGCGGGGCCATTATCGTTTTTGAAGTGATGACGGTGCTGGTTCTGCGAGCACACTACACAATGGATGTTTTTACTGGTGCAGTTGCAGCTCGGTACGCTACTTTGCTTGCCAGTCGGATCGCACCTCGTTGCGATGAACTGCTTGGACGTGTTGTTGGACAGAGTTCGACGAACGGAGAGAAAAGCTCCCGGTAGTGCGATTGGGGGCGACCAAGACTGCCCTCACGGTGGCACGTTCAGAGATCGCTGCTGCCGCGAGTGCCAACGTTTGTCCCAATGAGAGTGAAGTCTCCTGTTTCGGTACGTTCGCGGCCTTGTGTGGCAGTAGAACGCTGGAGGAACAATGTGTCTCAGGCCTCGAACATCGCCCCTTTTCGGTCAGGCGAGCGGTGCTTCCAAACTTCACCGTCCGGGAAGCGGTGTTGTTCCAGGAACTCGGGGAGGAACTCGAGGCCCCAGCCTAATGCCCTGGGAGTCACGTAATGCCCCGCCGTGGTAGCTACTGGATGCACCACCGAGTCTTGCAGAAAATCAATGTATTCAACCAGTTGTGTATTGGAGTGTCCTGACACGGCAATTTGATCCCACATTCCATAGTGCTGGATCATGTTGCACAGGGCGATACCGCCACCGTGTGGACAAACCGGAATATTGTATTTGGCTGCCATTAGGATGATCGCCATCACATCATTTACACCAGCCACTCGAACTGCATCAATTTGGCAATACTTGATTGCGCCACTTTTTAAAAGTTGCTTGAAAATGACCGGTGATGCCGCCTGCTCGCCGCACGCAAAGTCAAAACTGGCAGTCGCAAAAGTCTCAGCCAGTTCGACGTAGCCCAGCACATCATCTCGAGCGATGGGTTCCTCGATCCACTTCAAATCAAAAGGGCGGAATGCCTCAAGATAAGTCTTTGCTTCTTCAACGCCCAAGTACTGATTCGCATCAACCATCAGATTGGACTTCATGCCAATCGCTTCACGCATGAATTTGATCCTTGCCACGTCTTCCTGTTGATTGCGACCCACCTTGAGTTTGAATGAGTCAAAGCCTTGTTCCTGCAATCGGTGAATGGTTTCGAGGATTTGATCATCCGTCAGCCCAAGCCATCCCGCAGTGCAATACGCCTTGGGGCCGAGCTCTGACATTTCTGCTTGCCTAATCTCAATCGCACTTCGCCGCTGTGTCAGGATGTCAATTGCCTCGTCGCGAGTTAAAGCATCTTCGATATTCCGCCAATCGATACAGTCAGCAACGAAGGCAGGGTCGAGGTCAACAAGCAATTTCCACAACGGTTTTTGTTGCTGCTTGGCCCACAGGTCCCACATCGCATTCAAGACAGCGCCCGCTGCCATTCGAAAAACCCCATCATGTAACCATCGAAGCTGGTGATGATCTATCAGACGTTGATAGAGTTTGAATGGGGCTTGGGAGAAGTCTTCCAGATCCGTGCCAACAACCAACTGGCACAGGTCCTGAATGCCGTAGCAGATCCAGTCAGTGCCCGCACCGACTGTAAAGACAACGGACACGCCCTGAAGATCTGTATCGGTTTGAAGATGGAGCACGGCAGAGGAGTAGTCAGGCTCTTTGTGAAAAGGATCGGAACCGAGTAATTGATCAGACGTGGGCACTCTGAGGTCAATTATTTCGAAACCAGTGATTTTCATGTTTGTTTACCTAAGAATCTGGCGTTTCAGTAAAAGGAAGGCAGCCACGATTTTCAAAGCCGCTGTTGCGAAACGTTTGCAGCGGGGTTGCTGAATGCGAGTAGAAATATACACATGATTCGCCAATGCCGTTACCTCGCAAGGCAGCGGTGGGTAACGGGTATCGGTGGGTCACGTTGGCAAGCAGCGATAATTTGTGCTCTAACCGCGTAAAGGATGCGGTTCAACGCTGCCTTGCAGCGTCAGTCAAATTATTCAGGACCTAAATCTGGCTGCTACTTTTTAACACAGGAACAATCAAGGCCAGAACAACCCCGAGTACCAGGAGGGCCATGATTAGAAGCATGACAGGCTCAAGTAGACGCACAAAAAGATCGAGGCGGCGAAAAGTGACTTTCTCGAGCGAGTCAGCGATTTCCGGAAGCACCGTATCCAGAGAGTTGCTTTCCTCGCCTACGCTGATCATTTCGACGACCGAGGGCGGGAAATGCCCGCTGGCACGGAGTGGCGTGGCCAAACTCTCTCCGCTGCGAATGTTCTCTGTGGCGTCACTGACAGATTCTTGCAGTAAGCGGTTGCCGGCCGCGGTCCCGGCGATATCGAGGGACTGCAAAATCGGGACACCGTTGTTGAGTAGCGTACCGAGAACTCGGCAAAAGCGGGCAACGGCAAGATTCATCAGGATTTCCCCAAGCACAGGGATCTTCAGTTTGAATCGGTCAACGAGATCTTTGCCAGAATCGGTCTGGATCTTGGCTCGAATGGCAAGTGCAGCGATCACCATGATGACCAGAACAACCCAGCCATAATTTTGCAGGAAGGTGCTCGCAGCCAGAAGTGCCTCCGTTGCGCTCGGCATCTCACCCTTCTTGCGCAGACGATCGAACATCGGGTCAAATTTCGGAACAAAGAATACAAGCAACGTTGTGAGCACAACGCTACCTACCGAGAAGAGGAAGATGGGGTAAGCCATCGCACTAATGGTCCGCCCCTTAAGGTCCTCTTGGAGTTCAGTGAATTTGCCTACTCTGTCCAGTGCGTCCTCAAGAAACCCCCCCTCGGTTCCCGCGCGGACCATGTTGCATCCCATCTCGTTAAAAATCTTGGGATATCTGGCCATCGCATCCCCAATGCTCTCTCCATCTTCCACCCGAGCTCGGATGTCGGAAATCACTTCATTGAGGGTCGCATTGCTGGACTGATCCGCCATCACATTGAGTGAGCGAATCATGGGAACCCCGGCTCTTAAAAGCGCAGCCAATTGCGAATAAAACATCGCCATGGTTTGGGCTTTTACTTTTTTACGGCCACCAAAGATTGGCGTTGAGCTGCCTGTACTGGCCTTCACTTCGACAGGGAATAATGATTTTTCCGAGAGGATGCCAGCGACGTCTCGCTCGGCGTTGGCCTCAACGGTACCAGTGACCTGCTTGCCCGACATGTCGCGGGCTGTGTATGCGAACATCGGCATGTCTAGAGAGCCTCACCCTTGGTCACACGAAGTACCTCGTCAACAGAGGTGTCGCCGGAAACAACCTTGTCCCAGGCGTCCATGCGAAGGGTTCGCATGCCCGCTTTTACCGATTCCTTTCTGATTTCCCAGCTGCTCTTTCGTTCCAAAGCCAACTGGCGGATTTCATCGTTGGCAACCAATAATTCGTAGATACCCATTCGGCCGGTATAGCCGACGTTGCGGCATTCGCGGCAGCCAACGCTTCGGTAAATAGGTTGATCTCCAAGTTTTTCCCAAGGGAAATCTTTGGGGGCATCCTGTCTCGTTGGGGCGAACGCCTCTTTGCAATTCGTGCACAGGCGTCGGAGCAGACGCTGTGCCATAACCGCTTCTACTGTTCCTGCAACCAGGAATGGTTCCACGCCCATGTCGCTCATTCGAGTGAATGCGCCGGCTGCGTCATTTGTGTGCAGGGTACTGAAAACAAGGTGCCCCGTGAGCGATGCTTGGATCGCGTTTTCAGCAGTTTCGAGGTCACGAATCTCACCAACGAGGACGATGTCTGGGTCATGTCGCAGAATACTTCTGAGCGACGCTGCGAAAGTCAACCCGATCTTGGAGTGAACCTGAATCTGATTGATCCCGTCAAGTTGATACTCGACTGGATCTTCCGTTGTGATGATCTTGGTCTTGGGGCTTTTGATTTGTAACAGGCTGCTGTAGAGCGTGGTCGTCTTACCCGAACCTGTCGGGCCCGTGACAAGCACAATTCCGTGGGGGTACTTGATGATCTCACTGAACGTGTCGTAGATCTGCGAATTCATGCCAAGCTGTCCAAGGTCGAAGACCATGGATGACTTGTCAAGAATACGCATCACCATTCCTTCTCCGTGGATCATCGGGATCACACTCAGGCGGATGTCTACCTCGCGACCGTGCACACGCAGCTTAATGCGCCCGTCCTGAGGCAAGCGTTTTTCCGCAATATTCAAACGTGCCATGATTTTCAAGCGGCTGATGATTGCTGCCTGAAAACGATTGATTTCGGGAGGAGTGGGTTGCAGATGCAGGATGCCGTCGATGCGGTATCGGATCGATAATCCGGTCGACTGAGTCTCAATGTGAACGTCACTGGCTCGTGTTTGAATCGCTTCCAGCAGAATTTCGTTGACGAGCCGCACCACGGAAGCTTCCTGAGCCATTTCGCTCAGTTCACTTCCATCGGTTTCGATGCCTTCTAACAGCTCGACTTCTTCTTCACTCTTGGCAGCCATCAATCCTTCGACGGTTTCGCTACCAACACCGAGATTGCGATTCATCAACCGCGCGATTTCGTCGCGTTCTGCAACGACCGGGATGATGTTTTTTCCTGTTGCCGCACTTGCTTCATCCAGTGGATACAGATCCAGAGGGTCAGATGTCGCGACCACAATCGAGTCGTGCTCAAACCTCAACGGAAACAGCGACTGGCGATAAATCAGCTTCTGCGGGAAGCCTTCCAGTGCCGCAGGGTCGATTTCTGCTTCACGTAAATCGACGTAGTCGAGTCCAACTTCTTCGGCCAGCGCTTTCAATGCATCAGACTCTTCGACGTATCCGAGGGTGATTGCTGCCTGGACAACGCTGTTCGAATCACTGCTGCGACTTTGAGCAAGTTGTTCCTCGCTGATTAAACCGCGACGTTTCAGAATTTCACCCGCATGCATGATCATGATTTTACCAATTCGTTGTCCGCTGCTGCAGAAGCAATTTATATCTGGGGAGTGGCCAAATCACTGGTTGCCGAAGATCTTACTCGACGCTTTTTGATCGCGTGTCATGGACCTCCCGTTAGCGTGCGAGCCGTGTGGCCGCTGTACTCGACGCCAATTTATTCTTGTTGCCGAGGGGGCTTATCGCCCGCCGCCTCCGCGTCCGCCGGGAGCACCACCGCCACCGCCGGTTCGTCCGCCACCGCCAGGTGCACCACCGCCGCGGCTACCGAAGCCACCGCCGGTGCTACCGCGACTACCAAATCCGCCGCTTCCGAATCTCGCTCGAAATGCCTCGATTCTCTGTTGGATCTCTGCTGCACTCGATCCTGTCGACCCGCTCCGCTGCGTGCTGCTGCTCGCGGAACTGCTTCCGGAACTTGCTCCATCGCTGGTTGAACTCGCTTTTGTTCCCAGAATGGATTCAAGCGCGAGTTTCATCACGTCTGGGTTCACGCTTCCGTTGGTTGAATAGGTCATGATCGTTTCTTCGTTGACCATGCTGCTCTGGTCCAGTTTTCGCACCAGTTCTTCGATCTCTTTAAAGTCTTGAGGGGTTGCGATCACAACCAATGAATTGCTTTTGGTGTCTACTGCAACGCTGATCTTGGAACGCTCTGATGCTCCAGCGTCGCCTCCACCGCCACCACGTCCACCACGTCCACCGCCGCGAAGTGCTGCAATGAAGTCCTGAGGTGAAGGCTGTCCTCCGCCACCCCGTCCGCCCGAGGCTTGTGCCCCTGCGATTCGGTCGCCGAGTAATGATTTTACAATATTCGCGACGTCCGTAGCCTCCTGGTAGATGACAGGGATCAGAGCGGGCTTGGAGGCGATTTCGATGTCCTCCGGGCTCTCAGCAATGTCGACCTTCTCGAGGATCAGCTCGATCATTTGCAGATCAATTGCATTGGCTTGCACAATCAGTGCGTTCAAACGGGCATCGGGAACAATGTTTACTGAGCCGGTAGACGTGAGCACAGACTTACTTGCCGAAGCTTCACCGCCACCTCCTCCGAGTCCACCCAAGCCACCCAGCAAACCAAGCATGCCTCCACCCAATCCACCAGCGACGGAGTCTACAGCTGATGAGATGGAGCTTTCGGCTCCGCCTAAGACGCTGGAAATAAGTTCAGCTGCTACATCCGCTTTGATGTACTTGAGCCAGATGATTGTTGGCAGGTCTGAAGCAAGTGCGGATGGTGACGCCACTGAGTCCAAAAGAGACTGGAATGCATCGAGTGCTGCCGTGTCATCGGAAGCGATGATCATTCCTGCTGGGGTGAATTGCACCACAATGTCGGCACCGCCAACGTTTATCGTTGTTTGAGGGCTTGGTTTGGCGTCGCTCGGGGAAGCGACTTCGGGTGTGGCACGAATCTGTGAGGCAGGTGCCTGAGCGACTGGTCTTTGCGGGCTCACCGGCTTGGTCACGAACCGGTAAGCACTGTCGACCGAATTCGGCTTGGGCGTGTACCGAGCATCCGGAGCTTCCATGATGGCACCGGACCGAGGTTGAGCGGGAGGTATCGACCTGTTTGGGGCGGTACCTGAGTTTCTTTGAGATGGCGAAATGGTGCGGATCTTGTTGGCCCGTCCTGTCACGGGCCAGAGTGCCTCAACTTGTCCCAAGGCTTCCTCTGCAGCTCGTCCCGTGTAAGGGAGGATGCGGACTTTTTCGCTCAAAGCACCAAGCGAGTCGCTACCTTCCAGTTCGACAAGAAGCTTCTCGACCAGTGTGATTTGGTCCGTTGTCCCGCGAATCCATAGTTTACCAGTCGTCGGGTCACCATCGACGATGGGGCCGTCACCGCCTTCTTCTGTAATCCCGAAAAACTTGTTGATCGTCAGTAGTGCTTGGGCGGGATCTAGTCGTTTCAGGTCGATGACTTTGAAATCTTGTCCTGAACCTTCCATCTCCATGATTGACTTGACAATCACCTGCTGCGTTTCGGGCCGAGCCCAGGCAACTATCGCGTTCGTCTTGGGGTCGATCGCAATGCGAGCGTCTGGCGTTCCTGCAAGCAGCGTCTGAAGCACATCGAAGACAGTTGCGCTGTCAGCGCTTCGAACCGAGTGGGTTTGAAATACTGGGGTGGTCAACTCGGCTCCATCCTCGGATTCAGTGGAGGTGAGTGGTTGGTCGGCTTTTTCTACTAACTTTTGCAGAAGTCCCGTTTTGCCTGGCAGCCCGGCAGCGTAGAGGCGATCACCGAACAGTCCCACCGAAATCCGAATTCCCTCAGTCGAGTTTTCACCGGGTTCCAACTCCAGAAGTGGTCGAGCGAGCTCCAGAATTTCATCGGCGGCTCTGTGTTCCAAGACGATTTCGACGACGTCAGTGTCGGCAGTCGATGCTTGCTTCAGCAGGTCACGTATCGCGATCAACTTATCGGCGGCCTCGGTGACTTTGACCTGACGTGCACTATCAAGCACGATCACGCGACCCCAAGGGCCAATCATCAAAGCCAATTCTTCCTTGGCAGAGTCGGCACTCATGCTGCCCAAAGGAAAGACACAACTCACAATGTCGCTTCGCCCACGTTCTTCAAGTTGCTCAGGGCGAACCAACTCGGCAAGCTCGCTGATCAATTTGTCTGCGTTCTGTTCTTCCAGATCGATTACCTGCAGCATACGGCCTCTTCGAACAAGGCAGTAACCGCGTTTCAGCAAGGCAAGGTTAATGACATCCAATGCTTCCGAGATGCTGTATTTTCGGGTAGGGTCGGCAAAGGTCCAGCTGCCAATCGGAACTTGGTCCAACTGCAACGCCAAGTCAGCTTCGTCGGCAAACCACTCCAATACAGCCGGCCAGGTAACACCGGAGAAATTGAAACTCAAGTCACCGGATTCACCCAAGCTGTTTCTTGCTACTGGCATGGCTGCCCGCGTTGGTAACTGCGCGGCAGCAGGAGCAGTTGTCGAGGCCGTTTCGGTTACGGCCGGCTCCTCTTTCACAGGCTCAGCCTTCGATTCGGCCGTCTGGGCACCTTCATCGATCTCAGCCACAGGCTGGTCTGGTTCGGCTGGGGCATCTTCGGTCTCGGATGCATCTTCCGTTGATTCGGTCGGGTCAGGCGAGTCCGGGTTTTGGTTCTCGCTCTCGTCCGTCGAATCTGCACCGGTGTCTGTCTCCGCGACGTCCGGACTTGCTGGATTTTCCGACTCTTGGCCGAAAGAGGGGGAAGCACAGAGCAAAGCCATCAGAGAACTGAGGAAAATGAGCTTTGAAGTCGTTTTCATGCTGAAAAACCGCTGCGGAAGAGAATTATCGAACCCGGACGCCATAGTAATCTGAAAATTTGTATCGACAGCCGTGAAATCGCGATGGGAATCATGCGAACAGGAAGCCGCACCCTAATATGCCTTGGAACCCCTGTTGAGGCTGGGAGTTCTGCAAATTTAGGCAGTTTTCGCTGACCTTTCTGCCTGAAAACCCACTGAGTCTAGAAGTTCGGCCTCGAAGACCTCATGAGAAGATTGTGCAAAATCGTCAACCGATGCGAATTGCCGGGCCAAGTCCTTGCGCGGCCATCTTACGATTGGTAGGATATAGGGTTGTGGCGGAGCCCCTTATCGATGGAAACAGAATAAATTTTCCGGCAATTGAAGCTGCGGGCCGTGTTCGCGACTTTCGTCTGCCCTCTCTTGGGGGGCATGCTATCTTGTCTGTTCCGTGGTTTGGCTCCTCCGTGGTTTGGCTCCTCCGTGATTTGCAGTGTGTTGGAGAATCATCAGTCTGCCTACCGAGTTAGTCAGCCGGCCGGCGACAGGAAGATCGCCTCAGTAAATGATAAAATTGGTCAACTTGATGACCGCTTGCATTAATTAAAGAACCTGACCGTGATGTTAAAGAAGCAGAAGAAGTTGATCCTTTCCGAAGATCACCAGGAAGCGATGCGCCGGGCTGGACGAGTCAATGGCCAGTTGATGGACTTCCTGCGGCCGCATGTCAAAGCAGGCGTCACAACGCTTTCGATTGACACTTTGGCTCATCGGTGGACTCTCGATCATGGTCACAAGCCAGCAACGCTGGGGTATCAGAATTATCCCAAGAGTTGCTGTACCAGTATCAACGATGTGATCTGTCATGGCATTCCTGACGATTACGAGTTGAAAGATGGAGACATCGTCAATGTAGATATCACGACGATCGTGGACGGTTGGCATGGTGACCAGAGTGAGACCTTCTTGATCGGTGAGGTTTCAGACGAAAAGAGAGCTGTGACCCAATGTGCATTCGACTGTCTTTATGCAGCCATTGATGCATTGACACCCGGTTGCCCTGTCAGTGTGATCGGTGAAACCGTTGTCCCTGAAGCCCACCGTCGCGGATTCTCGGTTGTGCGGGAATATGTGGGTCACGGTTTAGGGCGTCAGTTTCATCTTGACCCTTCGGTGCCCCACTTCCCGAATCGCCAGAGTCGGATCGATCGGCTTTACCCGGGGATGTGTTTTACCGTTGAGCCGATGATCAATGGCGGTTCTCGATACACCCGCAGCGACAAGGTTGACGGCTGGACGGTGCGAACCAAGGACGGCCATCCTTCGGCCCAGTTCGAACACTCGATATTGATGACGGAGGAAGGGCCCGAGATTTTGACGGTAACGGAAAACGGCCCCGAGAAAGGATTCCAGTTCTAGAGCCGACAGTCCACAGCATTGTTTTTCAACGCGGACTTTGGTGAGGTAACGTGGGGCTCGGGGTAACGTGGGGCTCGTTGAAGCGTTGCTTCTGTGCTGTCTCGCTGTGAAGAGGGCTGAGGCAGATTTAAAGCGAGAGCCGGCCCGCGGGTAGCATCTGCACCGTAGTGGTAAGCCCTCTTGCGATGAGAAGGCGATCATGACGCAGGCAGTGTGACTGCGATTCATTGTAGTTGCCCTCTGATCATTCTTTTCGGACGTGTTTTTCTCAGAAGCATCGCCGAAGGATCGGGCAGCCGCGCCACGACTTCAGAGACGCTAGTTGCACACCTTTGGTCGCTAATGGGCCTGCTTTTCGATTAAGGTTGCGGAATCCGAAGTGCTGGTGGCGGCAATCGCTCAAGATAATTTGCCAAGGCAGCAGCAGATCTCGGTGCTGCGCTTGGTGCCCGACGCATCAATGGGGCTAGTGATTTCAGCGTGGATTCTAATGCAGGCTTGTAGTCGGGCGATGCCTTTTCACTCGCGGCCAGGTAAGCAAGGTTCTCTGCGGCTACGCTCATTCCTGAGGGAATCGCACTATCGACTGGATCTTTCACTCGAACGATTAGGGTTGGGTGATCTTTGGATGTAAAGAAAAAGCCACCTTTTTGCTGATCATCGAACAATTCGATTTGTTTGTCGGTCAGAGACGCTGCTGCTTGCAA
>NZGD01000180.1 GCA_002690925.1 Rhodopirellula sp.
GACCCTGAGTTACCCCTGGATTGGCTTTGATTACCGCCAGAACCGTTTCCGTGAAATGACCAACCTGACCCGGCTCCAGCGGGTGGAAGATGTGCGGGATGGCTTCGTGTGGCGTACCGAGCTGGGTTATTCCGGCAGCGGGCTGGGTGCCACTGAGGACCGTGTGGTTCTCAATATGGATTTCCGGGATGTGCTGCACGTAACCGAGACCAACTATGCCAGCTATACCCTCAGCCAGAGCGGCACATACCGCCTCGATGAGGACCGGGTGGAAAACCTGCTGGGTACAGCAAGCGTGCGATACTTTCATGGCGGCTCGGAACGCTGGAACAGCTGGTACACCAACCTGGCGTTCACCGCAGCGCACAATCTGACGGCCGATCAGCAGCTGCTCATCGGGGGCGAGAACGGGCTGCGCGGTTACCCAAGTGAGTACCAGCAGGGCAATCGCCGGGTGCTCTGGACCCTTGAGAGACGTTACTTCCCGGATTGGCATCCGTTCCAGTTGTTCCGGGTGGGCGGCGTGGTGTTTACTGACGTCGGCCGGGCCTGGTTCACCGACGACCGGAATAGTGGTCCTGACGAAGGGGTGCTGAAAGATGTCGGCTTTGGCATGAGGCTGGCGTCCAGCCGCATCGAGGTGCAACGGATGCTGCACCTCGACTTTGCCTTCCCGCTGGACGGCGACGACAGTATTGATGATTTTCAGATACTGTTGCGGGGTCGAAGCCAGTTCTAGCGCACAGGTTCTGCCTGAGCCACATTGGTTTGCGCTTTCTTCCTGTTGCTTATCCTGAGCCCGAGGATCACCAGGAAAGCACCCAGCCAGATGGTTACAGAGTAGTGCTCCTCGAACCAGAAAACACCTATGAGCAATCCGAAGACGGCCGCCACGGCTCCGAGCTGACTGTAAAAAACCGGGTCAGAGCGACGCTGAAGCTCAAAGGCGCAAAGGTAGGTCAGCGCGGTTAGTAGTCCCTGCAGAACCACAATGCCAATAAGATACGATCCTGTGCCCTCCGGAAAAATAGGGGTGTCCGTCAGGCCGGCGACCAGGGCAAGCGTGAAGGCCGACGCCAGCAGCGTACCCGATGCAAGGACCATGGGTTTTACATCATCAGGCCAGGCGACTGAGCGATAGACGTTACCGATGGATAGCATCGCCGGGATAATCAGGCCCATGGCGAACCAGACTATGTTCGGGCTGCTGATCTCGGAATGACGTTGCAGCACAATCCAGGCGCAGGCGACGACCGCAATGGATAACCCGGTCAGTTTGATCCAGCTTCGTTTTTCCAGGCCGATGCTGGTGGCGAGCAGGAACGTAAAGATTGGGGGGAGGGCATACATGATTCCCGTGAAACCGGCTCCGAGTTTGGTCACCAGATAAAATCCGATCACATTCGGGATCGCGATACCGGTCAAGCCGCTGATGAGGAAATAGCGGGTCAGGCGACGTTCCAGTAGAGAACGGCGTTTATGGGAGCACAACAGTAGAACGGCTCCTGCAATGAGCGTTTGCCAGAAGGCATAGGTGACGGCAGGCATACCCTGGGATGTTGCCGCTTTCGCCAGCGCCAGCATCAGCGCGATCAGAAATCCGTTGGCCAGTAGTAGGCCCCAGATCAGGGCTTGGGGAGGGATAAAGGAACGCTGCGCTGTCGCTATCATCACTGAATGCTCCGGTTGGTGAGGCGGGTTGTTGATAGTGAGTGTGCAGCAATCGATTGGGTTGATAATTGGGTCTGGGCGAACAATACTCCTTCCAAATCAGAAATAATCAGGAGTTTTAAGTGGCTACGGACAAGCTGGTGGCAATGAAAATTTTCAGGCGCGTTGCAGAGCTGGGTAGTTTCACCCGGGCTGCGGATGACCTGGATATAACCGCTGCAACGGTGAGTAAGCATATTGCCTTTCTGGAACGGGATCTGGATACCAGGCTGATAAACCGCACCACCCGCCGCATGAACCTGACTGGTGCCGGGCTCGCTTTTCTGCAACGTACTCAGGCGTTGTTGGATGATCTGGAAGAGGCAGAGCTTGAGGCAAGAGGGTTGCAGGCAGAGCCTCGAGGCACGATCAGGCTGAACGTTCCCATGTCGTTCGGGTTGACCCACATAACTGAGGCCATCGACAGCTTTCTCCGCCTTTATCCTGACATTGACGTTGACCTCCAGCTCACCGATCGCATGGTTGACCTGGTGGAGCAGGGCGTAGACATCGCCATTCGGGTTCGAAGCTCTTTGGCCGATTCCACCCTCATGGCAAGACCACTCAGAACATCCAGAAATATCGTATGCGCATCACCGGCGTATCTGGAGAACGCACCTGAGGTTCATGTCCCGAATGATTTGGCAGGGCACAACTGTCTGACGTTCAGTCTTCACGACAGGCCCAGGGTCTGGGAGCTCGGCGATCAGGAAGTGATGGTCAGCGGTAACTATCGGACAGACAGCAGCCTTGCGATTCGCCAGAGTCTGTTGAGAGGGACTGGTATTGGCTTCTTACCGCGCTTTCTGGTGCAGGGCGATATTGAAAAAGGCGTCCTGGTTCCATTGTTGACCAATTTCCCGCCCAAGCCCTATATCGTATTCGCCCTGTTTCCGCCCGGGCGCAAGCAACCCACCAAGGTTCGCCTGCTGCTTGACCACCTGGACCAGCATCTGGGCGAGAAGCCTTATTGGGAATAGCGCTGATCCCGTGGCTCAACTTCTGGCTATTTCCATTTTGGAAAATATGTAGTTCTATTCCATCCGTTTTTTAGGGTTCGCCGGTTCCATAGAGTGGTTACCTCAATCTGAAGGAGGCAAACCTCATGAACCGTCGAACCAAAATTCTCCGCTCTTTCTTTTTTCCCATATTGCTCGCACCCGCTATGGTGATGGGCGCCGATGTGGCCTCCAGCCCCTGGGGACCGGATGATGAAATCGGTCGCTTGAACATGATTACCCCGGAATCCCGAAAGGCGGCGCTCGAGAACCTGAATCCGGCGACAACCTACGATCTCAGCGTCGAGTACTACATAGGCATGCCAAGCTGGCAGGAGGCAGGCGATCCACGTTTCCAGATGTGGATGACCCATACCCCGAAGGGCACCCAGGTGGACGATCCCATGTCGGTCGGCGACAAGATGAACGCGCATGTCAGCTACACAGGCTCAGCGTTCTCGATGTATGCGCATACCGGTACCCATATCGACGCACTTAACCATTTCGGTCTGAACGGCAAAGTCTGGAATCATTTTTCCGCTGAGGAGCATTTGGGCGACCGGGGCTGGAATCGGACGGGCGTTGAGAAACTGCCGCCAATTATTGCCCGTGGGGTGTTGCTGGATATTCCGGCAGCAAAAGGCCTTGAAGAGCTTTCGCCTGGTTATCGGATCACGCGGGAAGACATCAAATACACCATGACCGTTCAGGGGACCGATGTTGCTCCTGGTGATGTGGTCCTGATTCGCACCGGCCGCATGCGTCACTACAGCGATGGACGCCGCTTCATGGTCAATGCGCCCGGACTGGGAATGGATGCGGCACGCTATCTGGCAGGAGACAAACAGGCATTGTCGCTGGGCGCTGACAATCTGAGCTTTGAAGCGTTTCCATCCGAAGACAGTGAAAACTACGTGCCCGTGCATACCTATCTGTTGGCCCAGCAGGGTGTAACGATAATGGAGCTGGTAAACCTGGAGCAACTGGCAGAAGACAAGGTGTACCAGTTCGCGTTCATCGGAACACCTCTCAAGATTCGTGGCGGAGACGCAGCGCCGTTGCGGCCCATTGCAATACCGTATGCCTCTGATCGCTAATTGCAGATCTTTGAATCTTTACTGGAGATATCGCTATGAACATTCATGAAGCCCTGGACTGGCGTTACGCCGTCCGCGAGTTTTCACCAGAAAAGCTTGATGGCCAAACGGTGGAAACACTGGTGGATGCAGCCCGCAAGAGCGCATCTTCCTATGGACTGCAGCCATACAAAATTCTGATTGTTGAGAGCAAGCCGGTCCGGAAGGATTTGCTGCCTTATTCGTATGGCCAGCAGAAGGTCTTGGACTGCTCGCATTTGATTGTTTTTGCGGCGCAGACAGACATTGGTGATCACACCGTCGACAGGTATGTCACGCAGTTTGAGAAAATCCGGAGCGTACCTGCGGCGGAGATCTCGGGCTATGTGACTCACATGAAAGAGGCACTCGCATCCAAGTCGCAAGCAGAGAAGCAGGCGTGGGCGCACCAGCAAGCCTATATTGCCCTGGGCACGCTGCTCACCGCGGCCGCCTCCATGCGGATCGACAGCTGCCCGATGACCGGTTTTGACCACAACGCCTATGATGACGTGCTGGGGTTGGCAGAGTTGGGGCTGGAGAGCTCGGCGATTGTTGCCTTGGGTTACCGCAGTGCCCGAGACCGGAGTTCTGGCTTGCCGAAAGTGCGTTTTGATTACGACGATCTGGTCATCACGATGTAAGGTTTGGCCGGGCCGATTGGCCTCTCTGGCTGGTGTTCCTTGGCTATAGGGTATAGGTTCGGGAGAACGGCGACACATTCTCGAGCAAACTGCCGTATAAAAGGAGCACCAGCTCTATGAAGGTTTTCTCCAACCCGGTTGGTTCCGGAAATCTGTGGTTTGACAATCTCACTACTGCCGAGGGCACGCCGGTCGCTTACGATCCACAGGCCAGGGCGTTCGTCCCCATGCCGCCTTTCTGTGTGAATCGGGATATTATCGGCTGCAACTGGATTGCGCCTGAGAAAGGGGCTTTCTGCAGGTCGTGCGCGATGACAGCGCTGGCGCCGGACCCGAACATTCCCAACGCCATGCCAAACTGGGCCGAGACTGAGGCTGCAAAGCGGTGGGTGCTGGATAACCTCGGGCGCTGGCACTGGTTCCGCCCGGAGGATCCGGGCACACGCCCGGTTTTTCATATGTTGGCGGAGGGACTGACTCCTGTTGCCATGGGGCACGCCAATGGTGTGGTTACCATCAGTGTTGCAGAGGCGGATCCGGTGGTTCGTACCACCCGACGACAAGCCCTCGATGAACCCTACCGCACCATGGTTGGCCATATGCGCCATGAGATCGCTCATATGCTCTGGTGGCGTCTGAGTTTGCGGGAAGATTTTCTGGATGCGTTCCGGAAAATGTTTGGTGATGAACGAGCCGATTATCCGGCGGCCCTTGAGCATCACTATCATAACGGTCCGCCAGAGGAATGGAGGCTGTTCTACCTGACCAGTTACGCCTCGGCACACCCTCACGAGGACTGGGCAGAGACTGCCGCGCACCTGCTCCACCTGACAGACATCACCGACAGCCTGGTGTCATCGGGGCTGACATCGCCGGAAGTGCCCAGTCAGGGCTGGGATCCCTACGCCGAGCCCGACACAGCCATGCTGATTAACGTCGCGGCGTCGCTGGCCATTCGGGTCAACCATGTGAACCGCTCCATGGGCCTTTCTGACCTGTACCCGTTTGTGTTGTCAGAAACGGCGCAACGCAAACTCGCGTTCGTGCACGACTGGTTGCGCCGGGGCGCCCAGGGCCTCTAGTGAGAGTTTGCGCCGGCCAATCAGGCTGGCGCCACACCAAACAGCCACTGGTGGGCCCACACCACCATAACCACATACACTGCCAGGCCGCCGATGACAGCAATAACGTCATTGGCTTTGGTGGCTGGCAGCGTTGGAATGGCTCGCTGGGTTCTCCGCTTCATGGAGATCCGGTCGGCAACGGCCCAAGCCAGGAACGAGCCGAACAGCAGAAGATCGTGGAGCATTCCGTTTGCGAGAAGGTGTGCCAGCGCCCAGAGTTTGACAGCAGCCAGCATGGGATGCCCCAGCTTTGCCTTGATCTTTCCTGGGAAGTAGGTAGCAAACAGCAGCGGGAATACAGGTACCAGAAGCAGGAAGGCCACGTGCTTTAGCCAGGCGGGTGGCACGTAGATCACCGTCGGATCCATCCGGGCTGCACCGTAACCCCAGACGATCAGAACCAGACCTATCAGGGATACCAGGGAATAAAGTCCTTTAAAGGCTCCCTCGCCCATAGAGGCATTCAGCCGGTTGCGCAGGGGCTCGTTTACGATGGAGAGCGAATGCACGCCGAGAAACAGAATCAGACCAACAATCAGTGTGGTCATGTGCAGAACTCCTTGTGGCTTTTGGAGGGTGGTTCCTGGGTGTCAGGGCCGTTGTCCGTAGCGGGCCCCGATGCATTGAGTCCCGGGTAGTATAGGAAACCGGGACAGAACATGCCTGAGCGTTTATGATCGGCGATCTGATTCACCGGATTGAAAAGGCCCCTATGAAGTTTCCAAAGGTGACTGTTGTACTGGTATCTGCCGCCCTGCTGTTTGTTCTCTGGGACCAGACCCGCGAACAGCCCGACCCCATCGACGCAAGCCGCCTTTCCAACTTGCGGGCCAATCCCGTTGAACTCAGTGCTGCAGTCGACTGGATTTTCGGGCAGATTCCGGACTTCTGCTCGGATGTTACGGGCGAGGGTAGTGGCGCGACGGCCCAGTCTGATTGCGTCGAAAAAGCCGAAGCTCGAACCTCTACGTGTCGGCGGATGCTTTACGATAGATTCCCGAGTGTTGTTGCCTCGGAGGCGGTATTCCGGGATGTTTCGCTCACGGCCATGGCGTGTCTGGTGCCCCGATCAGGAATCGTGAACTAGCCAACGGTTCTTCCCGATAGTTACAGGATCCCAATTGCATGCCCATCTCTGCTCACTATGGTTTGACGGTACTGATCTGGGGGCTGACCTGGACAGCGATTCGGCTGCAGGTTGAAGCAGCCCCTGTCGATATCTCCGTGTTTTACCGGTTCGTTATGGCCTCTGTGGTGACACTGGTGGTTCTTGCCATCGCGCGCAAATTGGAGAGGCTTACCCTGAAACAGCACGGCTGGCTGGTACTGCAGGGAGCGACCCTGTACAGCATCAACTTCCTTCTGATCTATCGTGCGGCAGAATCGATGACAAGCGGTCTGCTGGCGGTGGTATTTTCCCTGGCCGCGCTGTTTAACGCCCTGAATGGCTGGCTCTGGTTGCGATTGCGGCCCACCGCTCGGCTGTATCCGGCAATCTCTCTGGGGATCACCGGTGTGGCCCTGCTGTTCTGGCACGATTTGCAGCTGGGTAACGCCACCGCCACCAGCATTTTGTTCGCCATTGCAGGAACTTTCTGGTTCTCCATGGGTAACCTGGTCAGCATCAAGGTGCGGATGTCACAGGTGCCGCTGTTCCTGGCCAACGCATGGGCCATGGTTTACGGCGCGGTGATTCTTGGCATCTGGTGCCTGTTGCAGGGTGTGGAATGGGTGGTGCCCACTTCAGCGACATTCTGGGGAGCGACTGTATTCCTGGCGGTGCCTGGCTCCATCATTGCGTTTTATTGCTACATCACGGTCATCCAGACTCTGGGCGCTGACAAGGCCGGCTACGCGACGGTGCTTTTCCCTGTGGTTGCCCTGAGCGTTTCGACCTGGCTCGAGGGCTTCGAATGGACAGCAACGGCTGTGTTGGGAGCATGCCTGGCGCTGTTGGGGAACTATGTTTTGTTTCGCTCCGCTAAGGCGTAGCGCTGGTGTAGCTCGCGGATGGCGTCTGCAAGAGCGGGGAAAGGACCCTCAGTAGGAACACCCGGCACCACCTGATTGATTGGCAAGGTTGCCACGGGTGGTGGCGCCACATGCAGCTCGTCCAGCCAGCTTGAAAGCTGCTCTGACGAGCTTGCATAAACAATGCGGCCGAGCCCCACCCAGCCATGAGCGGCTGCGCACATCGGGCAGTGTTCGCCGGAGGTGTATACCGTTGAGGCGGCTCGCTCATCCGGGGTCATGTTGGCAGCTGCCCAACGGGCTATTGCGAACTCGGGGTGCTGGGTTTCGTCTCCACCGGCAGTCTCGTTATGGCCCTCGTACCTGACGGCACCGGTTTCATCCACCAGCACGGAGCCAAAAGGCGGGTTTCCGCTGTCCACTGCCATTGACGCTAACTCCACACAGCGGGCCAGGTGTTTCATTTCGGTTTCGTAGATCACGCTGCCTCCTTCATTGACCTCGTGCGTCCAGGTAATGCATCCAAAGCATACGAGCGGCTACGGCTCGCCACGGCTTCCATTGTTCCGCAAAAACAAGTTGTTCATCTCTGGTTGGCCGGGCCTCCAGCTGTTTGATGTCCTGTAGCGCGGATGCCAGAGCCAGGTCTCCCTGAGGCCAGACATTCGCTCGCCGGAGCGCCATCATGTAATAGACGTCGACGGTCCAGGGCCCGAGACCCGGTATATCCAAAAGGTGGCTTCGGCCCTGCGCATCGTCAAGGGTGTCAAGCTTTAAGAGTTCCAGCGCACCGCTGGCAACCCGATTGGCGAGCTCGACGCAGTACCGGGCTTTTTGCCGTGTAAGCCCGACTTGCCTCAGCTCAGACTCGCCAGCCTTTTGGACCAATTCCGGGGTTACCGATCCTAGATGCGACGCGAGCCGCTGAAACATGGTGGCCGCGGCTTTGATCGAGACCTGTTGTTCCAGAATGATATGCACCAGTGAGGCAAACCCCGGCTCTCGAGCCCAGAGTGGCGGGTACCCAAGCCGGTCCCGGATCCTGTATAAATCGGAATCTCTCTCGGCCAGAACGTCAACGCCCATTCTCAAGGTTTCGTCATTGATCGTCTTTCGTTGCATAAACTCCTTTTTGCCTAATGGAGGGCCGATTGCTGGTCTCCGTTCAGGATCTGTTGTTGCACAAAGGAGCGAGCTTGCTCTGGCAGTGTATGCCGTCGATCTTTAGTTCCGCCATCATTCAATATCCGAAGACATGATGCCAATTTGTACGAAACAGCCCCTCCTTGGTTCTCAGGACCGAGCCCTGGCGAACCGGGGGCGTCATTCCCATAAGGATATGCCCTTAGAGTCGAAAGGAATCCTGGTATGGGTAGGATGCGTAACACTCAGTGCTTTCAATGACCAACCAATGAGGTGAAGTCACTATGAAATTAACGCTTAAACACACCGTTGCTGCAGTCGCACTCACTTTTATTTCTGGCGTTGCAATGGCGGCCGAACACGTCGTTGAAATGAAGAACTCCGGCGCTGACGGTGCCATGGTCTTTGAACCGGGATTTGTTAAGGCCGAGCCTGGCGATACCGTCAAATTTGTCCTGGTCGATCCAGCCCACAACTCAGTGTCCGTAGAGGTGCCTGAGGGTGCTGAAGGCTGGCAGGGAGCCATGAATGAGGGCATCACGGTGACCCTGAACGAAGAGGGTGTATACGTTTATAAATGCACGCCCCACGCCGCGTTGAACATGGCCGGTGTCATTCAGGTAGGCGAAGCTGTCAACTACGACTCTGCGAAAGCCGCCGTGGATAAGCTCACTGCAGCCGCTGCAACGAACAAGGACCGTCTGACCGGTTACTTTGAGCAAGTCCAGAAGTAAGTCAATCGGGATAGAGGCCGCTCACATTACTGCGCGGCCTTTTCTATTTTAATCGAAGACAATTCGATTACGGCCGTCCCGCTTCGCTTTATAGAGTCGCTGGTCGACCAGATCCAGGAAATCGGCGATGCGGTCGTGGCGTGAGGGAATCACAGTGCCTATTCCCATGCTCATAGTAACCTGTTTACTGTGCGGGCTGTCTCCCTGGGGAAGTTGTTCCTCAAGAAGCAACTGACGGCAACGTTCAGCCACACTGATGGCAGCTGGCGTGTCCGTTTCGGGCAGGATGATCACGAATTCCTCACCACCGAACCTTGCCACGAAGTCGCGGGGCCGTTGGGCCCCGTTCTCCAGTAGCGTAGCGATTCGCTTGAGACATTCATCACCCTGCAAATGGCCGTTAAGATCGTTGTACGCTTTAAAATTGTCGATATCGAGCAGTATGACTGACAGAGAAGACTGGTGTCGGATGGCGTCGTTCCAGTTCTCGTTCATGACGGTATCAAACATTCGGCGGTTTGCGACGCCGGTGAGTCCATCCTTGTAAGAATACTCTTCCAATTTCTTCTGCAGAGCGACCAATTCGTCTTCGGTTTTCTTGCGCTCGCTGATGTCGAACATAAAGCCGATCAGAGCCTCGACATCACCGTTATCGTCACGCAGTACATGCACCACATCCCGCAACCAGACGTATTCTCCTCGTTCGGTGAGGGCCCGATAGTCCGCCTCATGATCGACTCCGGCCTCGGATTGCGATACGCAGAAATTGACGACCCGCTCCCGATCCTCGGGGTGCATGCGGGTGGCCCAGTCGTCTACGGTTAGCCAGCTGTCCTGGGGCCAGCCGAGCAAGGCTTCAATCTGGGGCCCTATGTACTCGAATCGCATGGTTCGCCAGTTGATTTTCCAGGGAATCGCTTTGGTTGACTCCAATAAGGTTCTGTAAACGGAGCTATCTTCAACCAGTCCAGCGGGGTTGTCACTCAATTCATTGTTCTCCGATTACCGAGCCAAAGCAGCTCTGTGTCTGCGTGATGAACGTAATAGAAACATTGTCTCCTACAGTTAAGATAAACCAGTCCCGGCAACAAAAATACCGCTTTTGGCGCTTCGCATGAGCACCAACCCGGGTGGCGATAACGTTGACAGAGACATCGTGCTGGGGACGCTGTTGTGCCTGGCGAGCGGTCAAGTAGCCACCAACTGGTTCGATCAGTTGGTGGACCACGAGGCGATAAAAGAGGGGGTGACCGCGCTGATCAGCGTGGCAACCGCTCCCAGATAGTCACTTCTGAGAGGGTATGCTGGAACTTGTGCTGGGTTTCGCGGATCACGAAAGGCACCTTTCTCGGCTCACTGACTAACCGGAAATGCTCTGAGAGGTGCTCCTTCAGGCCATCCAGCGTGGTGTGGTTCTCACCATCCTTTTTGAAACCGCCAATCCACTCTTCCTTCGGCGTGTGTTCCTCCAGCCAGGTGTAGGGTGAA
>NZGD01000181.1 GCA_002690925.1 Rhodopirellula sp.
CGGCAGCCAATGCCGCTAAGCCCGTGGAAGCCCATGCTTCTGGTTTTCTGAATTTCATGATGGTTATCCTCCAAGTTCACTTCTTGTCTTCGGGGAGATTACGATTGTTGGACGCCTGCTCCACAGAACTTTTACGAGTGTGCCGGCACTCAGTCCTGTCGAGCATTCATCTCGCGTATCAATTCAACAGTCATCACTAAGGGTGGAGACCAAGTTGGCTCCGCCCAGGCTTGCCGTCTCGCTGCGACGCGTTTGCTCCAACCTCTGCGAACCTCTGCGGATCGCTCGCGAATCTCGTCCGGTGTCGGATCTGATGACTCACGTTCAAAAGATGCTGATTTTCTGGACACGAGCCTCTCCCGACTGAAGACATTGAAAAGAGAGTGACGCACGTCGCGTTACTCACGTGCTTGGTGGTTAATGCACAACGCGTGCCAAAGATGAAATATTGCCAAACACAAATGTTTTTGACGATTTACCGTGTGCACCGCGTCGCCATCTGCCCCAACGGGGCAAAACGCCCCGACGATCCAATAACCGACGTCACGGGGCATTCCAAACAGAATTGCATCAGTGGCGCGGGGATAATCATCCACCAAATGGGGAAGAATACTCGTGGTCGGCCAACCACATGTCGTGCGTTGCCAGTCGGTACTGCCGAAGTCTCTGCCCGTTCCCAATGTCCCACATCGATTCAGAACGCTATCAAATAAACGGGAACAGAACGCGTGTTCAGATGCCGAACTGAGATGCGATTTTCCTTGGAATAAAAAGTATTCTTGGTAATTCGACCTCGTTAAGATCTGTCATTGGTCTTTTGCACCAAAATGTTAGATGACCGTCTGTTCGTACGAATCAACTGAGACAAGGACACACAGCATTCGAAATATGAATTGGCTTGGGTACTGTACGGTGGGGAGATCTGTAGCTGGTTAAGTCCACCTAGTTTGCATGGTCAGTGATTCAGTCTTTAGTGACGCTGAATTCTGAACTGCAAGTACTTCGACTTATTTGAACCAGAAGTCAAGCAAACAATTGTTACGGGACACAGACGATTGCGTGCTCTTTTGGCTTGCGAACGAGATGTCTTGTGCGCAAAACAATTGTGTTGGATGTTTGAGTCACTGAGTTGTCGTCCTCGTTGACCGGATACTTCGCCCTGCGTTATTGTGATTTGGCCCATTGCATTTGGGGGGCTTTTGTTTGCTACTCAAGGCAAAGCTAGCTGTACCAACAAGATGCTGTTCGTATCTTCTGTCGAACTTAGTTCAGAGGTCCCGTATGTCATTCGCTGGTGCAGCATCCGCAAATGCAGGAGAGCCTTCGATTGGTCAGGTGTGCTGCTACGAGTAAGAGGCCGCCCAACGGCGTAATCCAGGGAAAGAATGAGCTTGAAATTGAAGCGGCTGCGGTTTTGGTTTGAGTACCGGCAATGATTGGATTTCCGGATTCTGTGACACAGTGTTCGCAGCATGCTTCCGTGCCAAGTTGTGCCTCGGTTGAAGTCGGTGCTGCTGTCACTTCACAACTCGAGCAGCACTCACCTTCCAATGCAAACGCTGCGATTGAAATCATCACCAAGCCAACGGATGCCACGATCACGGGCAGCAGTCGTCCATGGCGTCGAAGTCCCGGAATGAACGCACTGGCGGCTAGTAAAGAGCAGACTCCGACCATGATCTTGTGGAATGAATTGTCGGCTAAAAAACTCAAACCCATCGCTGGCAGGAATCCGACGATAAAAGGCATCGCCGCGCAGTGAATCGCGCAGGCAACCGATGCAACAACCCCGATCGAGTCGGTGATAACACTTGATTTATTCATTGCCTTGCCTCGTATACACCTTTGCCATTGCTCGGTCTTCGGATTCTGCGTTAATTCCATGTGGCGGGCAGCGAACGCAAGGTGAGTTGTCATCCTCTAAGCATGGATCACGGCTATCAAATACGGAAAGTGGTTTGGAGGTGAGCTCACTGGCGACTCGATTCGACATTACTGGGACATGCGTTGTGGCCATCTGTTCTAGATCAGAACGCAAAAAATTAGGACCGACAGTTTCAAGCCGAAACTTAAGAGCTCGATTGATCGAAATATGCGCGTCTAGGTCAACGACCCGAATACCTTGTGTCATGAGTCGTTCTCGGAACAGTCGTGACCTGATCGAAATTTGAGCGGATCTGAAAACTAAAACATCAGCATCTCGTGTCGACCACGCACGTCGATTAACAGTGGTGTTCGATTCACTCTCAAACCGCACAAGAACCTCGAAATTCATGGTCGGGAAACAAGCGCGTAACAGGTCGCCGGTGGTTTGATCGAGTGCAACTACCTTGAGTGGCGCAGGTTCCTCGGCGACTACTACTGTCGGAGCTAGAAACGTAACCAACACAAACAGCAATCTGTCGATCTTTCGATGGTGACCAACTTGAAAAAAGTGGGGTAATTGCAAGATCAATCTCCATTGTATCCCGTTCGCACATGCAACTCTTGTGCATTTAAGCGTGATGGCGGCAGATCGTCAAGCATTAATGCAATGCTTTTGCATGTGAAATGAGTAATTTTTTGCACGAACAGATCGTTGGAAACTCAAGGATGCGGAGCGGTATGCATTCATTCGGTTTCAAAGCGTGTCCACACAAAGAATTTGTCAAGAGACACCAGGTGACATGCGAACCGGGACTGAACAAGAAAGCGTGCATTGATTGACATGGGACGCGTCATTCACGGTATCGCAAAGAAGTTTTGATGGATCAGAGAAGTGTGCAGGACCCCACACATTCTCTTCAAGCAGGATGATCCGATCCGGTGAATTGCTGGCATCTCACTGATTGTGTTCACGATTCAGGTTGTTAGCATGAAGTCGGGGAAAATTGCGAGACCTTGACTGTTTTGGGAATGGTTTTTTGGCACCCCGAGGTGATCTCGGTGACCATCACGTGCCTGTGAATATTGTCAGCCAAATGCTGAAGCACCGAATCCTGTTTCCGGAAAATTCATGGTGAGGATTGAGGTGACCTGTCAACCAATCGGGATGCTCAATAGGCGAGGACATTGGATATGTGTGAACCAGACAGGAAGTGACCAGAGTTCAGCCGTTGAGCTAGTGGGAGTGTTCGTTGCTGTTCGATTTAACTATTCGCAAGGCACTATTTGTAAGGCTCAGTAGTAAGAGGTGCCGTAATCGCACCCACAGCATGGTAGACCTCCCGCTCAATTAGTGATTTCAGCATCAATAAAGATGCATTTTCATCAGATTGGCAAGTTCAATTCACCAGCAGCTCAGGCGATTTTGTAACTGAGTGTGCATTTCATCGGCTTCCTGTGTCGAAGTCGGAGGTGAGGTATCGAAGCCGATCAGATAATCACTGTGTTCTGCCTGTGATGGCCGCTTGGCAACCTTCCGCTCGGGGGTCGCGTATAATTACAGTTGTTAATGGTCAAATGTGAGCACTGTGACAGGCCAAACTTTGTGCGGAGACCGTAATTGCAACTCATGTGCAATTGGGGTATCGTCGTATGTGATGCACCTGTTTTTTCGACCTTAATCCCCTACACGCAATGGTACCGGTATGCGTCAATTAATTGAATTCCCACTATTTGCTTTGCTTTTCTTGCTTCTGGTTGCCACGATAGGCTGTCAAGATTCGGGGAGTTCCACAGTCGACCAAACCGATGCATCGCACCACGATCACGGTGACCACGATCACGATCACGGTGATCATGACCACGGTGACCACGATCACGGTGATCATGACCACGGTGACCACGAGGATGGTTTAGATCCCTCACTGCCCCCGACCGGCAGCGATCATGACGAGCATCCTGCTCCCGAAACATATACCGAGGCAGTCACTGAGTTGCTTGCCACCCAAAAAGCGATCGCTGAGGCTTTTGGTGCTGGCAACCAGGACGATGCTCACGGACCACTCCATGAGGTCGGCCATCTCTTGGGAAATACAGAAACACTGGTTGAGGGATCCGACATGGATGACGATACCAAAAAGAAACTGCGTGATGCGATCGAGCAACTGTTTTCATCTTATGGTGCTGTTGACGAAAAAATGCACAACGCAGAAAAAGGAAAAGATTACTCCGATGTGTCTGAGCAGATCGAAAATGCGATCAGTACACTGAAGGCACAGGCAAATATCTCGAAGGAATAGCGAGACATGTCCATTACCAAACTTATTTGTCTGATCGCATGTGGTGTTATTTTTGCCGCAGGCTGTGATAGGAAAGAGTCGGTCACAAACTCCGGGACCCGCCCTGCGGGGGCGGCAAAGTACATCCTGACAACGGAGCCTGCGGACCCGCAGACACCAACAGAGGTTAAGGAATCGGTCACTGAACCTGCATTGGTTGCTATCACGGGACGCATCGATGCAGGGGACGTTGAGCCATTTCAGGATGGTGTCGCATCTTTTTTGATTTCACAACTGCCCGAAGGTGACCATGCCGAGGGTGATCCTGACCATGCAGACAATTGCCCATTCTGCAAACGCAAGTTAAAAAACGCTCCTAAAGCGCTAGTCCGCATTTTGGACGATTCTGGCGAGGTGATGACCGTGGACGCCCGGCAACTTCTTGGCATAGCGAAGGGTGACGTTGTGGTTGTTCGGGGATCAGCTACTTATCTTGAGCCGGTCAACACCGTGCAAATTGATGCCGAGGGCATTTTTGTTCGCTGAAATGGAACTGGTTGATGCCCAAGGGAAGTTGATCACCCGGTTAATACCTAAAGCCACCCAAGGTGGGGGCTGTCGTTCAGAGGTCGATGACGAGGGGATCATCGCATTCGCGGACCGGGGCAATGATCATCTGAATCATCCCTAATCATGCCCTTTCTTCACATGGTCTACGCAATCCCGTCGTAGCAATCATACGTATGTGGGCTAGGAATTGCGTGCTCAGAGCGAGGGCTGCAACCGCCAAGAGATACAGGCCAGCTTGGCAGCGGGGTCATCTGCTGCCAGTGCACGAAATATCAAAAAGATGCTCCAGAGGGCGGAACACAGAAACGACGCGGACGGGACTCGAACCCGCAACCTCCGGATCGACAGTCCGGGGCTCTAACCAATTGAGCTACCGCGCCAATGGCTGGAGGGAAAAGTATATCCACACACTCGAGACTCGCAAGGCCTTTCTGAGGCCGGTTTTTTGGACCAACATGGCCCAAGGTTGGAGTTTGACGATTGGAACGGCGTAAGCGGCAGAATTTGCTGCAAATAACGTGAGTTAATTTTAAAAATCTTGCCCAAAATGTACTTCCGTTCCGACGCCGCAGCGGATGTTCACAAAATAAACAGCAAATTCACTTCAGATGGATGCAGATCAGAGGCATCTGGCTTCTGCTCAAAGCGGGCTTACGATGTTCGAACGGATCTCCGTAAATTTGTGGCTGAACGCCTGGTGCTTCGAAGCATGGGCCGGGTTCGTTCGGTATTTTCGGAGTATGAGTCTCACGCAATGGGGGGCGTCTCCGCCAGCGTGGTAGCTTTTGGCTTCCTTTGCCTTCGCGGAAGCGGAATTCGGCATCATTGATGCTAGCACTATCGAGTCTGAAGTGAGTCATCCACGGCGACTACATCGTCCGAAGTGGAGGGGTTAATTCAGAGTCAGCCCAATCACTGATTGCAAATTTGAGAAATTCCGCGTTCGGGCGAATTTTTTTAGCACGCAGCATTCACCCGCTAACTTTTGGGGAATCATGGGGCGGAGGCGCCCGCTGTTGTGTCCCTGACGGTAGTCTATATCAATGGCCCGAGAGATTCGATTTCTAATCAAAGGTTGCTGAAACTACCAAAATGAGGTCGCGGAAGCCGGAGCGGTTCAGGCTTCTTGTCACTGATCGCCGGGGCGTCGATACGGTGGTTTCCAGTTTTGGCAGCTCACACGGAAAAGCAGCGTACGGCTCGCTGATAGCGTCTATTCGTGTGAGAGCTGCACTGTGAATAGGTTTTGCATGAAGGACAGGCCTCGGTATCATGGACGAGCGGTGAATTATTCCGCATGTTTTTAGTGACTAACCAGGCTGCGGGAGACGGACGATGCCGCTATTCGAAATTGAGACAGATGCTCATATCATCATTACCTGGGCTGATGATGAGTCTGCTGCACGAAGTGTTGTGGCAGATGCTTATCCAACGGATGACGTGGTTCGTTTAACAAAGCGGCCACGAGATACTTGGGTGATCAGTAAAGGTGCTCTCGGATTGACCACGCCTAAGCTGGACCCTTGTGCAGTAGCTCGTGAGTGTCTGAGTCGCTCCGCAGGTGACAAAGTGAATGCTATTCGTCTGTATCGCATGGAAACTGGCAGTGATCTGGAGCATGCGAGAAAAGCAATTGAGTCAAACATGGTGATGGGTTGGTAACTGGATCACACGGATTTCGGCTAGAATACGGAAACCAGAAAATTGATCTACCTCTTTTGGAGTCGCGTTGATTGATGCCGCGTTTTTCTCTCCTGTTTGCGGTTTTATGCTTTCCTTTGATCGTGGGCTGTGACGGCTGTCGAACAGATTCAACCGTGAATCCCGATGAGGATTCTGAGTTGAGTGCGGAAGATTTTGTGGCTGGCCGTCCTATGCCCTATCCGGCCGACGAGCAAGTTACCACGGCTGGAATCAAGCCCGGACATTGGTTCACAGCTGTGCAGTCTCTTAAGAGTAATAATTCTGACTCGCGGGGAGATTTGAATAGTCTTTCCGGGATGGTTACGGGACCATCTGGACAAGTAAAAAAACAGGCGACTTGGAGTGATGCTCAAGCTTTGCGTAGTGGAAGCATGATTTCCCGCAGACCGGTGGTGATGCCCAGAGGGCAGAACAAAAAAATTGATTATCGTACGTACACACCGAAGCATTTTTTCGAGGGAAAAGCGAAGTGTTACTTGAGTAACCGGTTTGTGTCATCCGAACGTGCGGCATCTTTCTCAACTGGCGCCTATCCGTTTACGAGAATGGCGGCAGCGGAATATTTCTTCGTGGTTTTGACGGAAAGACCCGAACGATTCACGCGATTACAGGTCTCCGACTGGAGCCGGGAGATTCGTGACGAGGAAAGTTTTGATTCAGGCGAAACGGTCATCAATTACAGAGTGGTCACGCCTTCCCCCGAAGATTACTATCCACTGCCATTGCCGTTGGCGGAAACAATGTTGGACTGGACCAACACTGCTGTCGTCTTCTGGGACGATTTGCCGCCGGAAGCACTCACGCCACAACAGCAAACAGCTCTTGCGGATTGGGTGCACTATGGTGGCCAATTGATCGTCAATGGCGCGGCGGCAGCCGACTCAATCAGTAAATCAGCTCTTGCTGATTTGTTACCACTGAGGCCGACTGGAAATATCGAGTTGGACGTAGATGCAGCAGCAGAATTGCTTCGCAATTGGCAGGTTCCTGAGGACTCATCTACAGACCAGCAAGTGGCTATCTTGAAAGGTCGTGAAAGTCGAGTTGCAATTGATGGTGTTGCAAGGGCGGGTTCTGATGCAATCGATGGAAGTGGCAATTTGATTTTGTCGCGCCGAGCAGGAAGTGGTCGAGTGGTTCAGTCGCGGTGCGATCTCTTAAGCGATTGGTTGACCTCTTGGAAATCTTACGACAGTTTTGTTAATTCCGTGTTACTGTTGAGACCTCCACGTCGTTGTGATCCAGTCCTTAGTGTTGACGGTACGGGAACAACCAACCTACGGACCTATGTATTTCCGAATGGTAGTGAAGGGGCTCTTGCCGATCCGACGATGAATACGCGTTTTCGGATCTCGGCGCGAGATGCCGCCTTGCCGATAGTGACTGAGACGGTCAGACGACCGTCAACTGGATTTCTCGGCGTGCAGGATGCCTTAACGCGCGTTGATACGTTGTCAGGTATTGGTGGCTGGTCAGACAGTAGCGATGTAATTCGGCTTTGCAGGGAAACATTGCGATCCGAAGCAGGAATTGAAATCCCGAATTCCTCGCTCGTGTTCCGATCGCTTGGCTACTATTTGTGTCTTTTGATTCCTGTCAATTATCTCATTTTCAGGATATTGGGAAAGCTTGAATATGCATGGCTCGCGGTTCCAGTCATTGCAATCGGCGGGGCGATTTGGGTTGCTCGTGAGGCACGCTTGGATATTGGTTTTGCGAGATCACAAACCGAGTTGGGATTGTTGGAAACTCAGGCAGGCTGTGATCGTGCTCATTTGACACGCGTCACAGCGATCTACAACTCGCTTTCCAGCACCTATGACATTGCGTTTGACACGCCAGGTGCCGCTGCTTTACCGATTCGAATGGGAGCTGAAGCGCCACCTATCGCTGCCGTATTCAAAACTGGCTACGCCGAGGGACCGATCCTGTCCGGAATGATTGTTGGTAGTAATCAAATCCGAATGTTGCATGCTGAGCAAATGGTAACATTGGGCGGGTCACTTTCCTTGGAAGCCAATGGAAACCTTGTGAACGGAACAGATCGAGAGTTGTTCGATGCTGTTGTTGTCCGCAAAGATCTGTTGGGGGAAATGGAGATTGCTAATGTTGGCCCCTGCCCAGAGCAATCCAGCACCAGCTTGCGTTTTCGGCCGGCTACCGATCAAGAGATCGTTGAGAGTTTATCCGAGGAAATGAACGCACTGGAACGTGCTTTGGTGAGAGGTAATGCAATCGCCCCTGGATCGGCCAGATTGGTTGCACGGGCTGGTGGTACGTTGCCTGGAATGACAATCACGCCTTCAGCGACCCAAGTCTCATCCACAACCACCGTTTTGGCCCATCTGGAATACAGTCCATGGCCTTCTCCGGTGCCCGATGTGAATCTTCCAAAAGCGGACCTGAGAGTCTTGAAAGACTCGGATCTCAAAAGGCCTTGAGTGCTTTTTTTGATGAAATCTGTTTCCGAAATTACCTCCCGAAAAATCAGAAACGACGCATGATCACACTCAAGGGTTTTGGCAAGGATTATGGTGATTTCACCGCTGTCCAGTCGATTGACTTGCATATCGCCGCAGGCGAGACTTTTGGATTCATCGGACCCAATGGTGCCGGTAAAAGCACCACAATTCGTTTTCTTGCAACACTACTTCGGGCAAGTCGTGGTCGCGGTGAGGTGGCGGGGTGCGACGTCATGGGTGACCCCGTTGGGGTGCGGCAGTCAGTCGGTTATATGCCTGACAACTTTGGTGTTTACGATGGAATGAGAGTTTGGGAATTTCTCGACTTCTTTGCCGTCGCCTACCGGATTGGCCGCGTCGAGCGAAAAAGTATCATTGATAATGTGCTTGAACTACTGGATCTGACTCACAAACGTGATGACTTTGTCAACGGTTTGTCACGCGGAATGAAGCAGAGGCTGTGTCTTGCAAAAACTCTCGTGCACGATCCACCTGTTCTGATTCTCGATGAGCCAGCTAGTGGTCTTGATCCACGCGCACGAGTTGAAGTGAAAGCACTGCTGAAGGAACTAAGGAAGATGGGAAAAACCATCTTGATCAGTAGTCATATCCTGACAGAGTTGGCTGACTGCTGCACTTCAATTGGGATCATCGAACGTGGCCAGTTACTGATGCATGGACCGATTGATAGTGTCTATCGCCAGATTCGTCGTAATCGAATTGTTGAGATCCAATTTGTGACGGGTGAAGATACCGGGATGTCGATTTTGCGCAGCAGTCCTGACTTGAGATCGATCGAAATGGCGCCGACAGCCGTTATTGCGGAACTCCAAACAGACGATGAAGGCTTGGCAACTCTGATGGAAGAGATGCTGAATGCCGGCGTGCGCATGAAGTCGTTCAATGATCGTGACCCCACCTTGGAAGATGTCTTTATGACAGTCACCAAGGGTTTGGTCACTTGAATGCTGCTGCGTCATGCGATCCGGCCAGGCGTTGGAATCACAATCGCTTGACAAGCTTTTGGTCGTCAATCGAAAGGTGGGCTTTGGTATTTACAAAGGACCAGTTTTTCAGCGATTTTTTCAGCGATTGCTTCGGGCTCGTCTGTTTCCGCGACGTCAATGATCCGCCGTTCTTCGAATGAGCGTAACCAGGTTTCTTGACGGCGGGCTAGTTGACGAGTGTGCGCGGATACTTCTTCGGTCAGCGCGTTGGTGTCTTCATCTTCCTTTGCAATCCACTCGATGATCTCTCGGTAGCCAACCGCCTGTGCGGCAGTGCGAGACAGTTTTCCATAGGATTGGAGCAGGTTTCGCACTTCAGCAATGAATCCATCTTCGAACATCTGTTCGACACGCTTGTTGATTCGTTTGTGTAGGTGCGAGCGTTGCCAATTCAGAGTGAAGACGTCGCATTCATTTGGATCTTGATAGTGATCAAACTGAATTTGGCGATGGCTGATTGGGAGACCGGTTTGATGAGAAACTTCTAGGGCACGGATCATTCTACGGGCATCATTTGGGCCGATGCGGTGTGCGGCCAAAGGATCAACCTGTTGTAAACGCTGTCGTAGAGCGTCGATTCCATGGCTTTCCAAATCTGCTTCCACAGCTTGGCGGAAACCCCAGTCGGCAGGTGGTCCGGGGTCGAATCCTCGCAGAACCGCTTTTAAAAACATCGGAGTGCCGCCGACAAAGATTGGGTAGCGGCCTCTTTCCCGGATTTGTTCCACTTTCGCGTGTGCTGCGGCAAGATAACATGCCACACTGAAATCTTCGGTTGGTTCCACCAGATCAATCAGGTGGTGGCGCGCAGCCCGCTGATCTTCGATGGTTGGCTTGGCTGAACCAATGTTCATACCACGGTAAACAGCAATCGAATCCAGTGAAATGATTTCCCCATTGATGATCTTTGCCAAGGCAATGGCTATCGCACTCTTGCCTGATGCGGTAGGGCCAGTCAGAACAATGGCATCCTGCACCAGTGGTTTGTAGGAAATCGATGCCTGGCCTTCGTTTGAGTTCTGTGGCATTGCTGCTGGTGTCTCTGAGTATTCCGGAAATCAATGCAAGGGATCCGGTAATCGTGCACTCGGTTTCGCAGAATCATAGCCAGCCCGAATAAGATCGTATAGTCAGATCAGCGGCAAGATTTTCTCGTTGGCGTTGGCTGCGAATATTATTGATCTCTTGTCTGACTTTTGGATTCCTTCAACCACCACTCGAAGAAATCATAGATCTGTTGATTGGATGCAGGGTTGGGGCCGTGCGTGTCTCGGTTGGTCATGGCAACACGATTCTTGTAGCCAAGCAACTTGTTGACAGATATCAGGTGATTCAGAGCAGTCCAGCGTTCTGGACGATCCGCAGTACCTCCTGAAACGAGAATCGGTCGTGGGGCCATCAAGGCGTGAAGCTCGGTGAGGTCATGCCCTCTTTCAATCAGTGTTTTGTACGATCCTGTACGTGTTTCTCCCTCACTAGGCAATTTGCGGAACCGTTGTGATTGCGATGGCGTGTTCGGTTTACCAAGTTCAAAGCCCAGGTACCAAGCGTCCCAGTAATTCACTGAGCCCCCGGGGTTCTCTTTTCTGCGATCGCGTTCATCGAAAACAATACCGGCATCGGACCATGCGGCACATGCAAATTTTTCATAAAGGCATGAGGCAAATAGAGACCATTTACCTCCGAATGAATGGCCCACAATCCCGATCCGATCCGGGTACACCTCAGGGCGGGATGCAAGAAACGTGTGCGCGTTAGCCGCAGCAAATGCCAACGCGGACAGTGGTTGAGTTTTGACCACCTTGCCTTCGCTGCCAAAGTACTGCCCACGGTGCCCAGCATCACGCGGGTCGTCGAAATTGACACCGGAATTGGGTTTTCCAATCGAAAGAGTGACAAATCCACGCCTTGCCAATTGCCACCCAAAATCTCTGAGTTCAACACCCTTCCCAACGCCTGTCTGAGCATCGTAATACGGCACCAAAACTGCAGGAAATGGTCCATCACCGTCAGGGATCAGCATGAAAGCGTCGACCATTTCACCACCAATGCCGATCTCGATTTTTAATCGTCGCTGGGTAATGTTTTCACGACGTGTGACCAAGACTTGTTCGTATTTGGGTCGCGCGAATAATTCTGGCCACGGACCCATGATTTGGTGCCAGTTGTCAATGATTTCTGATCGTCGTTGCCGCCATTGTGCAGGTGTCTTGACAGTAGTTCCATCCTCACGAAGTAGCGGTGAACGAAAATCACCCATCTGTGATTCATAGGGAGGAGGACATTGGTAGAAGCCTGTTAAGTGAGTTGGCGGTGCGATGTGTTTCTTAATCCATGCTGCTCTTCGTGGTTTGTCTTTTTCTGCGCGTGCCTTACGCGCCGAGATGCTTCTGAATTGCCACGGTAATTCACTATTTGCTGGCAGTTGCTCAAGAACTTCTTGCAGCTTTTTCCTTCGTTTTTCAATGGAATTGTTTTTTTGAGTGCGGGGGATCACTCGTTGTTCTGATGGATCGACGGCCAAATCGAAAAGGCTTCCGTCAGAATAAAGCTTGTAGCGTTGATCGCGAATGACACGCTTTGTGGCGTATTGCGTGAAGGTCCATGGACGTTTCCAAGAATCATCGTTCTGTTCTCGAAGGATATCAGCAAAGCTTTCACCATCAATCCTGAGATCGGCAGGGATTGAGACGTTGGCAAGGTCAGCGAGAGTCGGGAGTATGTCAGCGGCACTCAACAGGGCATCGCTTTCAGCAGCTTTCGTGATCCAAGCTGGGCAATTCACGATCAACGGCATATTAATGCCACGTTCGGTCAATGAGTAGATTCCCTCGCCAGAGATCCTTCCGTTCTGCATGCCACCCAGACTTTCCGGCATTCCTTGGTCTGAGCCATTGTCAGTACCGTTGTCTGTTGCGATGAAAATCAGAGTATTGTCCCGTAGGCCCAGCGCGGAGATAGCCTTTGTCAGTCGGCCAACCAGATAGTCCGCATAGTGCACCATGCCGGCAAATTTTTCGCGGGCGGAGGTGTTTTTCTTTGTCGTGTGTGGGGTGGTTGTGACTGGGATGTGCGTCAGGATTGCTGATTGATAAAGCAGGAACGGTTCATCTCTGTGCCTTTTCATGAATTCAATTGAATGATCTGTAAAGACATCAGGTCCAAATCTGCCGGTGGCTTCAAGTTTCTGACCGTTGCATATCACATAGGGATCCCAGTAACGCTTTTTGTGCCCGGGTAATCCAGGTTTCGCTTCTGGCCAAATGCAGTGATCTTCGAAACCATGCTCTGCTAAAGCATTCTGTTGGCCCGGAGCGAATAAATCATTGATTTGCCACTTACCAGAAATGCAAGTTCGGTAGCCTGAATCACGCAGTAGTTTCGCGAAACAGGACTCGCGTTTCCAATCAAAAAATCCACCACCATAAATCGCTGCATCATGATGTGTGTGCCAGCCTGTCCTAAATGGAAACCGCCCTGTTAACAGCATGGTTCGTGTGGTGCTGCATACCGGTGTGACATAGAAGTTGCGAAACTTCATGCCCGTTGCGCACAGTTGATCGATGTTGGGAGTCTGGTTTTCCTGACTGCCGTAGCTTCTCAACCAGTCTTTTCCCAAGTTATCCAGCAGAATGAATACGATATTGGGGCGTTGCTGCTTTCGTTCTGATTCTTGTGCCACGGCTGGGCAGGTAGACAGAAGAGTAACTGTGATTGTCGCGACAAGTCGATTCATCGAAATGATTTCCATCGAGAGTTTCATTGACCGAGAGTTGCAGTGGCATTGTCAGTCAGTTTTTGGGTCAACCGGTGCCGGGGTCAGAAATTGCATATTGTAGATTGAGATCACACTGAATAGGTTCAAGTCCGGTCCACATTCGCGTCAGAGTTCTCACGGGTTCAAAGCCGTATTCGCGTGCTAATGTGATGGCACTGCGATTTGGGTGAGGAATATCCCAGAAGGTGGTGCGGTTCGTGAGTGCCAGAAGTCTCTTGACGATGTGTCTCGCCGTTTCCGGGCTGGAAGCTATGACAGGACCGATATAGCTGGCTAAATATCCTTCGCGGATCATGCCGCAACCTTCTCGATAGCGTGTGACGTGCGAATGTTTCGCCAGCCGATTCAACCACTGGTCGCGCGGAACACCAAATGCCACTTTGTCGAGTTGAAAGTTCCATCCTGTTTCGTACTCAGAAGCTAAATCCGTTCTAGCGACAGCCTGGTCGTCAGCTTTTCGTTGCCAGCGATGGAATGACCACTCATCCTGAAACCCCAATTGGCTGTAAACCAATTTTCCAGTTGGTGTAGCATCAAGTTTGATGCAACGAATCTTTCTTGAATGTAAGTGATCAAGGCAAGTTTTGATTAATTCTTTTGCAATCCCTTGTCGGCGATATTCTTCGTGGACCAACATCATTCCAATCCATGCCAATTGGTTTCCATAGCAAGTGGTTGTAACTGTACCGAGGATCTTTTCGTGATCATGTATGACAAAGCATGCAGTTGGCTCATGCTCAATCAATCGTGTCCAGTCAGTTGCAAGCTGGTTCCAACCCGAAACGCGACACAATTCCAGTGCCTCAGGGATATCAGTTGATTGAAAAAGTCTGATGTTGTGATTCACGTAAGCCTGTCGTTGAATACTGTTCGGCATGAGAATGGCTTCAGTCAAGCGATGGAGCAGCCATCCAGTTGATCAGCCGATGTCTATCCGCATGGCCGGGTCATAGTCCAGTCCCGAGTTGATCAACGTTGCATCATTTCGAAGGTAATGAAAGGCAACTGCACGGCGGGAGACTTTGCTTTGGTTTGCTGCTGAAAAATGCGGTGTGTTCCCGTGGTGGAAAGAAACACCACCGCTGGCGATTGGGGTTGGACTCAATTGCTGCTGATCAAAGTGATTAGCAGCAATTTGAAGATTGTAAGGTTCGCCTTCAGGTGCAAAGTGGGGCAGTACTTCTGATTGGTGACGGTTGCAGTAGTGAAGGCAACCGTTGGTCAGTGTTGCATCGTCCAATGCCACCCAGACAGTCAATGTTGCGTCAAGGTTGTCTGGGCCGAAATAGAAGTTGTCCTGATGGATTGGTTTTGGGCTTCCTGCTTCTGGGGGCTTCATGAATACCTGACTAAAAAACAGGTGACATTCAGAGCCAAGGAGCTGATGAATCAGAGGGGTCAAGCATGCATGTGTGGCAAGATGACGAAATGATTCTCGGTGGAATACGGGATTGTCCAGTTTTCGCAGTAGCTTTCCGGTCGGGGTGCCGCGTTCCAGAAACCATTGTTGGTCTTCCGTGCGGAGTGTCGCGAGAACTTCTTTACTCCAGATTGTTAAGTCACTGAGTACGGACTGGATGATCGATGCGTCAAAGAGTTGAGCAATGGTGAGATGTCCTGTTCGGTTGAATTCCTGCAATTGACCGCTCGTGAAGGGGTTTTTGCACATCGATCTGTCCTCGTGAATCAATGATTGCCAATTTGGCTGAGCGTTCTGCACTTAATTTTGGCAATCAAAATTGTTCGATTTGGTTCAACACTGGCAGGCATGACGCTTGGCATCAATCCTTGGCCGGCATCGTTGAGGCAGAGGCATTTGCTTCATCTGGTTGCCGTTCAGCATTCTTGTTGATGTAGTTTCTGATTTTATTGGGTACGGTATTGATTGCGGTGTTTGCCGCAATTGCAATCAGAACTGCAAGCCCTAAACCTGCGAATGCAATGGTTGCCGGACGTGCCGCATGGGAACCCATGACGTCTTTGCTGCTGGCAAGCCAGAGGAGAACACCGGCAATCAACGGTGCGCCGACAACGGTCACTGCCTGAGCAGCAATGATTGTTGGAGCGAGATCAAAGTCGAGTTTCAATACAGCGACTGCGACGATCATGCCTGTCAACAAAGCCACGGTGGTCATGATTCTGGGAGCACGATCATGGGGTTCACTTCCAAAACCGAGGCAGTCTGAGACGATGAAACCGCCGATCATCGAGTTAACCAGAAATGAGGAGAAAGCTGCAGAGAATAAGCCCAGACTGAAAATGTATTTTCCAAGTTTGCCAAAGGTTGGCTCGAGTTCATCGGCCACTTGAATCGGGTTTGCCAGTTCGATGTACGAACCGTCGTACAGTCCGGCGGCCGCTGTCGACACAAGCATGACAGTGATCAATGCCATGATTACGGCGCCGACACGGGCATCCACGATTCCACTTTTAACCTGATTCTCATCCCAACCTTTTTGGCGGACCAAGTAAGATTGGTAAAAAGCAGCCGTGATGACGAAAGTTGTGCCGATCAAACCCAGCAGGGAAATGAGTCCGTCGAGCCCTTCTGTTGCTGTCGTTGCGGATTCAGTCGATTGAGCAAATGGGATGAATCCCATCAACAGGTCACCTAAATGTGGACGAAGCACGATTAGGTTGATCGTAAAGCTGATCAACATCAATGCGACAAGAAACATCATGAGACGTTCCAGGACTCGATAGAGATTCCGGAAAGCAAAAAGAAACGTGATGGCCATCACGTTGAAAGCGATAACCAGATAGGTAACCACAGTTTCAGATTCAGTGAATGCATCAAAGGCAGCTGCCACTCCTAGATTATTGCCAGACTGAAAAGCTGCAGAAATGAAGAACACACAGCAACCAACCATGATGCCCAGCCACCGGCCTGCCTTCTTGCGGATCAGATTGCCGGGTGAATTCTTTGCAACTGCACCAAGCTTTGCGCCGAGTGTCATGTACACCAACATGAACGCAACTGAGGCAATCACGATCCAAAGTTTGGAATAGCCGTCGTTGGCTCCTACTTTCGAACTGGTCAGTATACTTCCAGGACCGATGACAACACAGGCAGTTATCAATCCAGGTCCAATGCGGTGGTACCAAGGACGGGTCGAGGTGGGTGAGTCAGACATGGAATCGGTGGGCTAGGAGGCGAGGGTGAGGTTATAGTGTGGACGACACTGGTCACGGTTGCAACGCTGTCAGTGTTCTAAAGATTCCAACGGGGGAAATGTTGGAGGTCAATCTGTTGTGATACTCCCAGCGGCGCATCATTCACGCTGTCGAGATGTAGTTGACCATGGGAGGGCTGAAGGGCCAACAAACCTGAAGTATTTCGCTGATAAAGATCAGGGTGGTCCCTTGCGGTTTGGTCCTGAATAGGTGCAGGGAACATGCTTAAACCAGCGAAGTAATGGTGTCCGTTTCGTTCGACATGTGGTATCCCCAACGCGGCGACGACGGCCAAGTCCTGCAACAGGGCAACCGGTCCGATATTCCCCAAGTCCTCGGCAGATAGGATGAGTTGTCGAGTGACGGACTGCTCTTTTTTTATTGTTCCCAGGGCAGCGACACTCTTGAGAATTCCCTTGCAGTTTTTGTGACTCGTACCTGCATAGCCGAGCTTCAGTGCGGTCGGCAGTGAATCGATGTCTGCATCAGATTCATCGATGATTACAGGGGGAGCGTCCTGCCAATCCAAGAACGTCTCTTTCACTTCAGGCAGCAACGCAGCATCGCGATGCACGGGTTGTTCAACGAATAGTAAGGAATCGTCCACCATGCGTCGAATAGATGCGTCGCCATTCAGTTCCTGCCAATGGTCATGAAATTTTGCCATTGTTGCGTATTGCTCATTGCCATCCAACGTGAATCGCATCGAATCACCAACCCGCTCTCGTAACAGCTGGGATAGTACTTGCATCCGAGGTAGGTCGGCTTCCAGATTTCCTGACAGCTTGATCTTGAAATAACGAAGCCCATAACGATCAATGCTGCTCGTCAGGGAGTGCGGCAGATTATCTTCCAGCTTTTCATCGTTAGGTATGTCCAAGTCAGTCAGGGGATCACCAAGACCCACGGTGTGCCGAAGCTGCACACGGCTGCGTGGTTGCGTTGGCAAAATGTCCGAGGGTCTCATTCCGGCCAAGTGACTGCGGATTGCAGATAAGTCAATGCCGAGCCGATTTTCGCGCAGGACGGAAGAAAAGGATGATTTTTGTTGTCGGCAGGTAGCATCCAATGCAGCACGTTCCATTAGGCTGACACCGAGATTGGCCAGCAAAGGTGGTGTTCCATTTTCAGCTGCCCAAGCTAACTGTTGCTCAGAGAGATCCATCCACCACGAGAAAAAATCGCGGTGTAAATCTCCTGTCCTTGCAAAATGCGCTGCCTGTCTGATAACTGTCAGCATTTCAGGTAAGTCATCAGTCATAAAATCAGTTTCAGAATTCTTGGTGAACCACTTTGGTGGTAACCCTTCTGATGACGTGCCCTGCCACATTTGATTATCAATTTCTACATGCATACGTACAAATAGATGGGGAACTTCGCTCATGCTTGCGATACCGTACCGAAACGGAAATCGTGTCTGCATGTCGAGTCGGTGAAAATCAATTTGGTGTACTTTGATGCTCATCGATAGAGTTCAGCTTTGCGTCGAAGTGGTGGGCGAGCAAGCAACAAAAGGCCGCCTCGCAGGTCAATTTGGACGCGGTTTTTTGTGCTTCTTCCAATATTGTCGCTTTGATCTTGAGAGCGTCGCAGATACGATTGTTTCTCAAATAAAAACCGAGACATTTTTGACCGTGTGCCAGAGTTGCAATGAGGACGATTTATATGACTAAGCAACCTGATAAATCCGTGATACGTCTTGATGACTTTATCAAACGGAGCGGTCTGGTTGGGACGGGTGGTGAAGCCAAAATGTACATTCAGGCTGGGGATGTGACAGTCAATGGAAGTGTTGAGACACGGCGGCGCAAACAATTGGTCTTGGGCGACGAGATTGGCGTGTTGGGTGAATTGCTGACAGTCACGCCGTTTGAGGATTAAACTTTTCCGGTTTTGCCGAATGAAAGGATGCTGTGAGCGTTTGAGCAGTCAATGTGGTGCAGTGTCCGATGTCACCTATTGCTGGCTGATTCGTTGATGTGTTGCCAGAATCTCATCCCATTTTACCGCAGACGTCACTGTCTGCCCTCGAGCGAGGCGGAAGGAACTGCCTGTCATGACACTCAACACCAAGTTGACCCGAATGGTCATTGCAGTGGCGGCTCTTGCAACGACTGCCACATCCGCTTCTGCTGATTGGAATCACTTTTGGCACAAGTTGCGTGTTGGGTACCATCGCAACAATGCATGGCCTGCCCCGTTTAACGAGGCTGATGCGATGAATGTGGTTGCACCGTTCGAGGCAATGAAAGCCAACGGATGGAGAATGCACAACACGATTGGGCATGAGTTGTTCCGCCCAGAAGACGGTGCGTTGATGGCATCAGGGAACAAACGCATCCACTGGATCGCTACTCAATCGCCCCAGTCGCGGCGTACAGTATTTGTGTTGCGTGGGGGTAGTGAACGCGAGACAACTGCGCGAGTCGCCGCGGTACGTGAAGCTATCAGCCGCATTGATGTTCCAGGTCCGCGACCAAACGTGCAAATTACCGAAATCGAGCCACATCACTCGCCCGGAGCTTGGGCTACGAAGATCAATCGGGATTGGTTGCAGAATCTCGCAGCACCTCGGTTGCCCAGCAGCAGTTCCAGCGGAACGCCAGGCGTTGCTAATCAGTAATTTGGGTTGCGCTCAGGA
>NZGD01000182.1 GCA_002690925.1 Rhodopirellula sp.
AAACGCGAACACTGCGCCGAACGTCCCGAAAATTGCTATACCCTGAAGAGTGCTCAAAGACACGCCTATTTGTTGACCTTCCAGCCAGGACAGAAAAAACGCGCCTATTGCGAGAAGACCGGCTGATAGGGCTATGAGAAGAATTGCCGCCCACCATCGACCTTGAGTGCGATATTTGTCCGCAGCCCTCTTCCAGTATTGGGCTGGCTTCTCAAGCTTGAGCTTTTCCTCATACGTCGACTCAAGATCAGCGATGCTCTCGTTCCAGTTGTGAAGGTGTTCTTCAAAGGATTTGTCGTGTTGTCGGAGCCTGCGCTCGCCGATCCTTTTGTTGAGATCGTAAAGTCTTTCAGTCCTGGCTCGGGTCTCTCTATCCCATTCAGAAAAATCGGCTTTAAAAGATTCGACTTCATCAATAAGGCTTTTCTCAGATTTGGAGAGGCTATCTCTAAGACGTGAAAAGGCAGCTTTTTCAGATTTTCGGCGTCTTAGCAGATCAGAATCCTGGAAGAAAAACTCGTATCCAACCAGAGAGCCAATGAAAGCCTCGCGAGAGGTCGCTTTAACACTAGATTGGAACACTATTGCGAAAAACGCATCTGCTGCATCGGCACCGTATTCCTTTTGAAGGGCGATGAACTGGTCACATGCCGGATGACCACTCCAGAACCATTGTGGCTTCAGATTTTGGACTTGTTGTTTAAGGTTTCTGACTTCTTGTGTCCATTTGTCAGAATTCCAAGAATCAAGCTGCGGGAGCCAGCCATCAATCATCTGAACGATTGGTTGCAGCTGTTTATTGGAAGAGAGGAAAGTATGCTTGTTTTGTTTTCCTTTGGCGCTACCTACTGAGTCGACGAGACGTGTTTGCTCCACCCAGAACTCTTGTTCCTTTCTAAGAAATTCTTGGAGGGCGCGGATGCCCTGGAATTCAAAAAGCTGTCCAGTGGCGTCGTGGAACTTTACATCAATTTCCGTTTGGTTCATGAAGGACCCTGAAATCTGTTTGCTTGGGATTGAAAAGCTTCATCATAGATCTGAGCGCTTAATCGAATTTTGGTATGCCCAATCCAAACCTTCTCCTTCGAAAAGCTTAAGAAGCTTGTTTTGAAGCTCGTTGATTTGCTTCGAGACCTTCTGAATAGCGAAATCCACAGTCTCTCGACATTGCTTTATCAGGTGTTCCTCAAGATTATGAGCAGATGCGCCATGTCCAATAAGGTTGAGTACTTTTTTCTTGGATTCATTGGGACTTAAAACCAAGAAGAGTTTCAGTTGCTCTTCTTGAGCATCTCCACCGTGAGCGACGAACTGGTGCCTGAGTCGCATCATCCATTTGTGACGTTCCTGGATTTCAATGGGCGCTTTTTTGAAAAAGCTTTCAGCGTTGAGTTGGGTCCCTCTGCCTTTGGCCTGAGTAAAGCATTTGCCGTACAGTGCGAGGGCTCCAAATAAAAGACCTTTTTGTTTTGACACCGAGGCAGTCTCGTCAGTTACCAACTCACCAAGGATTTCATTGACCTGCTTAAGGTCTTCCCCGATTAGTGAGAGGCCCTTCAGCCGGGCTGGTATCGGACCCTCAAGCACAACTACTGGGCAATTTTCGCCTTCGAATTTTGCTTCAAAGTCCACTTCGTAATATTGATGCTCGCTCATTCCGCATCGTTCCATGTTTTGGGGTTGCGCCAAAAGCTTATCATTGGCGCTGGGTGTGTCTCTGCACTGAGGTTAGTCCAGCTTTAAATGGCTTTTTTGCTCTAAGATCAATAATTTTGTCTAAGTCATTGAATGTAAATTTTTATTTTCGGTTATACGTCATTTTTATTTTTGGCGTATAACGGCAGTGTGAAGAAACTGTTCGAGAGTTTCAGTAGTGGCCTTTGATGTACTCATAGGCTTTGTTGAATAGCTCTTTATCCTTGCCAAGCCCAAACTGAACTAACGTCAACATCAAAGCTTTCTGGATCTCCCTCGGTCCGCTCGCAGAGTTCTGCCAACCATCGAATCGGGTCACTTTGACGATCTTGTCGATCTGTTCCACAACATCCTGAATTACCTTCGGAGTCCGATCAGGCCTTGTCTCCATGAAAAGCTTGGTGAGCGCCTGTACATTGCTTTCCTCAGTGACCGTGTGCTCACCAGTCTGCTTCTCAAGTTCAACCGTTTCCTTGGCGGTATCAAGCAGGCCTTTGAGCCAATCGATGGCCTTAATAACTCCAGCCTCGTAGTGCTGCCTGAGCTTCTCTAGGCGCTCGCCGAGCGCGACGAATTCTGGGTTTCCGCTACCGCGAAGCCGACCCATCAAATCAATCTCGAGCCTGCGCGCGCGTTTTTCTTGCTCCTTTTCAGTCAGCGTGAAAATGGCGTGCTCATCCATCAAAAGTTCATCGATATCTTTGCGAATGCGGTTGATATCAGTGTTCTCGTGAATCATTTTTATGGTTTCAGGCCCGAGCGCGGCCCAGACCAGAGCGCCGGTTTTCCCAACGGGGCGAACACTCTCATAAATTTGAGCAAGCCACTTGTAGTCGGTGCGGTAGGGCGCGAGGAAAGGGTCTGGATTAATGGCAGACCAGAGTTTGCTGAGCACGCCAAACGCGGCGGCAAATTCGTCTCGTTTCTCATTGGATGGCAGGCATTCCTGGGCCGCGATGATGCCCTCAAAGCCTTCAAGGGATCGATCCACTCCAGGGAAAAATGCCAGGCACTTTTTCAGCTGTTCTGGAAGCATTTCCTTAAAGCGTTCGATGCCTTCGACAACCCCCTCGATCTCGTCGGGATTGTAAGCGAGGGCAGTTCGAAGGTTCTCGAACACGCCAAGGTAGTCGATGATCAGGCCCATTTCCTTTCGCATACCATTTGCTTCGTAGAGACGGTTGGTACGGCACATAGCCTGGAGGAGGGTGTGGTCTCGAAGTGGCTTGTCCAGGTACATGCAGTAGCAAATGGGAGCATCAAAGCCGGTGAGAAGTTTTGCCGTAACGATGAGAAGCTGGAGAGGGTTCTCTGGATCTTTGTAGGACTCAATCAGGTCTTTTTGTAGTTGGTCATCTCCGTCAATGTCCTGCCAACGCTGGAAGTCCGACTCCGTTATCGGCAGTTCCAATTCTTTGTTCCATTTACGCCAGTCTCTGTTTTCCTTCCCATCTTTGCCACCGCCTTTCGCTTTAATCGGAGCCTGATCAACGTTCATCACCACTTCGACGGCGTCAAAACCAAGCTTCTGACCAAGTAGGTAATACATCTGAACACAGGCATCCCGGTCGTAAACAACCACCATGCCTTTCAGTTTTTTTGGCTTCACGTGGCTGGTGAAGTGCTCAACGATATCGTCGCTTATCGCTTCCATGCGCTTTGGGGCTTTCAACATGACTGCCAGTTTGCCCGCCCGCGTGGACAGCGCCGTTTTTTCGTCGTTGTCCAGCCCGTGTTCTTCAGCTAGTCGCTCAAACTCCTTGTCAATAGAGGCTCTGTCGACGCGAAGTTCCGCCAAGCGCGGTTCGAATTTCACCGGTACGGTAGCCCCGTCGCGGATGGACTGCTTGTAGCTGTAGCGGTTCATGTACCTGCCAGGATCTTCGTCCGCACCAAACAGCTTGAAGGTGTTCCGCTCGATGCTTGAAATCGGCGTACCTGTCAGGCCATAGAAGTGTGCATTCGGCAGCGCCCAACGCATCTTGTCACCAAGAGAGCCCTCTTGTGTACGGTGCGCTTCGTCCACAAGCACAATGATGTTTTCCCGATCATTCAGGCCTTTTGGATTACTTTCATCAATCTCGACATCCTGGAACTTAAAGATGGTAGTAATCAAAATGCCCCGGCTGTCCTGCTCAATATGCTCGCCCAGTTTCTTGCAGCTTTGGACTTTAACGAGGTTCTTAACGTCGGCACCGCCAAAAGTTTCGTTAATCTGACTATCGAGATCTCGCCGATCCACCACCACGAGGACGGTGGGGTTTTTGAGGTGGTTGTCGGCTCGCAGCATCCGAGCCGCGTAAAGCATCAGTAGGGACTTGCCAGAACCCTGGAAGTGCCAGATGAGTCCCTTTTTTGGGTAACCGGTTTTGACCCGGTCAACGATGTGCTTAGCAGCTTCGAATTGAGGGTAACGAGGAAGCAGCTTGATGCGTTTGGGTGGCGTTTTTTTGCCGGTTTTGATGGTTGAGAAGAGAGCGAAGGATTCGAGAATCTGAAGGAGCGTTCGAGGGTTCAACAATCCTTCAACACTGGCAAGTACTGAAGCCATGCCGGTGAGCTGCTCTTCTTCCTGTTCAGTGGTATGCCAGGGCCCCCAGTCCTTGGGGCCAGCGTTTATCGCACCATACGCAAAGGTCCGACCTTCGGAGGCGAAGCACAAGAGATTCGGGACGAAGAAGGGTTCAGCATTCTTCCAGTAATGCTTGCTGCCACCGATGAAGTCAGCCGCGCCATCCTGCCAGGTGACACTCGGGCGTGTTGCGGTTTTCACTTCACCCACGACCATCGGAATACCGTTGATATAAAGCACGATATCGAAGACCACTTCCGTGGCAGCGATATAGTGTACCTGCTGAGCCACGACAAAGTGGTTGTTTTCAATGTTATCGAAATCGATCAGGTTGACGGTGATGTGGTCGCCATTTTCACCGAAGGGCAGGGTCTTCTCAGCCATCAACCACTCTTGGAAATTTTCGTTGGCCTTCACCAAACCGGTATGGCGGGCTTCGAGTACCACGCCCCGTAGCTTATAAATCACCTCATCAGCGTAATCGGGCTGCCGAGCAATATCAGGGTTCAACGAACAAAGCGCGTCTTTGAGCCACTCATCCACGAAGATATCCTGCGCTCGCTTTGGCAGGCTTTCACCGTGGCAGTCATTCCAATTTACTCCGCTCAATCCTTTCAAGCGGTCAGTGATTCCGTTTTCTGTGACGGTTTGTTCACTAAACATTTTGAACCCCGCTACTGCGCTATTTGCTCAACAATCTTGCTTCTAAGTAAAGACCTGGCTGACAGATTCATTTCTCTTTCCGATTTTAACTGCCGGCAGTTTTTCAGAATTGAAACTATTCGATCCTGTACAGTCAGCTTGGGCACAGGAATTTGGATTTTCATAAGATTGGATTTGTTAATTTTTTTCATGCTGGCGCTAGTTCCTGCGGCAATTCTTTGAATTGCTCGTCTACCATATGGTGATAAAAGATAACATTCTAAGTATTCATTTGAGATAATATTATTGTTCACACGAAGGCGCATCATTGTATCAGGGAAGATTACTCCTTCGTTTATCGATTTCACGATGCCCACTAGGCCAACCAATTCGTGCGTATTGGCCCGGGAGATAACCAGGTCTCCATTTGAAAGCTGGAGTTTGGGGTCATAGTCGGACTCAGTTATGGGCTTAATTCCACGACTTGTGTAGCCATTAACAGATAAGTTATTTAGGTTGAGTACATGGTATCGTGAGCTGCCAGCTATCTCATTTGCTGAGAATCCACTTTGAGGTTTTTCGAGAAGAAGCTCTCCTAGTGGAAGAGTTGTCCAGTCCCGCGGTAATGATAATTGGTTGCTTCCAGGCTCGTAAAAATTTGGGAAAAACTCCAAATATAAATTTTTCAAGACGCGGTCAACAGCTTCCGTCAGCTCGAGATATCTTTCGTAGCTTCGGTGAGATTTCTCTAGAATATTTACTATAGTTCGTTGGTCAACATCTTTATTAATCAATAGCTTATGTTTTTTAAGAAGCGAAAACTTGGTTCTGGGAGAAAGTGAGCCAGTAGAAGTTGAAACTGCCGTCCGCCATACGCCTTCAGATTGAAGAATGAAGGGAAGCAGTCGAGAATCTAATTCTGAACCTATAGGTTCTAAGACGATAAGATCGCCGGAGCAGACGCCGTCAAAATCTGCGATTGCAGCCTTTCTGAGGTAGGGGCGTCTCTTCCCGAATAGGATTTGACCGGCTTTAAATACTCTCGAAAATGAGATTGCCTCATGGCCAATATCGCCCCAGCGATTAATCTTAAGGGAGCCGGAATCAAGATGTTCCAAACCAATATATTTTTCGAACCCGTCAGATTTCGGATTCATTGAAGTTTTCTTGACCTCTCGGCATATGTCGCCAAGTTCAATTGAATAGCGATTTTTCATTAATTCAGCTCTCACTTCACGGAGGTTCTGATCACGTTGAGGGCTTCGGAAAGTAATTTATTAGAGTATTTTTTAATTCTAATCCGGCTTACCTTCCACGACTCAATTACGTGTTCAAGGTCTAGTTCTTCATCTGATATTTGCGTCCCTACATAAAGGGGAACAGAGAGGTTGTAAAGGTTTTCTCGGATAGATTCTTTGGGAACAAGTGCGGCGATGTCACTATTACTCGTTGGAAGTTGGTAAGCATTGATTAATCGCTTGAGGTCATGTTCTGACAAGTGGCTATGAGCACGCTCTCTGGTTACAAGCTCTACACCATTGATAAACAATATCCTGTCTTTCCGATCAGAAGGCTTGTTGCAATTAAGAATCACTACACAGGACTCCATCGGCGAGTTATAGAAGAGGTTGGGCCCTAATCCGATAACCGCTTCGATAATATCCGACTCAATTACCTGTTTGCGTATGGCTTGCTCTGAGTCCCGGAACAGTACGCCATGTGGCCAGAGCATGGCAGCACGACCGGTGTCCGGTTTTAGGCTTCTGATTATGTGGGTGAAAAAAGCGTAGTCGGCACAGCCCTGAGGAGGCACTCCGTAGAGATTACGGCCATACGGGTCTGCGGAAAATTTGTCACGGTTCCATTTTTTGATGGAGTAGGGTGGGTTCGCAAAAATGACATCAAACTGTTTGAGCTGATCGTTCTCTACAAACTTGGGATCGCCGAGCGTATCACCGCGTAGAACGTCAAATTCCTCAATGTCATGGAGGAACATGTTCATGCGGGCGATGGCGGAGGTGAGCAGGTTTACTTCCTGGCCGTAGAGTTTTACTGATCGCCATTCTTCGCCCTGGGCTCGAAGGTCCATAACTGCGTTTAACAGCATGCCTCCAGTACCACAGGTCGGGTCGTAAGCGGTCTCACCTGGCTTCAGACCCATAATCCTCGTCATCAGGTGGACTACGGTTCGGTTCGTGTAGAATTCGGCAGCAGTGTGGCCTGAATCGTCTGCAAATTTCTTGATCAGATATTCATAGGCCTCACCCAGGTCGTCCTGATTGACCGATTTAATACCCAGCGGAATTTTGCTGAAATGCTGGATCAGATCCGCGATAAGGTGGTCAGGCAGGCGCTCTTTGTTCGTCCACTGGGCATCACCGAATACGCCGTGCAGTCTCTCGTTCTTGGCTTCGATGAGCCTGAGGGCGCTCTGGATAGCTTCGCCGATATTTTTGCTGGTATTGCGGACCCTTTCCCATCGTGCCTCTTCAGGAATATCAAATCGGTGGAACATGGGCATCGTGGCGTAGTGAGCGTCGCCGTCACTTAGCTCTAATGCCTCGGTATACTCGTCTAGGTAGACGTCCGAAAGGCGTTTGTAGAAAAGCAGAGGGAAAATATACTGCTTGTAGTCAGACGCATCGATCTGGCCACGTAGGAACTCGGCAGCGCCCCAGAGAAGTTCTTCCAACTGTCGTTTGTTCATAGCTCAAAGCCCTCCTTTACCAATAGTTCCTCAAGCTCCTGCTCCGCTTTTTCCAGGGCAGTCAGTTTTTCCTGAAAATCCTTCAAAGCTTCCTCGACAGAGATGGACTCTTCCTCAAGAGGCTTTTGAACGTATCGCGCAATGTTCAGATTGAAGTCGTTCTCGGCAATTTCAGACAGAGGAACCCAGCGAGCCTCGCCTTCAACTGGTTGCCCAGCGGGGCCAGAGACCTCTTGATTGCTATAGATATCAAAGATTTGGTCGGCTTGAGCGTTTGATAAGGTGTTCTGTGCTCGGCCCTTGGTGAAAATTTCTTCTGCGTTAATGACCAGCACATGTTCCTGATGATCAGCTGGGCGTTGTTTGCGCAGCACAAGAATGCAGGCAGGTATACCGGTGCCGTAAAACAGATTGGGTGCAACGCCGATAATGGCCTCGATTCTGCTTTCTTGCAGAAGTTTCGTTCGGATCTTTCCTTCTGCTCCTCCTCGGAACAAAACTCCATGTGGTAGGACAACGGCCATGCGACCTTGGTCGTTGAGGGAAGCAAACATATGCTGAACCCAAGCAAAATCACCATTGGTTTTCGGAGCTAGTCCGTATGCATTTCGGTCGTAAGGGTCGCTCGACCAGAGGTTTTGACCCCACTCTTTGAGACTGAAAGGAGGGTTGGCGATAACGCAATCGAATGTTTCCAGTCGGTCATTAATCAAGAATTTGGGTTGCCGCAGTGTATCGCCTCGCACGATTTCGAAGTCTTCCTGTCCGTGTAGGAATAGGTTCATCCTCGCGATGGCCTCGGTGGTCAGGTTTTTCTCCTGTCCCTTAATCCTGAGCAAACGCGGGTCTCCGCCATTCTCACGGACGTGGTGAATGGTTTCGAGTAGCATGCCCCCTGTGCCACAAGCTGGATCGTAAACACTCTCTCCTGCCTTGGGATCAAGGATATTCACCATTAGCCTGACAATGGTCCGTGGCGTATAGAACTCCCCAGCTTTCTTGTTGGCTTTGTCGGCAAACCGCTTAATCAGGTATTCGTATGCGCGCCCCATGTCATCATCACGTACGCTGCGGACACCAAGATTTACCTGGTTGAAGTGGTTCAGCAGGGTGGCCAGCAATTCATCTGGCAGACGGTCTTTGTTGGTCCAGCTCGCATCCCCGAATATCCCATGGAGCTTGTCGTTCGCCAGCTCAATCCCGCGAAAGGCGTCCTTGAGCGCCTGACCGATGTCTTGGGTTTGTTCAAATACATGCAGCCAGTGGCACTCAGGTGGAATCTGAATGCGGTGGAACATGCTCCGGGCGGCCAGGTCTCTGTCTCCAACCTTTTCCATGGCGTCGGCGAACTCTTCGTCGTAGACGTCACAGATCCGTTTGAAGAACAGAATCGGGAAGATGTAGGTCTTGTAGTCAGAAGCGTCGATGGGTCCGGTGATGATGTGCGCGGCGTGCCAAAGGTGGGCTTCGAGATCTTTTAGGTTGATCAGTGTCATGCTGGCTCAATAGTCCGTTACTGCTCGAATCGGAGGAGAGAGCAATTGGCTTGGGGTGCTCTCATTCTGTGTTTTTCTTGTGGGAGATGGTAGCAAATCCGGAGGGCAGAAAGGTGGCTTGCAGAGTGCCCTTAGTGGATTTCGGACGTTAAGGGTTATGCAGAGTCCAGCGTTGACGCAAGTTGCTGAAGGAAGTTTTGATTTGCTTCGGGCAGACGATCCCTGGGGTTTATGATCCACTCAGTGGCAACCGTCGGCAGGTTCTTTTCTTCGACGTTGGCCATTGTCGAGAGCCGAACCAGTGTTCCCATAATCCTTTTGTCTCGTTCTCTATAAACCTTCTCCCATTGGTGTCTTTGCTGTTTGATGAAGTTTTCGATACGACGTGCCATATCAGCGCGTAGAGTGTTTTCATCAGGTTTGACTAAGATTTTGCTTCCGTCATTCGCAAGTTTCGAGATGTCGATGGCCACCAGCCCCTTGTGAGCGCTGCCGGGGTTTCGCTTGAAAGCCTTTTCAAGCTGCCTGGATGCATCGCGAATATTTGCTTCGAGTTTGTCGAAACTGGTGATTCTTTTACATTCAATCCAGACCCTGTTGTCCCAAGCCTTGAATCCTGTGTCGGTTTTTGCATCAAGCATTGCCGTCACGCCTAGTTCAGGGTGATGCAATCGGGCTGCAACAAGGGCTTCAAATAGAAAGTTACGAGCAATAGTGGTGCGGGGCTGCTCATCTTGCCTCCTGACTGGACCATTGAGCGCCTTGGAGAGCTTCTCTTTGATCGATTCGAGCTGGCTCGGTGGCAGGGTGTGGAACTTCCGATATACGGCTACCAAGTCATCTGCATCCTGAATTGCATTGATGAATTCGGCGAAGCCGCTTCGAACGTCCTCCTCATTGGCGGACAGGTAGTTATCTTTCCAATGCTCGAGATTTCTGTGGTATTGACGGATTCTTCCGCGATTAGGATCCAACCCGAGGCTTTCAATCCATTCAATGGTTGAGGAAAGTTCTTCATAGGCTTCTTCATAGGTGGCGGTTGGAATTGCCATTTCGATGTCCTTGCGAATTCATAGCTTGGCGGCAGAGAGTTGCCGCCAAGCATTGGAGGGCTATTTAGCTTTCGAAAACAGGAAGCGGATCCTCGTAGCCTTTTTCAAACTCGTAGAGCTTGCCTTGGAACCACACGTAAAACGCAGGCCAGAACGATCTCTCATCAAGTAGTTTGAGTACCTGATCCAGTGATTCGACGGAGACCTTTTCACTCAGGCGGAAATACATGTTGTCGTGAAGGTTGGTATGGAACCATTCTTCGAACTCGTCTTCTGTCATGGTCTCAGATGGAAGCCGACCAAGTTCATCATCTGGGTCTGGGCCCGACCACATCATCTTTCGAAAAGATTGGGCGCAGACCATGGGAAGAAACTCGTCGTAGATGAACGTCCCGTCCTCAGTGACTGAGTCGAAAGAGTCCATTCCGTCCTTCATATCCATGCCGATGATTGCGCCGGACTTCAGGGCCTTTTCTGCGGGTTGAAGAAGAACGTTGGCCTGCGTGGCCTGATGCCAGTTTGCAAAACCTGCTTTCTGAGCGGCGAGTTCCAATGCCTCCGTATGGGTGATCGATAGGCGGCGCTTGTATTGCTTGGCTATTTGTTTGAGCTGTTGAACGGTTTTAGACGAAACAACGGTCGTTACACTCATGAGTATTTCCTCTGTTAGCGAAAGCTATGGTGCCCACTGCCATGATTCGCGGAGAAAATCAGAGCGTAAGATAAGTATGGTAAGGGTTGTCCCGTCCGGGTTCGCTAAAGTGGGCAGCATGCGTCAACCTCGCAGCCGGAATCTTCTCCAACTTTCGAGATAATTTCAACAAGTAATGTTTTCTGTCACCGCACTGCTTGATCTTCAGGTTTATTTCGGTTGACCCACTTTCTTGAGAGTTCCCTTGGCGAGCTGGTCCTGAATGAGCCTATGAGTTTTTGGCAGGTTTCCGAGAAACTTGGTGAGCCAGCGATGCCCACCAAGCAAAATGTCTAGCTCTGAAACGGATATTGGCTCCGATAGTAGAAGTGTTTGCTCTTTAACCGTTTTGCATACTTTTTCATCGAGAGCATGCCAGTCCTTTTTTGGACGTTGCGGTGGCATAGGTAACGGCAACTGCTGCTCTAGCCAATCCCTGTCATTGTGGTAAAGCCAAAAAAAGTCCGCATTCCTCGCCGCTTTGATGTCTTTCCGGATCGCGAATGGATGTTCGTCCATATAGTCACGGATCGAGCGTCGGCGTGTCTCCCGCTTGCTGAAAAAATCATTTTTGTGGGTGTGTTTGTTTCCAACATTTGGCACTCCAAAGCCAGGGAGGATGAGCTGTTCTTCTTCGTCGGCGTCCCAAAACAGATTAGCATCCCCATCGAACAGCCATTCTGCGAAAAGCAGATGTTTGAGGGGGTGTGTTGGGTAATGTGTCTTTGCGCGCAGCAGGGGACCGACGAACTCGAATGTAAGCAGTTGGTCTTGGCACTCGAACTGATGGGAGTAAAGCTTTTCAAGTGAAGCCCAGTGAGCTTTTAAAGCCGGTACCACATTTCTGATTCGCACATTGCCGTTTTTGGTTAACAGGCCTTTTTTGTTCAGCTGAATTCGGTAGGCCCTTCGATAATCGGGAAACCGATACCGGGTTTGTAGTTGCTGGACCACGGAAGCGCCAAAACGGGAAAGCTTCACCGAGGCGTTGTCAGCGGGAAGTGCGTCCAGGTCGGAGCGAGGTAGAATCAGTGAACGATCTAGCGAGAAGTCACTTATGGCGGTACAAAATAATTGTGATGCATGGGTGGGGCAGGCATTGAGGCCGGGCAGTTGATGGCTGTTGCGGAAGTATCCAACGCCTACATGCTCCAAGTCCTCGGCCAAGCACATCGGGCAATGCTTATGGCCGGTTGTGAACTTGAGCTTCGACTGAGGGAGCCCCGCCTTTTCGCCTACATGGCTGCCAAAATTCAGAAACATCGCACGTTTTAGTTCCTGAGCCCTTCTTGGGGTTATGAAGCTCGCAAATAGAGGATACAGCGTGTGGTTCCAGAGTAAGGCCTCAGGGGGCAGTCCGAAGTAATGCCCGGTCCTCTCTAGTTGTGACGGTAAATAGGCGTTGATCCTGGCCCTATTGGAGGAATACAGCGCTGAGTATGATGCGGACTCGTTCGCGTTCGCTGAGAGGAGGTGGTATCGGCTAACCAGGCTGTAAACAGTCTCTCCTGGAAATGGCTGGATATGTATTGAGCTGGTCACAATGTTAAAGCTCGCGCGTCCATTCTGAGGGGTGCGGCGACAGGCCCGCCGCCCAGATCGGTAGAAGGTAATAAATTGGATGCCGGATTTTGGGATCCGTTGATTCAAAGGTTGTTCGAATGAAGTTTGGTCGCGCTCTACCCCGGTAGGTCAATCGGTCGCCCTGATAGAATTCGAAGATTGTCTCCAGTAGCGGTATGCCCGCGACGTCTTCTACGTGACCGAGGATTTCCTGGTACCTTTGGGCTCTTGCCCATCCGGGCTTTCTCGGTACTCCCCAGACGTTTTCGAAGGTTGCTTTAAGAACCTCAAGGCCGACCCAGATGCCAGACGCCTGGCAGCTCGCGAATAATTCCATCAGCCAGCATTCCCAGCGATTCTCGATCAAAGTGGCACTGCCTCGGACAGAGCTTTCATTGGCATCTCGAGGTAGCTGGAAATCGTTTAGGGTTTTTAGCCCAGAGCTTAGTAGCGGTGCCTGATGGATTATGCATTGCATGATTGATGGGATTTGATGACTCAGGTGCCAGTAACCGAAGCCCACTTGTTGTATGTCCGTCTTGATGCATTCGGTGCAGAACCTCCAAGACTTGTCGAATGTGAGCATTCGGTCATTCATGAGAGTCTTGGGGGCAGGAATGGAAGGTTGATCGTTTTCCCACGCTTTGCGGAGCTGGTCTTGGGTTCTTAATGGCAGGGATAGCCTCAGGAATGGAACGAGCGTATGGTCCCGAGCGACCTTGCTCAGAGGTTGCCTGAGCAAGGTCGCGGCAGTCTTGAGCGCTGTATGAAAGGTTTGGTTGGAAATGTCCTGCGGCTTCATGGGGCCTGCCGCCAATCCAAGCTGTTCTTTCGTCCGATCGATTGTCGAGTTGCCTGCAATTTGATGATATCGAGCAAAAATTGAGAACAAGTGTTCGTCGGGCATCAGAGCGGGGAAAAACGAGACCATGCTATTCGGCCTCTCCACCAAGAAACTCCGCGCCTTTGCCTTCTGCTAACTTTGCTTCGAGATTTTCTTTGATCTTGAAAAGCTGCCGTTTCTGGCTTGCTGACAGTCCAGCCTCAGCGATGGCATCATCAACATGGTTTTTGACCCTTTTGGCCGCATCTCCGCGGAAATCTTCGGATTTCGCCAGATTTATCAGGTGCCCGATTGGCACAGAACTGCTTCCGCCCTCGAGCCAAACGGAAACTGGCAGCAGGTCCTCATATTGCCTTGGATTCCCCTTCCGCAGTGCAGACAATGCGTGCCTCAATAATCCGAAGTGTTGCGTGTAGACGCTTCTTAGGGTTGATGCTGAAATGGATTCGACTCCGGATGAGATTGCTTCAAGGTTTGCGAGCTGCATGAGCTTAAACAGGCAGAACGGGATCCCTTGTGAAAGCTCGTAAAGTGTACTCTCGAGTTTCTGGTCTAGTCTCTTTGGGTTTTTCACCCATTGGTATGTCCAGGCTGCACGGACAAGAGTCTTCCAATCTTGTTCGTCATTCTTGAGCTGGCCCAGTTCGTAGAAACCAGCGCTTCCCGCGCGTCTCCCCGACCTGAATTTGGCGCTGAAAAGTCGCAGAGCTGCTGGTGTGCCGACCTTAATGATTGGGATTTTTGCGTTGTTGGTTATCGAGTCGAAGAACTGGAGTATAACTTCTTCACCTCCAGCCTTCGCAACGTTAAGGTTCTGAAACTCATCTATAATAATCATTCCGACGCAATGACTTGCACAGATCTGATGGATGGCAGTTTCCAGCTCGCTAATGCTCTTTCGACTGCTGGCATACTGTACGTAGTAGCCGATTCCAAGCGCCTCATCTAAGGCAGAAAAAAAACTCAAACATAATGCCTTTCGAACGGCATCCGGTGGAATCTCGATTTTTAAATACACAACTTGCTTCTGTAGATAGGGCTCGTCGTTATAGTTTTCATGCTCAATGATCTGGGGGAAGCACGACAAGATACTGTTTATGAGCGTGCTTTTCCCTGCTCCAGACAAACCGGTTATGAGTATTGAGTCCGCAGTGGTTTTGCTATTGATCTGAACGTTTTGTGTTACTCCATAAAGCCATTCCCGCGACGCAGGTAGCATTGGGTTTCTGTCCTGATACCCAGCAATCAACGTTGTGTACATGGTTGCGTAGATGTCTTGGTAAACCGAGAGCGGAACTACGCAGCGCTCCAAACGTTTTATGAGAAGTTCACGGTCGAAATCGTCCCAATCGCGCTGAGCAGGCTTGAAACCTGGTCGTCTGGCGACCGCATGAATGAGCCGGTCGGGCGAGAGCCTTTTCGGAATCGCTTCAATGAGTGGGTTGCCCTGGTTTTCTTCCAAACGCTGAGGTTCGTATTCTGCTTTAGTTATCGTTGTCATCGGTGCTCCCGAAAAGGTTATTCATTGCATGTTGGTGTGCGGTGTTGCGCTTGGAATGGTCCCCAGTGCCATGTGCGATGTCTGGCTGTTCAGCAATGCCATGCTGTGAATTTGTGTAACGTTGCAGCCGCTCGCGTTCCTGCTGCTGTTCGTGTTCAATGTCGAGCCCGCGATTCTCGGTTATTGATTGCGTCTTGATTTCTGAAACAGGCAACCTGACTTGCTCAGACTGAGCATTCTTGACGAGCCGTTTGGTGTTTTCGAGGAGTGACAGTTCTGAGGCAAGCACCTCTGGTGCCTGTTCAAGCTCCTTGGTGTGCTCGCGGCTTAGCTGAACTTCCACTTCGTCGAAAGAACAACCTTGGAATCGGGAGGAGCCGTGCTTTAGAAAAGCAATCTGTAGGCCGTCAGGAGTGCACAAAAAAATTCGATCGGCACTATGACGCATAAATCGAATATCAAACTTTTTGGTCCGATTCCGATTCACGCTTTGATCTTGATGACCGTTCACTAAGGTCCATTGGCAGGAGTACCAAAGCTGGTTGAAGTAAACTCCTTCGCGATGTACCGATGCCTCGCCTTTCTCTAGAAGGTTCAGATAGAGCTGTTCTTCCGAAAGCTTTTTGCCCGAGAAAGGTCGATGTTTTACGCCCCAGTTCCAAACATCTCTTCTATGGAATGGAACTTCGTCAATTGTCATTTCCTGAGTGAACAACCGAGATGAGCATTTCTCAAAGTTGTTGTGATGAATAACGTATGGGATTAATCGGCGATATAGTTCCGGGAGAGTAAGGACCGCATCAAGCTTAGGATCTTTTGCGCCCCTGGTTTTATAATCCTTTTTGACAAATCCGGGCAGGCCGGAGAGAAGGTTGTTGTTGAAGTGGTCGAAAGATTTTTCCACCAGCCCTTTATCATCGCCACGATAGGCGCGACCAAACTGTACTGTTATACCCAAATCTTCGATTAGACTCTCCGAACGCCTGGAGGTAAGTTCGGCATTGTCGCCAAATAGTTTCAGGCAAGGTACTGCCATAGGCCAGTCACTTTCAGTGATGGTGAGCCCGAATTCTCTTGCAAACGAAACTTTTGAGCGGAAAGCATTGAATAGTGCAAGCCGCATTGCATCAAATGAGCTGGAAAAGAGAGAAACGTAAATACCTACTATGGCTTCTGAGAAGACATCCACTACAGAGTAGATGGTGGGCCTTCCCACAATTAAGGTCCGCAGTTTATCGAGTTGAGACACGAGATAGATGTCACCCGGAGTGGCGTCAATTTGATAAATTTCGCCTGGTCCATTAGGCACAACTATATCGCCGGATCTACCCTTGAGGTCTTTGTCGTATTTGCTGCTCCCCATTCGTATCCTTCGAGCGTTGATTCCTTTTTCCTTTTTGTAGGATTTCGTCCAGCTCCTAAACTGGGACATGGATGGGTAACTTTGGCCAGGCAAAATTTCATACACAACCTCACCGTCTGGTTGAACTCGCATGCAGCCTGAGAAATGCAGGGCCTTAAAACGTTCGTAAACTTTGGTGAGAGGTAGGCCTCCCGGGATAAGGTAATGCTTCTTAAGTACTCTCTCGAGGTTGCGCTCGTCTTCCGGCGTTTTATGTTTGTATGGAGCTTTCGGAGACTTAGGTTTGCGACCCAAACGGACTCCGGATAGCTTCCGCTTATTGCCTTTTCGATTCCTGTTATCCGGCAGGAGCGCGTTCTTTGTCTGCCCGAGTTGAAGGAAAAGGTAGATCCATGTGTATATTTGGGAGCGCCTCACTCCGGAGGCTTCTGCCGCTTGGGAAACGAGCTTTGAACCATAATTTGGTATCAGGAACTCCTCAAGGTTTTCGATAATAGGAGCTATCGCACTGAATTTTTCGTCACGTCTTTGAATTGCTTTTGGGGTTTGTTGGTTATCAGGAAGTAAACGAAATGATGGTAACTCCATTTCTGCCGCTGTAATGAGTCCGCCTTCAATCCAAATAAAAACTGTTGTTAATGGGAAGGCGCATGGCTTTCTTGGCTTTCCTGTGTAATTGATAAGAAATATGCGGTTCGTGCCATAATCACTGAACACCACTGCCATAGTTTCAGATATCGGGCTTCTACTAATGTCTTCCAAAGGCAATAGCAACGTGTTTACACTAAGCATTTATGACAATGCCTAGGTCGATGGGAGTTTTTTCAAGATGGATTGGTATATTTAGATTGACAGCTATGATTCGATGCCAAAGGCAGTGAAATAATATCGATGATGATAGTTTATAATCTATTTTTAACCTTCTCGACGTTTCTTCTAAGGCTTCTGATGTGCTTCTGTTCTTTTTTTCGAGAATTTCGGATTGAAAAATTTTAATCCAAGAAGGTATCGAAACGGAATTTGTAACTGAACTTTCAGCATAATGTCGTAGAAGGCTGAGATTCATACAGGCAGTCGTTTTAAGCTGGCTGTCTAGGACGATGTGCCACTTAATGCCCTGTAATTCCCAATAGGCCTTCTCTATGGCCTGTTTCTGTATGGTACGATCATGCTCCAAGGCCTTCATTGGCTTAACCGAATATGCTTCCCATTCGCCGTTATTAAGTTGGATAAAAAAGTCAGTGGTGAGGACTATATCTGTGGTTGTACGTGTATACCGTGGGTGATTAATTTTCAACTCTTTAGCAATTTCTTTAGTCATACTTAAAGGAAGCATGGGGAACTGTTCGTATATTGAAATAACACCTGGGTTAAATTCCAGATTTACGAATAAGCTGTATTCATTAGCTGATAGAAAGTGATGAACACGATTAGACTTGATGCCTTTGCACCTGTGTTTTGTTCCAAATGACGGAACATCCTCCGTTCTGATGAATGGGTTATACTTGCCTTTGTTCCAGTCTGTTTGCCAGTTTTTTACCCATCTGTCTCTGTCGCTATGTTTGATGTCTCGCCTTTTCTTCATGATTCACCCAATTAAATTTTTCAGGATGATATCAGTAATAAATTATTTTTAGGAAAGAATATTTAATTATAAGGTGTTGATTAATTTTGTTTTTAATAAGTAAAAATTTAATATTTAACAACAAAATATTTGTGTGTTAAGTGTTTGTATTATTTCTATTAGTTTTGATGGTTATTTTTCTTTTTAAAAGATTAATCTATTTTGATTTACGTTTTATATTTCTTTTTGGAATATGCGCTTTCTGTTGTCCAGAAAATTTTGATGTGTTTGTTGAATTTGGCGCTTTACTTTAGCCAAAAGGGGGAAGAATTAATGGATGAGCCTAATGACTCGACGAAGTTGAAACGCCTATCAGAGTTGCACGATGAATTTCTGCGATCCCTAAGACCGAATCGCGGGCTCAGATCCATTCATGTTGCTTCAGGGTGTCTCGAATTTGGAGAGTGGTTCCTATCGAGGTGGGATCGAGAGGTCACATCAAGACAGGACTTCGTTTACATTTCGGATGCACACTACAAGCGATCTGGATTTTACGTCGATTATGACAGCATTTTGGGTATCGACTACGACGACTTGGTCGAAGCGCTGATCGGCCAAGGTCGATAACGCAAAGTTACTTTGTGTGCCTTAAAACCTTTCCGCCTCGAATCTGGCCCTCGGAATTGTCCAAAAACAATTATGGATTCTTCTGGTTTGTCTCAAAACAATTACGATTGTCTCAATCTGAATTATTCTAGGCCAACGGTCAGGCGCTGCTGCCGGCCGCCACACCCGATGCCCAGGCCCACTGGAAGTTGTGCCCACCGAGGTGTCCGGTGACATCCACTACCTCACCGATAAAATACAGGTTTGGACGTTCCAGCACCGCCATGGTCTTGGATGACAGCTGGCGCGTATCGACGCCACCAAGGGTAACCTCTGCCGTTCGGTAGCCTTCGGTTCCAGCCGGCTTGATCGACCATTGGCCCAGAACGTCGGCAACCTGTTCAATATCGCTGTTCTTGTAGCCCTGCAACGGGCCGGTCCAGCCGTGTAGTTCGTTAAAGGCCTGGGCAAACCGTTTTGGCAGGTGCTGGGCCAGGTAGTGCCCAACGGTGGATTGTGGCCGGGTTTTCCGCAGGTCCAAAAGGTCGTCCTTGATCTGACAGGCCGGCAGCAGGTTGACGGCCAGGCTGTCGCCCGGCTCCCAGAAACTGGAAATCTGGAGCATGGCCGGGCCGCTGAGCCCGCGATGGGTGACCAGCATGGGTTCCCGGAAGTGCTGGTCGTGGCATTGGACATCGACAGGGCAGCTGACACCGGACAATGGTGCGAGCTGTTCTTTCAATTCCGGCTGCAGGGTAAAGGGCACCAGACCAGCGCGGGTAGGAAGGATTTCCAGGCCGAACTGCTCGGCTACCCGGTAGCCAAACGCTGTGGCGCCCATGGTAGGAATCGACAGGCCTCCGGTGGCGATCACCAGGGATTCACAGGTGAGGTCACCGGAGCCGACGCGCAAGCGGTAGCCGCTGTCGGTTTCGGTGATGCGGTCGACCGCTGTCTTCATTCTCACGTCCGCGCCCGCCCACTCACATTCGGTC